>JANMKR010000065.1:0-19994 GCA_031372145.1 Actinomycetota bacterium | reverse complement strand
AGCCTGAATCCACCGCCCCTCGCGGCGCGGATGCGCGCGGATCACCGTCGCCATACGGGCTCGGGGTCAACCCGAAGGGTTCACCCTGCGGGTGCTCCCCCGCACCCGTCTGACTCGGCGTCCGCACGCCCCGCATCCACGATTGTCGGTGGATTCAGGCTAAGTGGTCGTCCTCGCAAGTACGGGCACGTTTCCCGCGCGAAAACCGAGCCAGGCGAGGACGCAGCGTCCTGCCGCTATCGGTTGCCATAGCGGTGGGACCGAGGACAAAGCCTGGCGACGGTTTGCAGCCGGGAAACGTGTTCGTATTTGCGAGGAGGACCACTACCAAGTGGTCAGCCCGCTTCGGCGGGTGCGGCAATCTCGCGGGCCCGGGTCAACAGACGGTCGGTCGCGAGTGCGGTGCGGCGGCGCGCGGCACCGGACCATGCATGACCCTCGGCGGCGATCGACCGCACCTCGTCGATCATCCCGGCGATCTCGTCGGGCGTTGTTGCACCGACCTGCGTACGTGCCCGCACGCACGCCTCGGGATCGAGCGCGCTTGTGATCGCACCGTCGCCGATCGTGACGCCGGCGCCGACGACCTCCTGGGCGATGTCGCGCAGGAGCCCTGCCGTCAGCTCTGCGGGAGGCCGGCCCTGTTCGGCCAGTGTGCGCACGGCGCGCCCGACGATCGTGTGGGCCGTGCGGTAGTCGATCCCCGCCTCGACCGCGACCACGTCCGCGACGTCCGCGGCCACCGTGAAACCGTCATGGGCCGCCTGGGCCATCCGTTCACGGTTGATCGTCATGCCGCCAACCACCCCTGCGGCCAGGTTCGCCGTCGCGAGACCGTTCTCGAGCAGCCGTGGAATGGCACCGTTGAGCACCTGGTAGTGGTCGGTGCGCGCGGATCCGGTGTGCAGCGCCGTCAAGACGGCCGTCACCGTCCCGGCCGCCTCGGCCGCGGCCCCACGGATGACGGCCAGGGCGTAGGGGTTCTTCTTCTGCGGCATCAGGTCGCTTTGACGGCTGTGCGCATCCGCCAACTCGACGGCACCGAATTCCCGGCTGCAGAGGATCTCGAGGTCCTGGGCCAGCTGGGACAGCCCGGTGAGTGCGATCGCGACCGACGCCGCCAGCTCCGCATACCCGTCTGCAGCCCACATCGCATCCTTGGTGTGGCGCGCCAGCTCCTCACAGCCCAGCAGCTCCGCCAGGCGTACCCGATCGATGGGCCACCGTGAGCCCGCGCTGCCGCCGACCCCCGCAACGGACGCATCCAACCACCCGTGCACACGACGAAGCCGCGCCGCGTCACGCACGAGCGGCTGCGCGTAGCCGATCAGCAGATGCCCGATCGTCGTCGGCTGCGCCGGCTGCAGATACGTGTAGTCGGCGGCGAGATCGCCGGCGTGGCGCTCGGCCTGTTCCGCGAGTGCGGACGCGGTGTCGAGAAGCGCATCGTGCAGGTCGAGGGTCTGCGCCCGTGCCACGAGGCGCAACGCAACGCGGAACGCCTCACGCCGCGGGCGCCCGGCGGTCAACCACCCTGACGCCGACGCGCCGACGCGCCGACGCAGCTCATGTTCACGTGAGTTGAACGCGTCCCCGCGCTCTGGATCCCAGGGGAACTCCGCAGGCGGGATCTCGTGCAGTTGCAGGAGCCCGCCGGTCAGCCCTGACGCCATCACCACGTCCAGCGCGCCGGTCTCCACCAACGCCACCGCGTGCGCCAGGTCCGCGAGCGACAAGGCACCCGCGAGCCGCTCGGCCTGTTCGATCTCGACGCGGTGGCCGGCCTGTACGAGCTCGACCGCGGGACCTCCCGCAAGCCGTCCCGTGCGCCCCAGATTCTCGTCCGTCATCGCTGTGGTCTCGCCACCGGGTCAGCCCCGGTCAGCGACCTCGTATCCCGCGTCGACAATCGCGGCGGCGATCTCGGTCTCGGAGCAGTCCCCGTCGACGATCACCAACTTGTGCTCGAGCTGCACATCCACGCTGCTGACGCCCGCCACGCCGCCAACGGCCAGCGTGATGGCGCTCACGCAGTGCGCGCAGCTGATGTCCGGAACGCTGAGAACGGTGCGCATTGGCGTGAGTCTACGACGACGATGGCTCCATTGGGTCTGTACCCTTGTGTCGTTCGGCTGACGAGGCTCAGCGAGGCGACAGCGAGGATCGTTCGTGAAGCGGCTACCGGCGTGGATCATTGCAATGCTGGCCCTGTTGACCATCCTGCTGCTGTGGGTGGGCATCAAGGAGCGCGAAGCGGTCGGCCCCGTGCCGATCATCCTGGGTGTGATCTGGACGTTGTTCATCCTGGGCTCCGCCCCCAAGATCTTCAGCCGGGACGACCACTAGCAGGTGCGCAGAACTCGACGCTGGTGCCCGCCGCGCGGTCATGCCACGTCCGGCGTGACGGGTCCCGGAAGTACCACAGGTAGCTGACGGGGAGCGCCCCGCCGACGCCGTACTTGACGACCCAGCGCAGGGCAGACCGCCCCAGACCCAGCCCTCCCTCGTCGCGCAGATCGACCACGCGGATGCCGACCAGGCGCTTGCCGATGCTCATGCCCGCGCCGGCCTCGGGGAGAATGCTCCACAGGATGCCGGTGATGAGCAACCCCGCGATCCCGATGGCAGCCGATCCGGTCAGGCGCACCAGGACATACGGCACCAGCGCGTGTGGCACGGCGTCGACGACCCATGCGGCCGCGCGCGCCCCGAAGGACGCGACCTGCCCGTCCGGGGCCATCTAGAAACCGCCGAACGTGGCGGGGCGGCGCTCACGTGTGGCGTCGAGTCCCTCGGCCAGGTCGGCCGAGCCGAACGTCTTGACCCGCCACTGCTGCGCCTTCGCATCGGCGCCGTCGTCGTCGGCCACCGCGCGCAGCACGACCCGCATGCCCTCGACCGCCATCGGTGCATTCGCTGCGACGGCGGCCGCCATCCTGGTGGCCAGGGGCATGAGTTCCTCGGCCGAGACGACGTGGTTGACCAGCCCGATGTCGAGTGCGTGGCGGCTCTCGAAGGCCCGGCCGGTCAGAAACAGCTCACGCGCCCGCGCCAGGCCGATCTCGGCGACAAAGCGACGCAGGCCTTCGGCCGTGTAGACCAACCCGATGCGCGCGGGTGGCATCGCAAAGCGAGCGCCCTCGCGAGCGATCCGCCAATCACACGCCATCGCCAACTCCAAACCCCCGCCGATCGCATCGCCGTTGATCGCGGCAATCACGGGGAATGAAGCCTTGCTGACTGCGGCCGCGACCGTTTGGATGCCCTGTTCGATGCGCTTGATCCGCTCGATCCATTCCTTGGCCGCCTCGGTCCCGAGTTCGGCACCGCTCGAGAAGTGACGGTCCCCCGATCCGGTCAGAATCGCTGCACGGGCAGATCGCGACGACGGCGCGACGAGCACGCGTGCGAGCTGGTCGAGCATCCGTTCGGTGAGCGCGTTGGCATGCCCCTCGTGCACGAGATGCAGCACAAGGATGCCATCGTCGAATGACTGCTCGACCCGATCAGGGAGCGGTGGCGGAGGACTCGTGGTCACGCCGGGATCTTGCCGGATTGCGCGGGGGAAGGCGGTTGGCGCGGGCGGGGGGACTAGGATTGTGCGAATGGCGGAACTCGTTCTCGGACCGCTCCTTCGCTACACGGGTACCACACAGGCGACGGTTTGGGTCGAGACCGATGCGCCCTGCGAGGTCGCGGTGCTCGGCGCGCACAAACGCACGTTCTGTGTCGAGGGGCACCACTACGCCCTCGTGCTGATCGGCGACCTCGTGCCCGGGACGATCACCCAATACGAGGTTCGGCTCAACGACCGCGTGGTGTGGCCACTCGACGACGGACGCCCCCCCAGCCAGATCGTCACTCGACAAGGTGAGCGGCAGGCGCGGCTCGTCTTCGGCTCGTGTCGTGTCGGCGCGCCCCATTCGCCCCCGTTCACGCTTCAGCCCGATGAGGACCCCGCCGGTTTCGGAATCGACGCACTCTGGGCGTACTCCCGACGTTTGCAGGGCAACATGGAACCGTGGCCCGACTGCCTGCTGCTTCTGGGCGACCAGGTGTACGCCGACGAGGTCTCCCCCGACACGTCCGAGTACATCCATGAACGGGTGGACGAGGCGGCCGCACGAGGAGCCGACGACGCACCCCCACCCGGTGAGGTCGCGAACTTCGAGGAGTACACGCGACTTCACCGTGAGTCGTGGAGCGACCCGGATATCCGCTGGCTGCTCGCCACTGTGCCGAGCACCATGATCTTCGACGACCACGACGTACACGACGACTGGAACATCTCACAGGAGTGGGTCGCGGAGATGCGCCTGCTGCCGTGGTGGGAGGAACGCATCCTGGGCGCGTTCATGTCCTACTGGGTCTATCAGCACATCGGCAACCTCGCCCCATCGGAACTCGACGGGGAGCCGCTGCTGAAGGAGGTCTACAAGGACGACGACGCAGGGCCGCGGCTTCGCCGGTTCGCCCGCACGGCCGATAGGGACACCACGGCCAGTCGCTTCGCCTTCCACCGCGACTTCGGGCGGACCCGCCTGATCGTCATCGACACGCGCGCCGCGCGCGTGCTCACCAACGGCCGGCGGGACATCGTCGACGCCGATGAATGGCGGTGGATCGTCGACAAGGCCCGCGGAGATTTCGATCACCTCATCCTCGCCAGCACGGTACCGGTGTTCATGGCGCACGGGATCCACCACCTCGAGGCATGGAACGAGGTCGTCTGCTCGGGTCGATGGGGCCGAGCCGCCGCCCGGGTCGGCGAGCGTCTCCGCCGCTCACTCGACTTCGATCACTGGCCCGCCTTTCAGCGATCGTTCCGCGCATTCGTCGATCTGGTGCGCGAGCGCGCGTCGTCCGACGCGCCCGGCGCGGCGGCGCCCGCGACGATTCTGGTTCTCGGAGGGGATGTCCACACTGCGTACGTCGCCGAGGTCTCAGTGGGAGATGCTCAGCGCAGCCGCGTCTACCAGCTCGTGTGCTCGCCATTTCGCAAGCCGTTATCGGCCTACGAGCGACGGGTCGTACGGGTGCTGTTCTCGCGTGTCGCCAGGCTCGTGACCCGCGTCATCGCGCTCGCAGCGGGCGTTCGGGCACCCACGGCGACGTGGAGCCTGATCTCGGGGCCGACGTTCGAGAACTCGCTGGGCGTGCTGGATCTGGACGAGCGTCGGGCCCGCGTGACCATCCGTCAGAGCGGTGGTGAGCTGGACGGCAGGCCGCTGTTGTCCCCGCTCCAGACCCGTGACCTCACAGGTGCGCCGCCGCGGGCACGCAGACGACGAGCGCTGCCGGCTCGACGTCGACGCGGAGGGTCGTGACGTTCTTGCGTTCACCCCCGTCGACCTCGTAGGGGACTTTCCTCCCCATCTTGATTCGCACCGACGACGCCTTCGTCGTCTTGGCATACGGGGCGTTGTCTGCCGTTCCCACGACAACGCGGGCCATCGTGCGGACGGTCTGGATCGCGCCGTCAGCCGTCAGCACCCCGACCTCGAACAGCCCGTCATCGGGACGTGACGCTTCGAAGATCTCAACGCCGCCGAAGAGCGTTGGCACGTTCCCGATCAGCACGCAAATGGCCGTGCCCTTGAACCACCGCGCGCCGTCGATCTTGATCGTGGCATCGAACGGCGTGGCGCGCAGGTTCTTGAGACCGGTCAAGAGGTACGCGAACCGCCCGAAGCGATCCTTCAGGCTGCCGTCCGCGTCGGCGATCATCCTGGCGTCGAAACCCGCACCGGTCATGACCGCGAACGCTTCGCCGTTGACCCGTCCGATGTCCAGGCGGCGGCGCTCTCCGGCCAACCCGATGTCGACTGCCTTCTCGATATCCTGGGGGATGCCGAGACTCGATGCCAGAAGGTTCGCCGTCCCGGCCGGAAGCAGCGCGATCGGGATGTCGCTCCCTGCGAGTGCGTCGACCACGCGCTGGGCCGTTCCGTCTCCGCCCCAGACGAAGATCAGGTCGGCGCCCCAATCGATCGCGCGGCGAACCTGCTTTGGCGCATTCCGACTCTTCGGGACCTCACGCCACAGGAGGTCGTCGACCCTCCGACGCTCCAGAATCGAACGGAGCTCCCCGAGGCCTCCGCCGAAGCTCTTGCCGTTGTGGGCGATGACCGCAACCTTCACGTGACGTCCTTTCTGAGGCCGCGGGGTGTCACATTTCCCGCTGCGCGTCGTCGTTGTGCGACTCCGAATACCCGCACCGCGATCACTGCGACGATCAGGCATCCCGCACCCAGCAGGGCCCCGGCGAGCGTATCGAGCGGATGATGCATACCCCGGTAGATGCGGGAGAGCGCGACGGTGAGGACGAGGACGATCCCAACCGACCAGCTCAGCACCGCCACCCATCGCCGCTGAGAGTGGGCTGTCACCAGGAGCGCGAGTCCGAGATAGACGACGACGGATGCTGCGACGTGGCCGGATGGAAAGCTCTCGTCCACAGGAAGCAGATCCAGGCGTTGGACGTCAGGACGTTGCCGGGGGACGGCCAGCGCTCCGATGCGGTAGAGCGTGACCTCGATGAGGATCGCCGTCAGAAGGAACGCCCCGAGTCGCAACCTCCGCATGAACGCGCCCACCACGAGCGTGAGCGCGACCAGTGCCGGAAGGGCCGGGACATCTCCGGTCCGCGAGGCGACGGAGGACGCGTCCGTAAGCCATCGGGTCCGGTGGTCGGCCATCCAACCGGGGACGAATTCGTCCGCGTGTCGTATCGGATCGATCGGTATCAGAATTTTCGTCAGGAGCAAGCCGAGCGCGACGATCGCGCAGGCCAGCATCACGTATCCGATCAACGTGGCGGTAAAGAACGCAGCCAATGGCTTCACGCCCCGGAGTCGATCCACGATGGCCGACGCCACTCCTTCGTCGAGCGGCTCGAACAGCGTGGCGGTGCGCCGCGATCTCGAAAGCCCGGGGCCCCTGCCAGTCGTCTGATGTCCGACCGGATCGGCAGCAGGGTCGACGATTCCCATACCCTCACGTTTCCCAATCCGTCGTTCGGGAAACCTCCCTTCGACGGTACGGCCTCGAGCAACTCGGGGCCGTGAGATCGTCGCGCCACCTTGCCATTCCTCATCCTCATCCTCATCTCGTCTGGCGCTGGAATCGCAGCGGCTGCAGTGGCCGGGCGGTATCCGCACACGACTCCCGGTGCGACCACGACCTCGGTCGTCAACGCCGTCGTCGGGGCGTCGCGCCGCAGCGGCCGCGTGGGTGGGTGGGCGCGCGCCCGCCGGGATCCGGAAGTGATGACGGGCCTGGCGCTCAGCATCGCGTTCGGCGTTGTGATCGCGGGCGGCGCACTCCTCGGGCTCCTGGCCTCAATCGTGCGGACAAATGATGTGCTTCGACAAATCGACGAGACAGCGGCCCAGTGGGGTCACGACCACGCAACACGTTTCTCCGACGCAGCGGTCGAGTTCGTCACCCAGGCGGGCGATACGTGGGTGGTTGCGATCGGAGGTTTGGTGCTGGTCGTCGCCGACTGGATGCGACGACCGAATCGCTTCGTCGCGCCGTTTCTGCTTGCGGTCGTCCTCGGAGACAAACTCGTCACGAACGGCGTGAAGGCCCTCGTCGACCGTGCCCGGCCCACGCTCAACCCGATCGCCGAAGCACTGGGGCCGTCGTTTCCCAGCGGGCATTCCTCGACCGCGGCGGCGTTCTTCGCCGGCTCGGCGTTGATCCTCGGACGAGGACGCTCGAGCCGAAGCCGCGCGGCGCTGGCGGGCATCGCCGTAGGAATCGCGGTCGCGGTCGCCTGCAGCCGAGTGCTGCTCGACGTGCACTGGTTGACCGACGTCGTCGCAGGGCTTGCCCTGGGGTGGGCGTGGTTTGCAATGTGCGCGATTGCGTTCGGGGGCCGTCTGCTGCGATTTGGAATCACCGCCGAACGCGTCGAAACGGCATCGCGCGCGCCGCACCCACCGCCCACGGATATGGGCCAGGTGTGAGATCGGCCGGCGCGGGAAAGACAGTCAGCATGTCGTCAACCACGCCTGTGCGAGCCCGACCGTGAAGGTCTCCGCAGCGGATTCCACGCGGGCGATCACGGCCACGGGCACCTTCGAGCGCCTCGCCCGCGCCGGATACGTCGCGCGGGGCGTGATCTATGTCCTCATGGGGATCCTCGCCGTCCAGCTTGCCCGGGGCGTCGGTGGTGAGAGCCCGGGCCAGGAGGGTGCGATGCATCTCATCGCCCGTCAGAGTTTTGGGCGCGCCCTGCTGGTCGTAGTCGCGATCGGGCTTGCGGGATACACGATGTTGCGCATGACACAAGCCTTCGCCGGACGGACCCCCGAAGCGGGCCGGCACAGCGCGAAAGATCGGGTCGGGGCGTTCGGCAGCGGCTGCGCATATGGGCTCTTCTGCGCAGCGGCGATCGGGATTCTCGCCGGGTCGACGGGCAGCGGCACAAAGCCGCGCGCGACGACATCAGACGTGTTCGGGTGGCCCGGCGGACGCGTGCTGGTCGCGCTGGCCGGACTCGTGTTCATCGGTGTGGCCGTCTATCAGGCGCACCTGGGAACAAGCCGCAAGTTCATCAAGGACTCCAAGTCCATGTACATGACGCCCCGAACGCTCCGGCTTTTCACCGTCGTCGGAGTGGTGGGGCATCTGGCCAGGGCAATCACGTTCGGCCTCGTCGGGATCTTTCTCGTCAAGTCGGCGGTCGAGTACGACGCGCGCCAGGCAGTCGGGATCGACGGCGCACTCCGACGCCTGTCGACGCAGGCATACGGAACCGCCGCGGTCACCATCGTCGCGTGCGGCCTGATCGCATTCGGCCTCTACTCGGTTGTGGACGCACGCTTCAGAAAGATCTAGTGGTCTGTCTCAGGAATGCGTTGACAGTCTGGCGAGTGAAAAGCCCGCAGGGCGAGGACGCAGCCTTCGTCCATATCGGACCATATGGCGAAGGCGAGGACAACGCTCCACAGGCGAAACGTCTGTCTGAACGGTATGCGCCCCTGCGGAGCCTTGCAGCCGCCAGACTGCAAAGCTATTCCTGAGACAGGCCACTCGTGCCCTGCAAGGGACGTCGTTTGACGGTTTGGCGAGTGAAAACGCGGCGCCGGACGAGGACGCAGCCTGTGCCCATATCGTTGGACATGGTGCAGACGAGGACAAAGCCCTCCAAGCGAGTGTTCCTGCACCCAACGGACCAAATCCGGCGGACCGTTGCCGCCGTCACATGGCGTCGAGGCCTCGTGACAGGGCACTCGCCAGGATCGTGTGTCGTCGTGTCCACGTCGGGGTTTTCGCGAACGGAAAGTGGCTCGGCACGCGGCAGGAGGTTCAGGCGGATCACCGGACCAGGCACTCCGACTGATCATCGAGATAACGTTCGCGCAGCCACGCCGCCAACCGAGACTTGGAGACACGAGAATGATGGACCGTCTGACCAACGTCGTCACCCACCATCGCCGCGCCGTGATCATCATCTGGACCGCGCTGACGCTATTCGGGATGTTCGCAGCGAGCAAGGCGGCGGACCGGTTCCTGGTGGAGTTCGGGATCCCTGGCTACTCGGCATACGAGGCCAACCAGCGCACGCTGCAGACCCTTGGCAACGGCGAGATCGAGCCGTTCATCGCGGTCCTCACGACCAAGGGTGACATCACGAAGGTGACGGGAGTCGACGCTGCGATCACGGCGGCCGCGACGGCAACTCCGGGCAGCCGTGTCAGCTCCTACTTCGACACCCGCGACGACGTATACCTCTCACCCGATCGAACCACCACCTTCGCCGCGATCTACCCCGCCGGCAAGCAGACCTTCGACGGGGTCGATGACGAGCCGACGCGTACCGCGCTGGCCAAGGCGGCCCCACCGGGAGTCACCACCCACCTGACGGGGATCCAGCCGCTGCTCGCGGAGTCGGCTGACGGGCAAACCGGCGGACCGAGCATCCTCGTCGAAGCGATCATCGGTGGTCTCGGTGCGCTGATCATCCTGCTGTTCACGTTCGGCACGCTGCCCGCGGTGGCGATGCCGCTCATCGTGGCCATCGCGGCGATCCTCAACACGTTCACGCTGGTCTGGATCCTCACCTACCTCACCGACGTGTCGCTGGTCGTGCAGTTCCTCATCGCCCTCGTCGGGTTGGGGATCGCGATCGATTACGCGTTGGTGATGATCTTCCGGTTTCGGGAGGAGTTGCGCCACGGTTCCGATACCCAAACCGCGATCGAGCAGACGATGCGCCATGCGGGGCGTTCGGTGATCGTCTCCGGCACGACCGTGGCGGTCGGACTGGTCAGCATGATCATCATCCCGGTGCCGTTCATCCGCTCGATCGGCATCGGCGGGATGCTCATTCCCGCGGTGTCGGTGCTCGCAGCGTTGACGCTGCTGCCGGCCCTCCTCTCGCTCCTGGGCCCCAGGATCAACAGCCTCCGCGTGTTGCCACGACGGATGGTGGAAGGCAGCGACGACCCCACCGCGGGATTCTGGAACCGCTGGGGCAGGCTCGTCATGCGCAAACCCGCGTTGATCGCCACGATCGGCACTGCGATCGTCGCGGTGCTGCTGTTCTTCGGCGTGCAGCTCAACCCGGCCAGCGCGCAGGCCAAGGATGTCCCCGGTGGAGGCGACGCCCACCTTGGCTACCAGACCTTGACGGCCGGCGGCATCAGCGCCGGCGCGATCTTGCCCATGCAGATCGTCATCGAGGGGCCGGCGGCGGCAGGCGACCTCGCGCCCGTGGTCCGTCGACTTGAAGCCACTCCGGGCATCGTCGCGGCAGCCGCCCCGCCGCAGTCACGCAAGGGGAACTTCGCCGTCGTGGAGGCGATCGCCGATGCCGACGCGGCGGCGAAATCAACGCGCGACACGATCACGCGACTCAAAGACGAGACCGTTCCGGCACTCCAAACGCAGTTGGGTGGCGCAAACAAGGTGACACTCTCGGGCGTCGGCCCCCAGGACCGTGAGTTTGTCAGCGCGGTCTATGGAACGTTCCCGTGGGTACTCGCGTTTGTGATCGTGCTGACCTTCATCCTGCTGATGCGCGCCTTCCGGTCGGTGTTGTTGCCGCTCAAGGCCGTGATCCTCAACCTGGTGTCGCTGCTGGCGGCGTTCGGCATCATCGTGTTCATCTTCCAGAAGGGCCATGGGAGCGAAGCCATCTGGAACGTCCCGTCGACCGATGCGATCATCTCTTGGATCCCACTGATGATCTTCGCGTTCCTCTACGGCCTGTCGATGGACTACGAGGTGTTCATGCTGACCCGGATGCGCGAGGCCTACGACGAGACCGGCAGCACCCCTCAGGCGATCTCATTGGGCCTGGCGCGAACCGGCAAGCTCGTGACGAGCGCGGCGTTGGTGCTGATGTTCGCGTTCTTCGTTCTGTCGACCGGTCCGGGCACCGACATCAAGCAGTTCGGCATCGGGCTCGCCGCCGGGATCATCTTCGACGCAACCGTCATCCGGGCGCTGCTCGTGCCATCGCTGATGCGTCTGATGGGGCGGTGGAACTGGTGGCTTCCGAAACGCTTCGCACGACTGCTCCGGGTCCAGCCCAGCGCGAAGTAGCGGATCGCACAGATGTGGGCGGGCGGGTCCGGTCTGGTGACCGGCCCGGCCCTCCCGCGCCGACTGTGCCGCCTACGCCGCAGGCAGCGTGAAGGTGATGCAGGCGCCGCCGCCGGGACGGTTCTCCGCCCAGATCCGACCACCTTGCGCCTCGACAAGTCCACGGGCGATGGCGAGACCCAAGCCCGCTCCGGCCTGACCGCGCGTCCGGGCCCGATCCCCACGCCAGAACCGCTCGAACGCCCGCTGGAGGGACTCGGGGGCGAACCCTGAGCCGGTGTCCTCGACCGCCACAACGACCTCGGCGTCGCCCTGCTCCACCCGCACGGCGACGGAGCCGTCCGACGGTGTGTGGCGCAACGCGTTGGTCACGAGGTTGAACAGCACGCGTGACACGCTGTCCGGGGCGCAGCGCACGGCCGACGTCCCCGCCGGGATCTGCGCGCCAAGCGTCACGTTGCGCGCGGTGGCCTCGGCTTCGAGCCCGCGCAGGCACCGCTCCACCAGGCCGTCCAGCGAGGCCTCGCTGATCTCGAGCGTCAGCGCGTCCGAATCGATCCGCGCCAACTCGAACAGGTCGTTGACGAGCATCGCCAGCAACCGCGTCTGCTCACGCAAGTCCGGCAGGTAGCGCTCGGCGGGCACGAGACCGTCCTCGATCGCCTCGATCATCGCCTGCATTGCGGCGATCGGCGTGCGCAGGTCGTGGCTGGCCCAGGCGACGAGCTCGCGACGCGCATCGAAAAGCCGTTCGATGTGCTCGGCCATCGCGTTGAACGACCCCGAGAGATCGGCCAGCTCATCCGGCCCGCCGTCGGCCGCGCGTGCGGTCAGGTCACCCGCGGCGAGCGAGGCCGACGCCTGCCGAAGCCGTTGGATCGGCTCGTTGACCCACCGCACGAGCAGAAACGCCGCGACCAGCGCCGATGCGGCGCCTGCGACGATCGCCGCCAGCGCAGTCAGATCGTGCTGGGACTCGAACATCACCGCGCCCGAGAGCAACACCGCGCCGAGCGGCAGTCCGACCGCCAGCACGGCCAGACCCACGAGCTGCCACCGCAACGTCGGCAGGCGACGCAGGCAGAGCGCGGCCACGATGCCGATCGCCAGGGTCAGCACACCGACCAGCAGCGCAAAACCGATCATGGGGTGAACCTGTAGCCGACCCCCCACACCGTCTCAAGTGAGTCGGGGTGGGACGGGTCGTCTTCGATTTTCTCGCGCAACCGCCGCATGTGGACGGTGACCGTACCGGTGTCCATGGCCGCCTCGTACCCCCACACGCGCGCCATCAGGTGATCGCGGCTGAACACGCGCTTGGGGTTGCTCGCGAGGAACCACAGCAGGTCGAACTCGCGCGCGGTCAGCCGGATCTGCACGCCGTCCTTGGTGACCTCACGCGTCCCCGCGTCGATCGCCAACCGCTCGAACACGAGCCGCTCGTCGCGGGACGGCGTCGCTCCGGTCCGTTTGAGCAGGTTGCGGGCGCGCACGGCGAGCTCACGCGGTGAAAACGGCTTGACCACGTAGTCGTCCGCCCCCAACTCCAGACCGACGATGCGATCGGTCTCCTCGCCACGCGCCGTCAACAGGATGACGGGGGTGTCCGATTGGGTGCGAATCCATCGACAGACCGCGAGCCCGTCGATGCCGGGCAACATCACGTCGAGCACGACCAGGTCGGGGTTGTGCCGCTGCACGAGCGTCCGCGCGGTCTCGCCGTCGCCGCATTGGATGACCCGGTATCCCTCGCGCTCGAGGTACCGCACGACCACCTCACGGATGAGGGGCTCATCGTCGACGACCAGAACCGTGCGCACCAGCGCATTCAAGCCGATCGCGCTGTCGTCATGTGCCAGGGAGAGCGCCATGCGGAGGAGTGTGGCAGCGTGACATTACGACCCGATTAACGTCCACGCAGATTGTTCATGCATCTCCCGGGCCCGCTCTCGCCACGAGTAGGGTCTGGAGTCCCACCGTTTTCGGAAAGGACGCCAGTGAGCGACGACCTCAGCTTTGCCCGACTCGATTTTGCGACATCAGAGCGGTTCCAGCTGTTGCGACGCGAGTTGGACGTCACGACGCTCGGCCTCAACCTGATCGTGCTGAAACCCGGCGGGCGGGGTCGCATCCACCGCCATGAGCGGCAAGAAGAGGTCTTCCTGGTCCTCGCGGGCCGGCTCACGCTCGCGACGGAGGGCGAGGAGCGCGACCTGGAGCAGTGGGAGATCGTCCGTGTGGCTCCACACGTCCGGCGACAGATCATCAACCGGGGCCCGGGCGATTGCGCCCTGCTTGCGTTGGGGTCGGCGAACGCCCATGAGGGCCGTGATGGCACGGCGTTCACGGCGTGGGAGGACAGCACCGGCGGTGCGCCTCAGGAGATCCCGCTCCCCGATGACCTGCCGGCCTCGGAGCTGCGGATCGCCTGACCGATCGGTCAGTCCCTCAGGGTGTACGTGATGAGCCCTGACCGGCACGTGCGGATAGGCGCGCCGGTCGCGGTCAGCTGCGTGTACGTGACCCGGATCGTGCCGGCCATTCGGGTCCCGCGGTCCATGAAGCGACCTGTCAGCTTGTAGCCATAGGTCTCGGTCGCCCCGGTCGCGGGGTCCGGAAACGGTCCCGCGGTGTACCTGCCGCCCCACCGTCCCAGCCGGTTGACGCGAAACTGCTGAGGATTGGTCCGATCGCTTGCGCGCTTGACCAGCGGCGTGTCGGGCGTCGCCGCCGGGCCCGGCGCACACGTTCCCTCCCAGTCCCACAGGACACGGGCGACCCGTCCACGCCGTGGCGTCACCTCGACGACGATCGGCCGATCCTGGCTGCTGAGCCCACCGAACGTGACCCCGCCAACCGCGGTTGCGCGGTCGGCGCCGGCCCCCGCACTCCCGGCAACCGCGACCAGGGCAGCGATGGCGAACCACCGCAGCGAGTGATGTACACGAGTAGACATCTCGACCTCCGGGCCACGAATGCTGCTGTCGACCGGAAACTACCGCAGCGGCGCGAGACGGCTTTTCGGGCTGCGTCAGGCGCCCAGGTGGGCGAGGTCCAGGACCTGTCCGATGAAGTCGTCGAAGCTCATGCCGGCGGCCTCGATCGCGCGGGGCAGGGCACTCGTGTCGGTCAAGCCGGGGATGGTGTTGAGTTCGAGCACCCACGCCTGGCCGTCGCCGTCCAGAATCGTGTCGATACGCGCGAAACCGCGACAGCCCAGCTCGCGGTAACAGCCGAGCGCGACGTCGATCACCGCGTCGGTGACGTCCTTGGGCAGGTCGGCCGGGGCCTGCAGGTCCGTGGCGCCCGGGGTATAGCGCGACTCGAAGTCGTAGAACTCGCGCCCCAACGGGATCGCCTCGACGACCGGCAATGCCTCCGGGTTGTCGTCACCCACCACGCTGACGGACAGCTCCCGCCCGGCGACGTAGCGCTCCATGAGCAGACGGTCGTCATAGGCGAGCGCGGCCATGAGCGCCGCAGGCACCTCGCCGGGCTCGTGTGCGAGCCGGATCCCCAACGCCGAACCGCCCCGGGCGGGCTTGACGACCAGCGGCAACCCCAGGCGTGACTCGATCTCGCCGAGTGCGTCAGCCGCACCAAGCTCGCGGAACGCCGCCTGGCTGAATGCATACGAGGCCGGGGTGGGGATGCCGCCCGCGGTGAACACGGCTTTTGCGACCACCTTGTCCCATGCGCGCTCGCACGCCGACACACCGGAACCGGTGTAGGGGATACCCAGGATCTCGAGCAGCTCCTGAACCGTGCCGTCCTCGCCGCCCTGGCCGTGCATCGCGATGAACGCCGCATCGGGCCGATCGGCACGCAGCACACGCACCAGGTCGCGGTCGACATCGAGCGACAGCACCTCGTGGCCCAAGCGACGCAATGCCGCCTCGACATTGGTGCCGCTGCGCAGACTGACCTCACGCTCGAACGAGCGTCCGCCCTTGAGCACCGCGACCTTCACCGACCACCGCCGAATCCATCGAAGAGATCGGTCTGATCGCGGACGACGCTGCCGATGCGGGCGATGCCCTCGCTGATGACCGCCGCCGGCATCGCCGAGTAGTTGAGGCGCATGGAGTTCCGTCCCTCGCCGTTGAGGAATGCCGCCGCACCCGGTACGAACGCGACCTTCTGCTCGTCGAGCGACTTGGCGAGGAGGTCCTGCGTGTCGATGAACGACGGCAACGTCGCCCACACGAACAAGCCGCCGCGCGGGCGGGTCCACGTGGCCGAGGTCGGGAACTCCTCCTCGAGCGCGGTCAACATCGCGTCGCGACGCTCGCGGTAGATCTCGTTGACGCGCGCGACGTGATCGCGCCAGTCGTGGCGGCGCAGGTACTCCAACACGAATCGTTGACTGAGCGTGCCCGAGCACAGGTCCTCGCTCTGCTTGCCGTGGTTCATCTTGCGCAGCACCGGCGGCGGCGCGGCGACCCAACCGACCCGCATACCCGGCGCCAGGATCTTGGAGAAGGTCGACACGTAGACGACCCAGCCTCGACCCTCGTCCAGTTCGTAGAGCGACGGGAGTGGGTCGCCGTCGAAGCGGATCTGCCCGTACGGGTTGTCTTCGAGGATCATCAGCTCGCGCGCGTGGGCGATCTGCACCAACCGCTCGCGCCGCTCACCGGACATCGTCACGCCACGGGGGTTCTGGAAGTTGGGGATCGTGTAGATCAGCTTGACGCGCTTGCCGAGTGCCGCCAACCGATCAAGCTCGGGTTCGAGCAGCTCGACCTGCAGACCGTCGTCGTCCATCGGGATGTGCACGACCTCGGCTTGGTAGGACGTCAGGCATGGCACGGCACCCGGATACGTCGGCCCTTCGGCGATGACGACGTCGCCGGGGTCGACAAACGTCCGGATCGTCAGGTCGATGCCCTGCTGCCCGCCGCTCGTGATCATGATCTGATCGACTGTGGCGGTCGCGCGCTCGTGCAGCATGATCTCGACGATCCGCTCGCGCAGCTCCCGCAGACCCTCCGTCGGGCCGTACTGGAGCGCCGACGTCAGGTGATCGTGCGCGACGACCTGCATGACTTCCTCGAACACATCCGCGGGGAACGACGAGGTGTCCGGAAACCCGCCGGCCAGCGAGATCACGTCAGGGCGTTCAGCCAGCGACATCAGGTCCCGCATCGCCGACGAGCGAATCGCCGTGGCCCGTGCGGCAAAGCGCGCGTCATAGCGCTCCGCATCGGTGGGGGTGACTTGGCTGTGTGTCTGGCGCGCGTGGTCAGTCGCCACGATCGTCTCCTGCGTCGAACGGCACCGTCGAGTGTAGAGCTATTCGCACCCGGCCTCCGCGCCCCTCGCCATTGAGACGACCTGGGTGCCGAGTGCGGCGTATGAATCCCCAGCCGCCATCAGCGTTTGAGCCCCGCAGGGGCTCATAGGCCAACCAAGAGCCGTGCTGAGGGCGGCGTATGGGTCGCCCCGCCATCAGCGTTTGAGCCCCGGAGGGGCTCATAGGCCAACCAAGAGCCGTGCTGAGGGCGGCGTATGGGGGCGCCCTGGCGGCGTATGGCCCTCCCTTTGGTACGATCGGCGTTCGTGGCCGTTCAGGACGCCTCGCCCGCTCGCCGCGGTCGCTCCAGGGTTCTCGCCCTTCCCAACCTGCGGCGCACCAGCCCCGAGGACTGGGCGCAACTCGTGCGGTTCTGCGTGGTCGGTGCAACGGGGTTTGCCGTCAACCTCATGGTCTTCGCGGTGCTGTTCAAGGGTCTGGGTGCGCACTATCTGATCGCAGCCGTCGGTGCGTTCTGCGTGGCATGGACGACGAACTTCGTGCTCAACAAGCACTGGACATTTCGCCGTCACGGCCTGTCAACCCTCCAACAGGGAGCCCGGAACCTCGCGGTGAGCCTGATCGGTCTCGTCCTGAACCTGATCGTGCTTGAGGCATTGGTGCGCGCCGGGATGCCCGAGATCGCGGCTCAGGCGATCGCAATCGCGGCGGTCACCCCGATCAGCTTCCTGATCAACCGTCGCTGGTCGTTCCGGTAGGCCTGGAGCAGCGATGACGCGGCCATTCCGCCGCGCCGTACTCATCCTCGCGCTCGTGCTGCCGGGGACCAGCGTCGCGTCCGCGGTGCCCCAGACCCCGGCACAGGCCCTGGGGCCCGAAGCGTCACCCGCGCTAGGGACGGTGCCCGCGCCGCCCAAGCCGCGCCAGGTGCTGACCTCCGCCCGTGCGACCGAGATCGCACGAACGTCACGGCGACTCAAGGACTGGTTGACCGACCACCCGATCGCGCGCACCGCGGCGGTGCGTGACACCCAGAAGAACGTGTGGACCGTGTCGTTCGTCGATGCCAAGGAGAAGGTTCAGGCCGAGGTCTTGGTCGATGACACGCGCGGCGTCATCACCGAGACGCGTGCCGGACCGCAGGTCGCCTGGCAGATGGCGCGCGGCTACCCAGGGGCGTTCGGGCGGGCGGTCACCGAACCGCAGATCTGGATTCCGCTGCTGGCCCTGTTCCTCATCCCGCTCCTTCGCTGGCGGCGGCTGTTGTCGTGGCACACGCTCGATCTGCTGGCATTGTGCGGCTTCAGCGTGTCGCTCGTGTGGTTCAACCGCGGCGAGATCTTCACGTCCGTGCCGCTCGCCTACCCTCCGATGGCCTATCTGGCCGCACGGCTGGCGTGCATCGGGCTGCGGGGCTCGCGACCGGCGGCTGTGGCGGCAGCCGAGATGACCCCGAGGTCCCCAGTCGCGCGGCGTCCGTCGCTGACCTCGTGGTGCCCGACGTGGTTGCTCGTCACGGTCCTGCTCGTTGCCATCGGCCTGCGGCTGGGCCTCAACGCATTCGACAGCAACGTCGTCGATGTGGGCTACGCGGGGGTGATCGGCGCTGATCGCATCGCCCACGGCCAGACGCCGTACGGGACGTTCCCCAGCGATTGCGGGCAGTGCGACACCTACGGGCCGGTCACGTACCTGACCTACGTCCCGTTCGAGGCGGTGATGCCGTGGATCGGCAAGTGGAACGACCTGCCCGCCGCCCACAGCGCCGCCGTCTTCTTCGACCTGGTGGCACTGTTCGGCATGATCGTCCTGGGCTGGCGGCTGGGCGGGCGGCGACTGGGCGTGGGGTTGGGGCTTGCCTGGGCCGCGTTCCCGTTCACGGCGTACGCACTCGAGAGCAACGCCAACGACTCACTCGTCGCCGCGTGTCTTGTGTGGGGGCTCGTCCTGGCGCATCGACCCGTCGCCCGTGGTCTTGCGGTGGGCCTGGCGGTCATGAGCAAGTTCAGCCCGGCGTTGCTGCTGGCGCTCTGGGCGCGACATCCGTTTCCACGCGCCGCCACGACACGACGACGTCTTGGCGCCTACGTTGCGGGAGTGGCCCTTGCCGCGATGCTGACCGGCTGGGTTCTGCTGCTGGACGGCGGCGACGGGCTGCGCGCGTTCTGGTCGCGCACCCTCGGCTACCAGTTCGATCGCGCGTCGCCGTTCTCGATCTGGGGCCAGTACACCTGGCTGCGTCCGGTGCAGATCGGACTGAGCATCGCGGTCGCGCTGTTCGCGCTGTTCGTCGCGTTCCGGCCCCGCCAGCTCGACCTGCGCACGTTCGCCGCGCTCTCCGGCGCGCTCCTGATCGGCATTCAGCTGACGGTGACCCACTGGTTCTATCTGTACATCCCGTGGTTCGTGCCGTTCGCCTTGGTCGCACTCGTTCCCGAATGGCCGGCACTCCGACGCGTCCCTGCGCACGCCGACGCGCCCCCCGAAACCGAGCCCGAGCCGACGCTGGCGGGCGCACTCACGTGACCCGTCGGGTGCTGCCGGGCACGATCACCGCCCTGGCGGTCGTCGCTTGGGTGATCGCAGCCAACTGGGACCTGTATCCGCAGCAGCATCTGACGGACCTGCCCGTCTACGACGAGGCGGCCCGCCGGATCACCGGGGGCGACGTGCCGTACCGCGACTTCGGGTTCGAGTACCCGCCGCTTGCGGCGGTGCTCATCACGGTTGCCCGGCTCGTGCCGTTACCGTTCTCGACGGCGTTCTCACTGATGATGCTCATCGCACTGTGCGCCACCGCACTGGGCGTCGTCGCCACCGCACACGGACTGGGGCTGGGCCCGCGACGCCGGCTCGCCGCAGGTGGCGTCGTCGCGCTGGTGCCGTTCCTGCTGGGCGATTTCGTGGCGACGCGGTTCGACCTGGCCGTTGCCGCCCTCCTGGCGTGGATGCTGTGGGCTGCGGTCGGCCTGAGGTGGCGCACCGCGTGGGTGCTCCTGGCCGCGGCAATCGCACTGAAGCTGGCACCCGTCGTCCTGGTACCGCTGCTGGTCGTGTGGCATCGCCGCCACCGTGGCGGGCGTGCGGCCGCCGGGGGCGCGGGCCTTGCGGCGGCCGGGGTCGTCGCGACGGTCCTCCCCTTCATCGCCCTGTCACCCGACGGCGTGTGGCGGCTGTT
>JANMKR010000224.1:0-2742 GCA_031372145.1 Actinomycetota bacterium | reverse complement strand
GGAATTCGCGCCCCGCCGGGGCGCGTGTTTGATTGTGTCCCCACTCGCCGAGGGCCGCCGATGCCGCAGTCGCCCAGCTCCAACCTCACCATCCGCACAGAGATCGCCGCACAGGTCGGCAACTTTGGCCGGGTCATGGCTGCGATCGGGAGCACCGGCGCAGAGGTCGGAGGGGTCGACATCGTACGATCGAGCAAGGCGACGATCACGCGGGACATCACGGTTGCGGTGAGCGACGCCACGCAGGGCCAGGCGGTCGTCACTGCCCTCAACGCCTTGGACGGCGTGCGCGTGGAGCGCGCGAGCGATCGGGTGACGCTTGCGCACATGGGCGGCACGCTGACCATGAAGAGCCGCTCGACGCTGACCAGCCGTGACGATCTGTCGATGGCCTACACCCCCGGGGTGGCGCGCGTCTGCATGACGATCCACCACGATCCGGAGCGCACCTGGGACCTGACGATCCGCGGCAACAGCATCGCGGTCATCACCGACGGCAGCTCGGTTGTGGGTCAGGGCGACCTGGGCCCGCTGGCGGCACTGCCGTCCGCCGAGGCCAAGTGCATGTACCTGCGCGAGATGGCGGGCATCGACGGGTTTCCGCTGCCCCTGACCGTCCGCGACACCGACGAGATCACCAACGTGGTCAGCAAGATCGTGTCCGTGTTCGGCGGAGTGCATCTGACCGACATGGCCGCCCCGCGGTGTGTCCAGGTGCAGACCGCCCTGGCCGCGAGCCTCGACATCCCGGTGCTCAACGACGACCAGGACGGGATGGCCGTCGTCGTGCTCGCGGGGCTCATCAACGCGCTCGGCGTGGCGGGCACGTCGCTGGCGGATGCAACGGTCGTCGTCGTTGGACGTGAGCCGGCCGCTGCGGCCACCGCCCGCCTGCTTGGGGCTGCCGGTGTCGGTTCGGTGCTGACGGCCGCGGGTGACGTGGGTGCGGCACTGACGGGTGCCGACGCCTTTGTCGGCTTGGGCGCAGCGGGCCTGAGCGCCGAGGACGTCGAGGCGATGGCGACGAGCCCGGTGGTGTTCGCACTGGGGACGCCGGACCCGGCGGTCGCGCCTGCGGGTGTCGCAGTCTTCGCCACAGCGGACGCGGACCAGCCCAACCAGATCGACGCGTCGCTGGCCTACCCGGGAATCTGGCGCGGCGCACTCGACTGCCGGGCCCGTCGCATCGACGACGCGATGCTCGTCGCAGCCGCCCGCGCGATCGCCGCGACGGCAGGGGTGGTTGCCTCCGACAACGTCGTCCCCTCGGTCCTCAACGCCGACCTGGTCCCCAACGTCGCGAAGGCTGTGCGCGAAGCCGCCGAGGCCTCAGGGGCTGCACGGCTGACGGGCGCGCCCGCGTAGCTTCGTTTCGGTTGTCGGTTCCTCGAACCACCGAGGGATTGAGCGAGTTGACCTGTGGCCGCTCCCGCGCCCCGACCCTCCCGCAGCGTCATCGAGTCACCGTCAGCGTCGCTGTATCTAGACGTGAATGTCACTCCGCATCCTCACCGCGAAATGTGGTGCATAAAAGACGCGTTAGGTGGTACTTTGTGGTCAAGCAACGAGGAGATAGCGCTGATGGGTACGCGTGCTTTGATCACAAGTGGGGTCGCGGTCGACGCCCACCGGGCGGCGGTGGAGACGACGACCAAGGATGTCGTCGCGTACTTGGAGGATACGATCGGCAGGGGCCTGACAGCTCACGTCGCGGCGGTTCACGTCAAGACGGTGGACCGGTGGCGCAAAGGCGAGGCGCCACGGACCGATGCCGAACGGCGTCTTCGATTGACGTACCAGGTGCTGCGGCTGTTGGTCAGTGAGGACAGCCCGCACACCGTCCGGGCATGGCTGATCGGCCTGAACCCCCAGCTTGGGGATGTCGCGCCGGCTGACGCCATCCGCGAGGGCAAGCTTCAGGATGTGATGATCGCCGCGCACGCGTTTCGCAGTGGCGGGTAGACGACCGACAGTCCGGTCGCGCCGCGCCCCGCCGGGAGGACTGTGGCGACTCGGACGCGACTCCGACCCTCTGCGTCCGAGTTTCCTGCCGCCCGGAGGCGTGGGATCGGGGACCGCAGGCAACCGATTCGACAGCCCCGATGGCTCATATGGTGTCATCTACTTCGCGACTCGGCTTGAGGCATGCTTCGCCGAGACGTTAATCCGATTCCGTCCGGCGCCACGCCTTCTTCGCCTGGTCGAGCGTGAGTGGGCGGACCTCGGAGCCATGGACGTCGGCATGGTTCCGGCAGATTGGCGGGCGCAACGTCTGGCAGTTCATGTCGCCGTTGCACCTTCCGCGCGGTTCCTGGACATCGAATCGGCCGCGACGCACCGCCGGCTTGAGCACGCACTCGCCGATGAGCTCGGTCCCCTCGGCTACGACGGCCTCGATGTCGCCTCGGTCCGAGGACCGGACCGCGTGTTGACCCGCAGGATCTCCCACTGGACGTTCAATCAGATTGGACGCGACGGGTCGCGGCGTTTCGCCGGTATCCGTTACCTCTCGCGGTTGGCGAACCGATGGGAGTGCTGGGCAGCATTCGTTCCGGGAGCCGACATCGCGATCGACGCGGCCCATTCAATCCTTCGCGGCGACGACGATCTTCTGCGGGTCGCAAGGATGTACGGCCTCACGGTTCATTGACGGAGCGGTCCCCCTCGTGGCTGATCCATTCCGCAGACGCGAGTGCAGCATGAGCCCCATAAGGACTCAGGAGAAACATTGTGCAACTCGGT
>JANMKR010000166.1:0-3866 GCA_031372145.1 Actinomycetota bacterium | reverse complement strand
CGCCAGAGACGCGAGCGAGGATCCAGAAAACGACGTCCTTGCCAGCTCGGCCACGATTTGGGAGATCGCGATCAAACGCGACGCCGGCAAGCTCGCGATCAGCGTGCCGCTCGCCGATCTCACCCAGACCTTCGATGCGATCGGGAGTTCCAACCGCTTCACCAACTCGTCCCGGTCGTTCGCGCGGACTGGCGGCAGGAACACGGTCGACGGCGCACCATCGTCACGTGTGGCGTGGCGGGGACGTGTCGCCGCCACCCCACACGGGTCTACCTGCTCTTGTTGCCCCGGGCGATCTTGCGCAGGTCGAGCGCCTTCGCCAGGACCGCATCGTCGATGCCGTGCTCCCGGGCGATCTCGCGCACGGGGCGGCCGCTCGCGGTGGCCTCCTTGACGATAACCGTCGCCTTGTCGTAGCCGATCACCGGATTGAGGGCCGTTGCGACCTGCAGGTTGGACTCGGCGTGACGCTCACAACCGGCCAAGTTGGCCTCGAGGCCGCCGATGCACTTATCGGCAAGAGCCGTCGTCGACGTGGTCAACAGGTTGATCGACTGCAACAGGTTACGGCCCATCATCGGGATCATCACGTTGAGTTCGAAGTTGCCGCTCATGCCGCCGACCGTGATCGCGGCGTCGTTGCCGATCACCTGGGCGGCCACCTGCGTGATGACCTCCGGGATGACCGGGTTGACCTTGCCGGGCATGATCGATGAGCCCTTCTGCAGCTCCGGAAGGAAGATCTCGGCCAGGCCGGCGCGCGGACCTGAGCCCATCCAGCGCAGGTCGTTGGCGATCTTCATGAGCGAGACGGCGACGACCTTGAGCGCGCCCGAGGCCTCGACCAGCCCATCGCGGTTGCCCTGCGCCTCGAACGGATCGGCCGGCGCCGAGATCTTGAGACCGGTCTCCTTCGCCAGGACGCGCCGCACCTTGGCAGCAAACTGCGGGTGCGTGTTGAGTCCCGTCCCGGTCGCAGTGCCACCCAGCGGGATCTGCCCGAGCCGAGGAAGCGCGTCCGTCACCCGGGCGTGTCCCTGGCGCACCTGCGCCGCGAAACCGGCGAACTCCTGACCAAGCGTGACGGGGACTGCGTCCATCAGGTGCGTCCGCCCCGTCTTGACGATGTCCTTGAACGCAACCGCCTTGACCTCGAGCGCCGACGCCAGATGATCGAGGGCAGGGAGCAGCCGCTTGGCCGCCGCCTCGAGCGCCGCCAGGTGCACAGCCGACGGGAACACGTCGTTGGAACTCTGGCCCATGTTGACATGATCGTTGGCGTGGACATCCGCGCCCGCAAGGTTCGCGATGACCTCGTTGGCGTTCATGTTGGACGACGTGCCGGAACCGGTCTGGAACACGTCCACCGGGAACTGCCCATCGTGTTTGCCGCTCGCCACCGCGTCAGCGGCCTTGGCGATACGCCCGGCCCGACGCTTGTCAAGCAACCCGAGTTCGGCGTTGACACGGGCAGCGGCCCCCTTGATGCGACCCAGCCACTGCACGATCTCTGCGGGTACCGGCTCACCTGAGATCTGGAAATTCGCGACGGCCTTCTTGGTCTCGCCGCCCCAGAGCTGTTCTGGCATGTAGTGCTCCTCGTTGTCCTCGATTCGACAACGACCAGCCTACCGCCCGAAGGCCTCGAGCATCGCCATCGCCGCACGGACACCCGTCCCCAGGTTGGCGACCAGCATGCGCTCGTTGGGTGAGTGGATCGCGTCGTCGGGGAGGGCGAATCCGGTCAGCACCGTCGGCATCCCCTTGCGCACCATCGATGCGAAGATCGGCAGGGTGCCGCCGCTTCGCACCGGCAGGACATCCCGTCCCGTTGCCTCGGCGATGGCCGCGGCAGCCGTGCGCATGACCGGGTGCTCCGGGTCCATCAGCGCGGGGTCGGCGTCGCCCAGGTTCTCGACCAGACACGTTGCGCCACCGGGCGCGGCTTCCCGCAAGAGCTGGTCGAACATCGGCCCCACGACCGCCGGGTCCTGCCCCGGCGCGAGCCGCAGCGAGATCATCGCGCTCGCCACCGTCGGGATCACCGTCTTCACGGCGTTGGCATCACCGCACCAGATCGCATGGACATCCACCGACGGCGCGGCGAGCGTTCGGGCGGCGAACTCGGCGCCCGCCCGGGGGTCGGCCGGCACCAAGCCTGCTTCGGCGAGCATCTGCACACCGTCAGGCATCAGCTCCCACGCGGCGCGTTCGGCCGCAGAGACCGGGCCGACCCCTGTCGAAAGCGCGTCGGGAAGCTGACCGTCAACCGGTTGGACGGCTGCGAGCACCCGGGTCAGGATGTGCGCGGCGTTCATCGCAGCGCCTCCGTAGAGACCGCTGTGACCATCGAGCGTGCCCGTGGTCACGGTCACCTTGCGATAACACAGGCCGCGCACACCGGTCTCGATGGCCGGCATGTCGCGGGCCACCATTCCGCCGTCCCAGATGACCGCGATGTCGGGGACGTCGTCGAGCGCGTTGACCCAATCGATCACCGATTCGCCGCTGGTCTCCTCCTCCCCGTCGATCAGGAAGGTGACCTGCACCGGGAGCCGCCCCTCAGCGGCCAGTCGCTGGACACCCACGATGACCTGGAACACGTTGCCCTTGTCGTCGCTGGCGCCGCGCGCGTACAGGTGCTCGCCCCTGATGGTGGGCTCGAACGGCGGGCTCTCCCAACGCCCCACGTCGCCGACCGGCTGCACGTCGTAGTGCCCGTAGATCAACACCCGAGTCGGATTGGGGCGGCCATCGCTTGGAGGAACCTCACCCACGACGAACGGATGGCCCGTCGTCCGCTCGATCGTCACGGTCCCACCCGCCCGGCGGATCTCATCGGCCATCAGCTCGGCGGCGACCTGCATGTCGGCGTCGTGTTCGGGCAACGCCCCGATGCTCGGGACGCGCAGGAGGGCGAAGAGCCGGTCCATCTCGTCAGCGTTCATACGTTCAATCGTACGCGGACTCAGGCGCCTGCCTCGAACTCATCGAACCGGGCGGTGAAGTGGCGCAGCTGACGCGCCTCCTGGACGATGCGAAGCCCTCGCAACGCGTCTTTGCCTGCCGCCACATGGCGCATCACCTCGATGACGTAGTCGATGTGACTTTGCGTGTAGGTCCTGCGCGGGATCGCCAGCCGCACCAGGTCCATGGCGGCCGGGATCTCGGTGCCGTCCGGACGGCGACCGAACATGACCGTGCCGATCTCGCACCCGCGGATGCCGCCCGCCCGGTACAAGGCAACCACAAGGGCCTGGCCGGGGTAGGCGAGCGGCGGGATGTGCGGCAGAAACCCTCGGGCATCGATGTAGACCGCATGTCCACCGATCGGTGTGACGACCGGCACGCCCGCCGCGGCGATCGCCTCGCCGAGGTATGCCGTGGAACGTGTGCGGTAGTGCAGGTATTCCTCGTCGACGACCTCGCGCAACCCCTGAGCGATCGCCTCCAAATCGCGCCCCGCAAGCCCACCGTAGGTCGGAAACCCCTCGGTCAGGATCAGCAACGTCCGAGCCGATTCGGCCAGGGCGTCGTCGTTGCAGGCCAGCCAACCCCCGATATTCGCCAAGCCGTCCTTCTTGGCCGACATCGTCATGCCGTCGGCGAGCGCGGCCATCTGGCGGACGATGTCCGGGATCGCGATGTCCGCGTACCCGGGCTCGCGCTGCTTGATGAACCACGCATTCTCGGCAAACCGGCACCCGTCGAGGAACAACGGCAACCCGTGCCGATCGCACACCGCTCGCACGCCGCGCAGGTTCTCCATGCTGACCGGCTGCCCACCACCCGAATTGTTCGTGACCGTCACGACGACGCACGGCACGTTGGCCGCGCCGCGCGTGCTGACGAGCCGCTCGAGGGCG
>JANMKR010000148.1:0-1799 GCA_031372145.1 Actinomycetota bacterium | reverse complement strand
CGATGCGTCGATCGACCGGGCATCGGTCGAGTTGTGCGTCGAGCTGTTCACCGACGACGTGATGGTCGCAGTTGCGAACGAAATCGTCCCAAGCTACGAGCTGACCCTGTATCGCCGGCATCCCAGCGGCATCGATCGGTGGTATCCCCACAGCGTGCCGGTAACTGGGCGCAGCGGCGATGCGCAGGACGGTTCGGCGACGACCCCGGCTGCCGCTGACGCAGCCACAGCCGCCAAAGCCGCTGCCAAACCGAAGCAGAAGACCGAAGCTTCGCCGGCGGAACCACACCGCTCTCAGACCCGGCAGCCCGAGTCGCAACGGACCGACGCACATCGACCGGAGCCGCAGCGCACCGAAGCCAAGCCACAGCAGGCCGAAGTACAGCCCGCGGCCGATGCCGCGGAGTCCACGAACACCGCGGAACCGCGCAACAACCTCAACGCCCCGCCGATCACCCAAGCAGTGCCCGTGACTGCCTCGGCGCGCACGGCTGTCCCGCCGCCGCCGATCACGCAAGCTGTTCCGACGATCTCGCCGATCACCACGCAGGTGCCGATGGCCAACATGCCACCGCCGACCACTCAGGTCCCGATCACCCCACCAGCAGCAGAGTCATCCGAGGTCGATGCGGCAGCGATCGCCGACGAGGTGACCGAGGCGATCAAGCGGGCCTTCGCCGGCATGGGCTCCGGCCACTAGCTCCGCCTCGACGCCGGTCGTCGTGAATCGTCCGTGACGAAACGAGCCCGGTTGCGGGATCCGGGCGCCAGTGTTCGACATCGCTGCCGATCGATGCGCGCGCGTGGCGCCCAGATCGCCGCGGAAGCTGTGCGGGCCAAATCGTCACGGACGATTCGATACAGGACGCTCAGCAGATCTGGGCGCCACATTTCAACGTTTGTCCTGAGATTGAGGCGAGCCTGGCGCCCAGATTGTTTGGACCGGGCACTTCGCCGGCATGAGCTCCGGCCACCAGATCTAACCCCGTCGACTGGCGAAGAAGTCGCGCAGCAGACCGCCGGCCTCGTCGGCGCGCACACCGGCCACAACCGGGGGTCGATGGTTGAGGCGGGGATCGCTGCACACCTCGTACAGGCTGACGACAGCGCCAGCCTTCGGGTCGGCCGCGCCGAACACCACCCGCCCGATTCGGGCGTTGACGAGAGCCCCCGCACACATCACGCAGGGCTCCAGCGTGACGTACAGATCGCAGTCCAGCAGCCTCCAGTGACCCACGACGGCGGCGGCGTCGCGGATGGCCAGCACCTCGGCATGGGCGGTGGGATCGCCGGTCAGCTCGCGCTCGTTGTGGCGGGCGGCGATGACCAGGCCATCGCGCACCACGACCGCGCCGATCGGCACGTCGCCGTGAGCGGCCGCAGCGGTCGCCTGGTCGAGTGCTAATTGCATCGCATCGTTGTCGGTCAGCGGTGCCATCACAGCGGAGGGGGTGGGATTCGAACCCACGGAGGGTTGCCCCTCACACGCTTTCCAAGCGTGCCGATTCGGCCGCTCTCGCACCCCTCCTGGGGCAAAGAAGGGTAGCGGTCGCGCTAGGCTTGCACTACCAAACTTGGAGGTGGCGAACTTCGGCACCCGCCGGGTGAGGTGACGGTCGGGCCCTGTGCGACGGGCGCCCGGGAATCAGGTCAGGACCGGGAGGTAGCAGCCTTCAACGGCAGCGCTTGTGTGCCGCAGGTAGCCTGGCCGTCACCTCACTCGGCGGGTGTCAGTTTGTTGGCGAGTCGTTCGGCACGCTCGGCCAGATGTGGCGCACCGAGACGCTCGGCGAGGGCGG
>JANMKR010000140.1:0-25481 GCA_031372145.1 Actinomycetota bacterium | reverse complement strand
CCCCACAGGATCACCGGGATCGGTGCGAACGCGAGCAACGTCAGCAGCGGCGAGATGAACAGGAACACGATCCCGACCAGCACGACGTTGACGACCGTGTGGATGATCTCCTTGGCGCCTGTGTCCAGGAACCGCTCAAGCTGGTTGACGTCGTCGTTGAGGATCGCCATCAGGCCGCCGGTGCTCTGGTCCTCGAAGTACGCGAGCTCGAGTCGTTGCACGTGGGCGTAGCAGTCCATCCGCGCCTCGTGTTGCACGGTCTGAGCCAGGTTGCGCCACGCGATCGAGTAGCCGTATTCGGTTGCGGATTCCAGCAGCCAGATGACGACGTTGAGCGCGCCCAGAAAGAGCAATTGGTGCCAGCGGTCCTCGATGCCCGTGACCCGCGCGACGTACGAGGTCTCGTCCTTGACGACCACGTTGATGGCGAAGCCGATCAGGATCTCCGGAGCGACATCGAAGATCTTGTTCATGATCGTCAGGAACGTCGCCCAGACCATCCGCCCGCGGTGGCGGGCTGCGTAGTCGAAGAGCCGCCGAAGCGGACGAGCGGTGTCGGGCGGCGTCGGCATGCGGCGCCAGGTTATCGGGCCGTCCTGCGTCCGCGCCGCCGGCGTGATGGCTCCGCCGGGGCCCGGCTCGGCGCCGCATGGCACCAAACCGGACCCGGACGAATGATCAGAAAATGACCGGCACGACCTGGAAGCTGAACAGCTCGGGGTTGGACGGGTCGATCGTCAAACGCACCCAGGAGCTGGGCGTGGACGTGCTGCCCTGGACCGTCAGGCGGGTCAGGTTCGGCACCGGTGCGGTGATGCCGTATTGCTGGTTGAACGCAGTCGTCGGATCGGCCAACGGGTGATCGAAACCGAAGACGTGCGAGTCCCCGTTCATCAGGAGCACCGGCCGCCGGAACGCACGGGTGTGCGCAGCGATCGACTGGACGATCTCCTTGTAGCCCGTGAACGCCGACAGCGGAGCCGTCGCGTCCCACATGTCGGCCTGCAAACCGAGCACGACCCCGCGAGCATGCTCGTCTCGAGCCTCCTCGAACGTGCTGTCGATCCACTTGAGCACCGCGCGTGTGCGGGTCGCGACCTCGTCCGCCTGGATGGCCTGGGAGGCGGCCGTGTTCCACGGAGCGCCCCAGGGAACCTGATCGTTGTTGGAGCCGGGGACGTTGAACGTGGCGAAGGTCACGTCACCCTGCTCCCACCGGACGTGCTCGGGGAATGCGACGACGCCTTTGGACTTCTGGACGTCCACCCTGCGGCTGTTGATGCCGAGGGTCCGACCTGGGGCCGCGAAGAACACCGATCGCTCGAACGCGAGCCGCTCGGTGGGGAGGTAGCCGCCGTTGTTCGTCCGGTGGCAGTCGGTCCATTCGTTGTCGCCGGGTGTGAACACCAACGGGTCCTGGAACATGTCGAAGGTCGCTTTGACGCGGACGTACGTCGCGTCCTCGCACAGCGTCGAACCGCTCTTGATGTCGCCCAGATGAATCGCCCGACTCACGTCGGGGTCGGCATTGACCGACGCGGGCAGGTTCTCGAAATGCAGGATCTGCGCCGGGGTGTACGGCAGGTCACCGAACACGGCGATCGTCGTTGCCTTCGTCGCCTCGGGTCGTGCCTGCGCAAGCGTGCCGGTGACACACATGACGCCGATTGCGGCGAGCGCCGCGAGTCCTCGTTGCCGCTTCATGGTCCTCCTTGGGTCGTGCCCGCGCCGGAGTGCGGCGGACGGGGCCACGCTATGAAGCACACGAGATGCGCTGGGTACCCGGCTGGTCAACAACAGGAGTGGGTCTGGAGACATCACGGGACGTTCCGACCACGGGGCGACCGGGTTCGTGGACGCCTGAGATCGCCACGAGTGCATCCCAAATGTGACGATCCGGCAACGTACGAACCAGATCAGATCACGCACGACCCTTGCACCAAGGCGTGTTTCGCCGTCGGGCCCACATGTCTAGTATCCGACACTGTTACAACCTGGGTGCGATCGCTTCCGGCCACCCGGGCCGCCGCGACAGAGGAGCTTCGCATGGTCGTCACATCCGCCATCGCCGTCGCCGCCGCCGTCGTCGCTCCCTTCGGCGGCACGCCAAACCCGACGTTCACGGCCGCCACCTACCAGCTCACGGTCGCCACGCGGACCACGTCCGTGCGCCACCTGGTCGCGGGGCCGGAGCGCTTCAGTTCGATCGCAAAGGATCCCAAGATCGTGGACATGGCGGCTCGTGGGGGCGTGCTGCTGTTCGGCGCGACGCCCACCGTCAAGGGACGTCGCGTCGACAACCGCTACCAGGCGGCGCCGGACGGGGTCAACGGTCCTGATGACTTCGGGCTCAAGCTCGCGCAGTTCGCGGTGACCGAAGCTCGTGCCGGCAAACTGCAGTTGACCGCGGAGCGGCTCGCCGGTCGCGACGTGTTGCGCGCCGAGATCGACCTGGCCGCCAACAACTGTCAGAAGCTCCCCGAGGGCACGGCCACCATCTGGATGACCAAGACGACGCTGCTTCCCAAGCGCCTCGAGGTCGAGCGTGACGGCGTGACCACGACGTTCAGGTACGCGTTCTCGAACTTCAACCGGCGCCTCTCCTTGAGCAGTCTCGGCCTGCCCAAGCTTGGGCTCCGGCCGCAGCGGATCAGCAACGGCTTCAAGCGTCGGACGCCCGCTGTTGCAAGAGGACCCCTTGCGTTTACGCCCCGCCTTCCGACCAGGCTGCCCAACGGGTTCGCGTTGGTCGCCTCTGGGTGGGCGCCGCTCGGAGCCCGGACGGGCGTTCGGGATGTCAACAAGCGGAACCGGTCGTTGTTTTCGGCGGTCTACGTGAGGGGCTGGGAGCGGATCGAGGTCACCCAGCGGCTCGTGGGAGCAGGCAAGTTCCGCCGTGATCCGTTCAGCCGGCTGTGCTCGAGCATGCAGGCGGGTACGACGCTGGTCAGCAACCGCGGTGCGCGGTACGGCATCGGGACCGAGATCCCATCGCACCTGTGGTGGCGCGACGGCCCGATCTACCTGACCGTCAGCGGGCCCTACCCCAAGCGGGACCTCAAGGTCATCGCCGAGTCGCTCCAGAAGATCACGTAACGACGTAGATGGCCCGACCGATGGATCAGGCGGAGACGACGGCGTTCCTGACGGCAGGCACACGGACGGGCAAACTCGGCGTGGTCAGGCAGGATGGCGCAGCGATGGTCGTGCCGATTTGGTTCGTGGTCGACGACGACGGGTCGCTGATCTTCAATACGGGCGCCGACACGACGAAGGGCCGCGCGATCCTCCGGGACCCGCGGGTCTCGATCTGTGTCGATGATGACGGCCCCCCGTATTCGTTTGTCCGGGTCGACGGCATCGCGGAGGTCTCCCGCGATGTCGATGCGATCCTGCCGTGGTCGACAACGATCGCGCGCCGGTACATGGGGGACGCGCTCGCCGAGCAGTACGGGCGTCGCAACGCCGTGCCGGGCGAGCTGCTGATCCGGGTCCGGCCGACACGTGTCGTCGCCCGCGCCGGCGTCGCCGACTGATCTCAAGCGTCGGTTCGGGGTGTGTGCCGCGCCTCGTCGAGGTTGATCGTGCCGTCGGCGCTGCCGGCGATCGCCTCGTCGTGAGTGGCGCAGATGACCGCGGTGCCACGGCGTCGGCAGATCTCCACGAGCAGATCGCCGATCGCGCGTGCATTGAGGCGGTCAAGCCGTGACGTCGGCTCATCGACGAGGAGCACGGCGGGACGTGCCGCCAGTGCCCTGGCGAGCGCCGCCCGTTGACGCTCGCCGGCCGAGAGGTGCTCCACCAGATGATCCGTGCGTGCGTGCAGGCCCACCTCGGCCAGTATGGCCCGAGCCAGGTCCGCATCAGGGGACGACCCGCGGATTTCCATCGCAAGGGCGATGTTCTCGACCGCGGTCAGAAACGGGACAAGTCCCACATCCTGGGTGACGAGCGCCACCTCGTTGCGGCGCAGTGCCGAGGCTGCCGCGCGATCGAGTGCGTCCACCCGGGTGCCCAGCACATTGATCGCGCCGGTGTCCGGGCGCGCCATGCCGGCAATCAGATGCAGCAACGTGGACTTGCCCGACCCCGACCGTCCCACCACGGCGGTCAACGTGCCAGCCGTGATGTGCGCAGACACACGGTCCAGGACGATGCGGCGGGCGGCCCGGGTGCCGTATGACTTGGTCACCTCGCGCAGCTCCACGACCCCGCCGGACGTGCCATCGTCGGGCGACGGCGGCAGGGGCTGACGAGGTGGGGTGGAGGCCGCGAACGCGTGGCTGCGAAGTCGCAGGTCGCTTGCGGTGGCATCGGCGGTCACCCGGTCGCCGAGCCCCGCAGTCGCCCGCAGGTCACCCGGCAGACGGACCCACCCGCCAGGACCGACGACCAGCGACGTCCGCCCGTCGATCTGCTCTTCGGCAAGCCGTCCATCGGCGATCGACAGCGCGCGATCCGCATGGGTGGCGGCCGCGGCATCGTGCGAGACGATCACCGCGGTCGCAGCGCGTTCACGGATCAGCCGAGCGATCAACCCGTGGACGATCGCGGCCGAGGTGGCGTCAAGCTCACCGGTGGGTTCGTCGGCCAGCACGATATCCGGGCCGTGGGCGAGCGCAGCGCACACCGCGACGCGCTGACGCTCGCCGCCCGAGAGCGATCGGATCCGCGTGGTCCGCAGGGTGCTCAACCCGACCTCGTCGAGCAGTTCATCGGCGGTCCGGAGAGCCACCGCCTTGGATGCCCCCAACAACCGGCTCTGCAGCGCAACCGCGTCGCGGGCACCGAGATCCGGTGCAAGCGTGTCCATCGCGTATTGGCTGACAACCCCCATGTGGCGTGCGCGAAACCGGGCTCGGTCGGCATCTGCCATGCGCGAGAGCACGATTCCGCGCACCGTGACATCGCCGGCCGTGGGTGTCTGCAGCCCGGCGATTCCACCCAGCAACGTGCTCTTACCCGAGCCGCTCGGACCGATGATGCACACGATCTCCCCGGCGGCGACATCGAGTGAGACGCCCTGGAGCGACGGAGCATCGCCATAGGCGGTCCGGTACACGACAAACAGGTTGTCCACGTGGATCGTCGCGGTCATCGGGATGCCCCGGGTGTCTGGACGATGCGCGAGGCGCGTTCGGCGACGGTGACGACCGCAAGTGCTGCGGCGACGACGAATGCACTGAGGAGCCCCGCGACCAGCGGCCAGCCGGTGGCTCGGAGCAAGGGCGGCACCGGGGTCTCCGACCCGGCGGTGACGAGTACCACGCGCACGACCAGTGCGACCAGGTCGGTGCCCAGCGCCACGCCTCCCAGCAGTCCGATGAGCAATGGCACGATCCCGCGGATGCGCAGATGGCTGCGGAGCGTCCCGGATGCGAGGCCTTGCGCATCGAGGTCGGCGAGTTCGGCCCGCTCGTCACGGATGTCGGTTGCGGTGCCGAGCCCAAGGGCGACGATGCCCAGCAGCAAGGCGGCGGCGGTGATCCCCCAGAGCGTCCCGAGCACTCCTCGGGCGCGGGGGTCGTGTTGGCGATTCGCGAGTTCTGTCGCGTGTGAGCGCACGGCAAGCGATCCGAAGGGAGGCGAGGCGAGTTGGCGGGCCAGACCGGCCTCGTCTTGGCCCGGGCGACGCCTGATCCAGACCTCCCGGGCGGTTCCTGCTCCCGGATCGGCGGCGTCCAGGGCGGCTGCGAGCTGGGCCTCGTCGGCGATGACAAAGCTCGATGTGTCAATCGTCGGAAACCGTCGGATGGAGGCGACGATGCGACCACGCACCTTGCGCGAACCGCCGGCGTCGATGGTCAGTTCCGCGCCGACACCCGCGCGTTCGGCGATGTCGGAGCTGGCGATCACCGACACCGGCGTCGTATCGGATGGATGTGCCGCCCGCAGGACCGCCTCGCGTCCGGCGGCGAGCTTGTATGCCAGTTGCGGTCCCGATGGCGATACGCGCGACGAGATCGCGCCGCGACCGACCCAGGCGTCGAACCCGGGCAAGGTGACCGCCCCGCGGGCAGTCGTGGCCTGCAACGCCCCGAGCCTCAGCGTCCCCGCGAGCACGTCGCCACCGCGGCCTTCGGCTTCGGCATGGCCGGTGTTGATCTGCTGCGCTGCCGACAGGCCCAGGCGGACCGCGATGATCGATGCGCCGCGCAGATCGCCGGGGACGCGTGCCCGGACGGTGCCAGGTCCCGCCGGAACGCCTCCAAACGAGATCTGTTGTGCGCTGCCGGCCTCGCGCCGTGCGACGAGCAGCATGTCCATCGGCGCGCCGATCCGATCGGTGCGCAGTGTCAGCGACGTCGCATCCGCCGGGATCTCGATGCCGGCCAGCGGCTGCCACGATGCCCCGCGCAACCCGGATGCGAGTTCCGCACGGGTGGATGTGGACGTGTCGTCGCGCCATCGTGGCAGGTGGCTCAGCGACGTCGCTGGGATGCCGAGCACTGTCGCGTTGATCGGCTGGCTCTGCACCCCGGTGATGCTGATCGGCGAGCGCAGGATTGGCGCGGCCTCGCCGCCCAGCGCGCGATAGCGCTCGGGGGATGCGACATCAAACGGCCCGACCAGGTCCGCTCCGGCCTGAACGGTGGCATCGAGCGGGACGACGAACGCCGCCTGATCCCGCTGTCCCCGTGAGAGCGTGGCCGCATACCCCGTGGCGAAGATGGCGAGCCCGGTGGCCACGACCAGGAACGCCGTGGTCATCGCGACGCGACGTGGGCGTCGTGCCTGCGCCAGGAGCGCCAGCCGGATGGCGAGTGATCGACGCCGCGCGAATCGACGCTGGCACCATCGAAGCACGGGTGCCGTGATGCGGAGCGCGATCGCGCCGGCGGCCAGGCAGATCAGGATCGGGAGGGCGACCAGGAACGGGTCGAATGAACCCGATGCCAACTCGGCTGCCGACGCCGAGCCCCGGGTCGCCGCGAGTGCCGCCGTCGCGATCGCACCGATCGCGACGATGTCGGCCAGCCGCGCCCGCCCGACGCGGACGCCCTCCGGGGGCCCTGCGCCCGACAGCACCAAGACCACGGTGCACAGCAGCCACAGGCCCGCGAGCAATGCGAGACCCCCGCCCGAAAGGAGCGAGTGGCGCAGGACGTCGGTGACCGGGCGATTCGTCGCGTGCGCGATGGCAGCGACGAATGCCACGCCGGCGACCCCGCCGGCCAGGGTGCCGACAAGGCTGATCCAGGCACGATCGGCCAGCGCGAACACTGCAAGCTGTCGGTGCGTTGCGCCGCGCCTGGCCAGGCGGTCGCGATCGTCGTCGTGATCGGCGCGCAACATCGATGCAGCGAGCGCCGCGAAGGCAAGGACGAGCGCCACACCGGCGGCTCCGAGCAGAGCCAGCCGCCGCGTCGCGGTGCGACCCGTGGCTCGGGCGGCGAGGATCTCGCGCGTTGGGCCCGTCAACTGCAGGTCATTGTCGGCGATCGCCTCGACCACCCCGGCGGCGCGGGCGGTGTTGTCCAGGAGCGCCGGAACATTCCAGGTGTGGAGCGCATCAGGGTCCACCGGCGACGTCCAGATCGTCGATCGGTACACAAATGAGACCCCGGGGAGCGCCGACAATCCCGCGGTGTCGCCGGTCACCAGCAGCGGGGCGTCGCCGGTCAGCCGATCGCGACCGAGCGGGGTCGCGGTCTGCACGCGGCCCGACCCGACCAGGACGAACCGGGCGCCCGGAATCACCGCCGGCGTGGCCGGAGTGCCCGCGACCTGGACCACCTCGCACTGCTCGGGCGTACATCGCCGGGGCAGCCGACCCGCGGTCAGCGTGACCCACCGCTCGATGCCGTCGATTCCTGCGAGGACCGCTCCCCGGCCGGCCAGGTTCGTCTCACGAAAGACGATTGCGCGTGTCGGCTCCGTCGACGACAGCCGCCCCAGCGCTTGGCGGGCCGCTCGATCCGGGTTTGTGAGGCCTCCGTCAGGGGCGGTTCCCAACATCGTCACCCGAAACGATCGCGCGGTGTCCGGCAGTGCGGCAAGGTCCTGGCGCTGGCTCAGGTCGCCTGCGATCAGGCCCCCGCCCAGGATCCCGCTGACGACGACCGTCGCGATGGCGACACCGCTCGCGACGACGACGGCCCGAAGCGGTCGGGCACGATGCTGACGCGCCGTCAGCTCGACCAGCGCTCGCAGCGCAGACGGGCGCACTACGACGATTCCGCATCGCGCAGTTGTGCTGCGACGTAGGAGTTGGCCGCGTCGGTCACCGGGCAGCCTTCGGGGTGGCCGCACACGTCGGCATCGCAGAATCGGCACAGGCTGCGCGCCGAGACGCGACCGGTCGTGAGGTTTGCCAGCAGCGCCTCGAGTGCCGTGGTCAACCCGTCGCGCAGTTCGGGCGGGACGTTCGTGACGTCGTCGGCCACGATCTCAGTCCGCACTGCGACCAGCCGGGACGCGCGGGCACGGCCGGTGGCCGTCAGGCCGATGACCCACTCGCGGCGGTCATCGGGTCGGCGGGTGCGTGCGATCAGGCCGTCGGCTGCCAGCCGATCAACGATGCGGGTGGCGGCCGGCTGTGTGATGTCGAGTGGCAGGCGGAGCTCTTCGAGGGAGCGCCCCTCAGCCCAGTTGAGCACGGCGACGAGGACTGAGGCGGCGGCGCCGCGGATGCCGAACTCCGCTGTGATCGCCGCGTCGACGCGGCGCGTGAGCGCGCGAGCATAGGTCTCCAACAGGTTGCCGATACGCGCGGCAGGATCGTCCACGATCACAACATACATGCGTGATGCATTGAATTGCCACCGGTCAGGGAACGAAGCGACCCGCCCATCGGTCCTACCTGTTGATACGTCCCAACTCTTCGAGGCTCGTGTGGCCCGCGAACACCGCCGCGAGCCCTTCCTCGGCCATCGTCCGCATGCCGTCACGACGGGCCTGGGATCGGACATCGCTCCCTGACGCCCGGCGGATCGTCAACTCCTCGATCGCATCGGTCATGACGAGTGTCTCGGCCAGCGCGAACCGGCCACGGTACCCGGAGCCGCTGCAGCGCGTGCACCCACGGGCGCGGTGAATCGGCGCGGGGTCGGGCAGGGTGGCGGGCAGCTCGTCGAACGCGACGAGGTCGGCCAGTGCGGCGTGCGGAACCGGGGTCGCCTCGCGGCACTCCAGGCACAGCCGGCGGGCCAGGCGCTGGGCCAACACACCACGGAGCGCGCTGGCGAGCAGGAACGGCTCGATACCCATCTCGGTCATCCGGACGATCGCCCCGGCGGCATCGTTGGTGTGGATGGTGGCCAGCACCATGTGCCCCGTCAACGCGGCCTCGACCGCGATGCGGGCGGTCTCGACGTCCCGGATCTCGCCGACCATGATCACATCCGGGTCGCATCGCAACATCGACCGCAGCCCCGTCGCGAACGTCAGACCCGCCTTGGGGCGCACCTGGACCTGGTTGATGCCGACAAGCCGGTACTCGACCGGGTCCTCGACCGTGATGATCTTGCGCTCGTCGTTGTTGAGTCGCGACAGCGTTCCGTACAGCGTGCTGGTCTTGCCGGAACCGGTCGGGCCGGTCACCAGAACCAGGCCGTGTGGTTGGCGGTAGCAGCGCTCCCAGCGCTCGAGCATGTTCGGTGAGAACCCCAGGGCCGCGAGATCCAGCGTGATGTTGGAGCGATCCAGCAAGCGGACGACGACGCTTTCGCCGCCGACCGTCGGCAGCGTTGCGATCCGCAGGTCGATGTCGCGGTCGCCCATCCGCAGACCGACGCGTCCATCCTGGGGCACGCGCCGTTCGGCGATGTTGAGTTCGGACATCACCTTGAGGCGGCTGACGATTGCCGGCCCTCGGGACGCGGGGATGCTCGTCGCCTGGCGCAACACGCCGTCGATGCGAAACCGCACGATCAGCTCGCCGTCCTGCGGCTCGATGTGAATGTCGGATGCGCGTTCCGCGACCGCCCGTGCGATCACCGAGTTGACAAACCTGATGACGGGACCGTCGTTCTCGCCAACGGCGAGGTCGCCCGGCAACGCCACGGAATCGACGCGCTCGGTCAGCTCACTCAGATTGGCGGCAAGCGCTTCGATCGCGCTGCCGACGCCGACGTGCACCATGATGGATTCCGGCATCGCGAGCGCCGGACGCACCGGCTCGCCCACGAGCATCTGCAGGTCGTCGATCGCGGGCAGGTCCTGCGGATCGGCCATTGCCACGACCAGGACACCGTCGGGATCGCGCCGGATCGGGAGCGCCAGATAGCGGCGCGCGGTCGCGTCGTCGATGAGATCGGCCAGCGCGGGATCGGGCGCGACGGCGAGTTCGGCGTACTCGACGCCCAGCCTGCGGGCGAGGGCCTTGGCGACCTGCTCGGGGCTGAGTCGCTTTTGGGCCACCAGGAGCTCGCCGAGCTTGCCGCCCTCGGACCGCTGGTGGGCGAGCAGTCCGGCGAGCTCGTCCTGCGAGATCAGACCCATGTCGAGCAGCACGCTTCCAAGCCGTCCGCGGGGCGCCGTTGGAGCGAGAGATACGGGTGGTGGGGTCATCGAGACAGGGCCTCCGTGCCGTCCGTGTGCATCAGTGAATACTGCTAAAAACTATCAAGACTTCGCGTCGGAGACAAGGGTACGACGCGTCGTGATCGCAGTGGCGGCCAATCCGGCGGTCGCGCCCAGCAGGATCAGCGTGGTGCCCGCTGCGCTCGCGTACGGGGCGGTCGCGATGCCTGCGACGATGACGGCACCGGCTGCGCGCGCTGACGCGATGTCGGCGAGGCGCGGTGGCGCACAACGTATGAAATAGCTGGCGGCCACCCCTGCCCACTGCAACGCGTGTCGTGCAATGACGAGGCCGGCCACCCACAACGAGACGACGTCCCGCGTCGCCAGTATCACGACGGCGCTGACGAGGAGCGTGGCGTCGGCTGCGCCATCCAGCCATCGTCCGAGCCGGGTCACCTGGTCACGCGAGCGGGCCAGAACCCCGTCGACGACGTCGGTCATCGCCGCGAGCACGACTGCAGCACCGATTCCCGCCGATGGCAACGCCAACAGCAGCGGGATCGTGGCAAGCCGGGCCAACGACAGCAGGTTCGGCACACCCAGACCCCCGAGTGGTCGGCCGTCCGGGCGCTCGAGCATGCCGACATGCCAGTCGAGCATCGTGACGACGGCCAGCAGCCATCCGATCCCGATCGCGGCGACGAGCGGGATCCATGGCAGCGCGAACAGCCATGTGAGCGTTCCGAGCATGCCGAACGCCAGGATCTGACGATGCTCCCGGGGATGATCGCGCCGATCCGTTCGTGCACGATCGAAGGAGGCTGCCAAGAACCTCCCCCACGCCTTGGGCCGGTACGCGTGTTCGCGCAGATCGATCAATACCCGACGGGTCCAGCGCTCTCCGTCGGTCACGGGCGACTGGCGATCAGGATCCCGTATCCAAGATCGCCGTTTGCGACCGCCCGTGATGCGGCTCGCGCGATCGCGATGGCATCGTCGACGCGGCTGCCCAGGCCACCGATCGTGGCGCCGAGCATCCTGGCTGCGTCCAGCCGGGATTGGACCCGTTCGATCATCGCCCCGAGCGCGGCGTCCTGGCGTTCGACGGACTCGATCACGAACCCCGCATGGGTGACCAGGTCGGCGAGTTCGTCGAGTGGCCGGGCGTCGGCGATGCAGGCGATCCAGGCGCCGAGACCGTCGAGTTCGGCCGGCAAGCGGTCCGGACGAGCGGTGATGTCAGCGAGTGCCAGTCGTGCCCCCGGTCGCAGGACACGTGCCAATTCCGCCGTCGCCCCGGGCTTGTCGGGGAACGTGCAGAGCGCACATTCACAGAGGGCACCGTCGACGCTTGCGTCTGCCAACGGAAGCGCTTCGGCATCGCCGACGACGAACCGCACGCGATCGTCCATGCCGGTCGATGCAGCTGCGTGTATCGCTGCAGCGACGCCGGCGACGGCGAGGTCGACGCCGATGACGGCACAGCCCGTCTCGTGCGCCGCCTGCAGCGCGCTCGCACCCGGACCGCACGCCACGTCGACGATCTCGTCACCGGGTCCGACGCGAAGCGCGCGGACGAGTCGTGACGTGAGCGCGGCGCCGCCCGGGTGGAAGCGGTCGCCCAGAAGGAAGCGCGCGGCCTCACTCGAGTACGCCGTGGCGCAGCAGGCCTTGACGTGAGCGGCGTCGGTCGTCATGGCGAGCCGAGCCTGCGCCCGACGTTGGTCGCGTTACGCGTTCCGGGACCCGCTGCTCCCGAGGTCATCGAACCATGTGGCCCCGGCGCGAGGATCGACTGCAACTGCTCGGCGTTGGGGACGACCGTGGGCACGCTCGACCCGGACAGTTCCGCTCGTACCTGTTCGCGGTAGCCGACGGTGTTGTAGGCACAGAACGGAATCAGGCGACCGTCCGGCGTGATCTGCGCGACGCAACACTTCATCAGCTGCCGGACATTGAGCGTGTACGCATCCTGAAAGTCCTGCACGACGGTCGTGAACACGTTCTTCGTGATGTCGCCGAATGCCGCGGGCAGGTCGATGCCGCAGTCCTCGCATGCCAGCAGCGCACCTTCGGCGCCGGGCGTCGCGGATGACGAGAACATCCTCTCGAGTGCCTCACGGACGGCCAGGTCCGGGATCACCCGGTTCGAGACGTAGTCCAGATACTCCTCGATGTCGACGAGTCGCGTGAACGGGATGAACGAATCCCCGTCGGTCAGGGCGTAACACATGCTGCGGCACGTGGGGAAGCAACACGGGACCGGTGTGAAGTCCGACACCCGAAACCATTCGGGCAGCTGTTCGGTCAAGAGGCGCATGACACACGCGTTGGTCAGCCGCTCGAGTGGGTCGAAGACCCGATGCCGTCCCGTGTGGGTGACTGGCTGGAAGACCACGCTCTGCACGGCCGGGTGCGCGACGCCGTGGCGCACGATTGCGCCGAGCTCGTGTTCGTTGACGCCACGCTCGACTGCGCCCACCAGCGTGACGGTCACGCCGTGCTCGGCGCAGTTGTCGAGCGCGCGCTGTTTGTCCTCGCGCAGGTCCTTACCGCGGATCGCGAGGTGCGTCTGCAGGTCGAACCCGTCGAACTGCATGTAGACGTGCGTCCCGATCCGGGCGAGCTCGGCCACGAAGCGGCTGTCGCGGGCCAGTCGGATGCCGTTGGTGTTGAGCATCACGGTGCGGATGCCGCGTTCCTTCGCCATCTCCATGAACGTGATGATCTGCGGATGGATCGAGGGCTCGCCTCCCGAAAACTGCACGACCTCCGGCTCGCCCTCGGCGGCGACGAACGCGTCGAGCATCACCGCGACCTGCGCGACCGTGAGCGAGAACCCGTCGGGTTGGTGGCCGGAGTCCGCGAAGCAGATGGGGCAGTCCAGGTTGCACGCCGTGTTGACCTCGATGATCCCCAGGCACGCGTGTTGCTTGTGGTCAGGGCACATGCCGCAGTCCAACGGGCAGCCGTCGCGGACCTCTGTCTGGAACTCGAGTGGCAGCGTGCCCGGCTTGTTGCACCGTTGCTGCGCCATATAGAGGTCGGCGTCCGAGTAGACGAGGGCCTCGAACTGTCCGTGGTCGGCGCATCGCTTACGCATGATGACCCGGCCGCTTCGCACGTTGACCTCGGCGTCGACGACGGTCTTGCAGACCGGGCAGATCGACTTGGTGTACTCCAGGAAGACCTCGTCGCGGTCCGTTCGCGCACGTGCGCCGGTGTCCATGGCCATGCGGCTCTCCAGTGGGGGTGCGTGCCACCCTATGTCCGGCGATACACCTTCACAAGGACCACTGCCCGGATTCACACCGACCACTGCGAGATGTAAGGCGGACGTAAGAATCGCGGTCGATGCTTGTTGTGCGCACCGACGATCGAGGACCTCACATGAGCACTCAGTCCCAGAGCAACCATCCCGCGGGAACGTTCGCCTCCGTCCTCCGATGGGTGGTTGCGGCGCCATTGGTGCTGGCGATACTGGGACTTGGCCTGTGGTTCTTCGGCGGCGTCGTCGCACCCGGGTACATCACCTCGATCGTGCTCGGGGTGGCATGGTTCGTCGTCGCGGGCGTGCTGATCGGACAACTCGCCAAGCGTCGGCCGGCGTGGAAGGTACCGATGCGCGCCACCTTCCTGGCAGCCTCGGTGGCGTCCGCGATCGGCTTTTACTGGACGAGCATCCGCGACGACAAGGTCAACGAGGCCGTGGTCACCGGCATCGCGGCCAGTCGGACCCCGCCGCCGGCTCCGGTGTCGAGCGGCCAAGCGCCGGCACCCGCGCCGTCGCAGAACGTCGAGGTCTCGCGCGGGCCGCTGCAGACGCGTGCCCACTCCTCGCGCGGCACTGTGGCCATCGTGGATCTCGCGTCGGGAGGACGCAAGTTGACGTTCACTGACTTCGAAACCGACAACGGACCCGACCTGCGCGTCTACCTCGTCAACGGGCCGGTGCGGGGTGACGACGACGTCGATGACGTCGTCGACCTGGGGCGCCTCAAGGGCAACGTCGGCAACCAGCAGTATGCGATCCCGCAGGGCACGGACGTGGCGGCGTACTCCACGGTCGTGATCTGGTGCCGTGCGTTCTCCGTGCGCTTCGCGCAGGCGGACCTCCGAGCCTCCTGAGACACTCCCGGGATCCGCTGGCGAGGGGGGACGCGTGCAGGAATGGGACGTCGTGGTGGTTGGTGGCGGGACCGCCGGTCTGACCGCCGCACGTGCGGCGAACCACGAGGGCGCGCGCGTCGCGCTGATCGAGCGGGCGGGCGCGCTCGGCGGCGAGTGCACGTTCGTGGGTTGCGTACCGTCCAAGACGCTCATCGATGTGTCGCGGATCTATTGGGCGCTGCGTCAGGGGGCCCGATTCGGGATCCACGCCGACGGCCTGCGGCTTGACTTCACGCAGTTGATGGCGCACAAGGACGCGGTCATCGCGGACATCAACCGGGATGAGCGTCCAGAGCTGTTCGCCGATCTGGGCATCACGGTGCTCCATGGCGAGGCGGTGTTCGTCGATCCCCACCAGATTCGCGTCGGCGACACGACCCACCGCTTTGCCTCGGCGGTGATCGCCACCGGGAGTGCGCCTGACGTGCCCGGCGGGGTCGGACTTGATCAGGTGCCGTACCTGACCAACGAGACGGTGTTCGGCATGCAGGCGTTGCCGAAGCGCCTTGTGGTGATGGGCGGCGGTCCCATCGGCGTGGAGTTGGGACAGGCGTTCAGCCGCCTGGGGAGCGATGTCACCGTCATTCATCGTGGCGACCGGCTCCTCGAGAAGGAGGAACCGGAGGTCGGCACGATGGTCGCCGACCTGCTGCGCGCCGAGGGCCTGCGCCTGCATCTGGCGGCGACGGTGACCGGCGTGACGCGACTTGGAGAGGGGATCGTGGTGCGGGCGTCCGGTCAGGAAGGGGCGCTCGAGGTCGAAGGTGATGCGCTGCTCGTCGCGACGGGTCGTGCGCCGCGGGTTGCAGGGATGGGTCTCGAGGCGCTGGGACTCCAGGCCACGGTCGGCGGCCTGACCGTTGATCGGACACTGCGGACCGCGGTGCCGCACGTGTTCGCTGCCGGCGACGTGACCGGGCAGCTCTTGTTCACGCATGTCGCCGCCTACGAGGGACGCATCGCCGGTCAGAACGCCGTGCGCCGTCTGCGCCAGAAGGCCGACTACCGGGTCGTGCCATGGGTCACGTTTCTGGACCCCGAGATCGCGCGTGTGGGATTGGGTGAGGTCCAGGCGCGCGTTCGACACCGCGACGTCCGCGTGTTGAGGTTCCCGATGGGTCGCGTGGACCGGGCGCGCATGTCGGGCGATCCCAGGGGTTTCATCAAACTGATCACCGCAGGGCGGCGGGTGATCGGCCGCGTCGGTGGCGGCGTGCTCGTCGGCGCCCACGTGGTCGGCCCACACGCTGGTGAGATCGTGCACGAAGCGGTGATCGCGATGCAGGCAGGTGTGTTCGCGGGCCGGCTCGCTCAGGCGATCCACGCGTATCCGACGATTGCGGTCGGGATGCAACAGGCCGCGTCGCAAGGCTTTGCCATCGGTCGCGTGCTGGCCGGCGCCGATCCGCTCCCACCGCAACCGTGAACGCGGTCCCTTAACCGCCGAACCGGGCGCGAGGCCCGGTTCGGAGGGGACATGAGATGAGACGGGCCGTCCGGATGTGACGGCCAAGAGGGCACATGCGGTGCGCCTCGGTGCGGTGGTTGTACCGCGGTTGGATGAGGTCCCCGCCCTCCGGCCGATCGAGGGGTTGATAGCCGGTGGTTGGTGACACTTCCAGTATCGACCGCACGACCGCGACACAGTAGAGCTTTTATGAGGTTTTGACATTTTCTTCACATTTCGCGGCGCATCGGCACGACGGCACGCGACGAGGGGTGGAGTTTGGTGACGGTGATGCTTGTTGTTTGCGGCGTCGCGCTGGACAATCCCCATGTGCTTCGCAGGTACCTCTACCGCCCTGGGGACGGAACGTTGCGTCGCGGTCGGCTCATCGTCCTGCTGGGGGCGGCGATCGGGTTCGCCATGTTCGGCACGGCCCTCGTGGTGCTCGCGCCGCGCGTCTCTGACAGCACGCTCGGACGGAGCTTGTGGGTCATGTTCGCCGTCGTGCTGCTCAAGTTCCCGTTGATCGCGATCCTGTGGTCGTTCATCCGTCGCAACGCGGAGTGGCCGGGACGGCGGGTGGAGTGGAGCGACACGGAACTCGGCGCGATCCTGGATCGTCTGACACACGAGGCCGAGCTCGCGGCGACCGGCCCCAACGGCGAGGCACGGCTGGCGCACCTGTCGCGCGAGGCCTGGCATGTCGCCGACCAGGTGGCCGGCGACGCAAAGGTCGACGCGCTGAGCGTCGCGCTCCGCATCGACGAACGTCTCATGACGCGTCGTGGTGCGGAGTCGGGTGGATGACCGGCGAGCTGCTTCGATCCGTTGTTTGCCGAGGCCGGTGGGCGGCGGGCGGTGGCGTGTCACCCGGGAGTCGGCCGTGATGTCGGTCTCAGCCTGACAACGGCCGCGCGGCGAGGTGCGCTGCGCGCGCGATGAGTTCGTCGGCCCGCTCCGGCTGCGATGCGTTGCGGTACCACAGGCCCGCGTCGAGTGCGCACAGCGCCAACCAGGCGTCAACACGTGCGGCGGCACCGGCGTGCCCATACCCGTCCAGCACGCCCCTGACCAGCGCCGGCGGCAGCGCGTTGACTGCGATCAGGTAGGCCAGGTCCTCGGCCGGGTCACCCATGCGCCAGAACTCGAAGTCGACGAGTCGGGGAGCAGGGCCCCAGATGACGTTGCCGGAGACCAGATCGCCGTGCAAGAAGCGAAATGGTTGACGGACGGCAGGAGCCGCGAGCGGCGCCAGCGACGCAACGACGCGCTCGGCGAGCGCCCGGTCAGGGCCCGCCGCCGCAATCGCGTCATCGACACGGCGCCGCCGGTACGCCGCGAGCGACCGGACACGGGAGGTCCACTCGGGGCGCCCACCCGTCCGGGTTCGACGAGCCTCGTGCAGGTGGCGCACGGCCTGTCCCAGCGCCCGGGCATCGTGGGGGCGCATGGCTTCGAGTGGCCGCGCGGCGCCGTCGAGCAACTCGGTGACGAGCAGACCGCGGCGCGACGCGATCAACCGGGGTGCGATGTCGAGGCCGGCAGCGTGCCGTAGCCCCCCGGCGTCGCGGGCCAGCGCACGCGGGTCGCCGCGTTTGATGACGGCGCCGTTCGCGACGGTGATCTCGAACCGTCCCCCTCCGTCGAATGGCCGTTCCGCGTCGCGCACCGTCCGATCCTCGCATGCCGCGCTGCTACCCTCTCGCGCCATGCACGTTCTCCTGCCAGACGGCAGCCGGCTCGACCTGCCCGAGGGCGCGACCGGCCACGATGCCGCCGCCGCGATCGGCCCCGGTCTGGCCAAGGCCGCGGTCGCAACGAAGGTCGCCGGAGAGATCCAGGATCTCGCCCGTCCGCTCGCCGACGGCGATGCGATCCAGATCGTCACGAGCAAGAGCGGCGACGACTACCTGGCGGTCATGCGCCACTCCGCCGCCCACGTCATGGCAGAGGCGGTGGTGTCGATCGTGCCGGGTGCCAAGTTCGGCTTCGGGCCTGCGATCGACGACGGTTTCTACTACGACTTCGAGTTGCCGCGGCCGCTGACCGAAGCGGATTTCCCGGCGATCGAAGCCGAGATCAACCGCATCATCAAGTCCAAGGCGCCGTACCAGCGAACGGTCATGTCGATGGCCGATGCACGGACGTTCTTCAGCGAGCGGGACCAGCCGTACAAGGTGGACCAGGTCGACGAGTTGGAGCGGCTCGGCGAGACGGAGGTGTCGATCTACCGGCAGCGGGAGTTCGTCGATTTGTGCCGTGGGCCCCACGTCGTCGACACCGGCCGTATCGGCCCCGTCAAGCTGCTGTCGGTGGCCGGCGCCTACTGGCGCGGCAGCGAGAAGAACCAGATGCTGACGCGCGTGTATGCCACGTCGTTTGCCAATCGCACCGACCTGGATGCCCACTTGGAGCGCCTGGAGGAGGCTCGCAAACGCGATCACCGCCGCGTCGGCCGGGATCTGGATCTGTTCCACTTCGACGACGCCGGCCCCGGGTTCCCGTTCTTCCTCCCCAAGGGCATGGTCATCGTCAATCAAATCCAGCGTGTCATCCGCGAAGAGCTCGCCGCAATGGGCTACGACGAGATCCGGACGCCGACGATCCTCTCCGAAGATCTGTGGCACAAGAGCGGCCACTGGGACCACTACAAAGAAAACATGTACTTCACCGAGGTCGACGACCAGGGCTTTGCGGTCAAACCGATGAACTGCCCCGGTGCCTGCCTGGTGTTCCGAAGTCGGCGACGCAGCTATCGCGACCTGCCCCTGCGCCTCGCGGAGTTCGGCCACGTCCACCGGCACGAGCTGTCGGGTGTGCTGCACGGTCTGTTTCGGGTGCGGGCGTTCACCCAGGACGACGCGCACGTGTTCTGCCGCGTGGACCAGGTGCAGGACGAGGTGCGCGCGATCCTGGACCTGACCGACCGGTTCTACCGCCGGTTCGGGTTCGACGACGTACGGCTCAAGCTCTCGACCCGGCCCGAGAAGGCCGCGGGGACGACCGAGATGTGGGACGCGGGCGAGGCCGCGCTGCGCGAGGCCCTGGGCGATCGGGAGTACGTCGTCAACGAGGGCGACGGCGCGTTCTACGGTCCCAAGATCGACTTCCACGTCACCGACGTCATGGGTCGGGCCTGGCAGCTCGGTACATGCCAGCTCGACTTCTACATGCCGCAGCAGTTTGACCTGTCGTATACGTCGAGTGGCGACGTCGACGAGCGCCCGGTCATCCTGCACCGGGCCATCAGCGGTTCCATCGAGCGGTTTCTGGGCATTCTCATCGAGAACACGGGCGGGGACTTCCCGGTCTGGCTGGCGCCGGTTCAGGCGCGCGTCGTCCCGATCTCGGATCGTCACCACGATGCGGCCGACGCCACGCGTGCGCAGCTCACACACGCCGGGGTGCGGGTCGAGACCGACGTTCGGGCGGAGTCCGTCGGAAAGCGCATCCGTGACGGCGAACTTGCGAAGGTCCCGTACCTGTTGATCATCGGCGATCGCGAGGCCGAGGCCGAGCAGGTGTCGGTGCGCGCCCGCCACGGTGAGGACCTCGGCGCCATGGGCGTCGCCGACTTCGCAGCCCGCGTTGTCGCCGAATCGGCCTGAGCCTCCCGGTCGTTCGGGGCGCGCGGGTCTTTGTGACCGGTGCCGCCATCAGCAGGTCGTGGCGACCAGGCGGTCCGCGTACTCGATGTGCCTGCTCGCCAAGACGGACCCCCGGTTTGCCAAGTACCCGCCGATCCCGGTGACGCGGTGCGCGGGCTTCGTGGCCAGGGACCAGCCCCAACCGGCTGACGGCGACGGGCACATCTGCGATCCTTGAGGATATGAATCGCCGGCTGGTGGGCATCCGCAATTTTCTGATCCTGGCGGCCGTCGCCTGCCTCGGCTTCGTCTGGGACAACGGGCTCGGCGCCGGTGCCGTCGCGCTCAACCAGATTTTCCTGGTGATCGTCCTGGCGGCCCTCGTGTTGATGGGCTACCGCTACTTCCGCGAGAATCACCTCAAGTGGCTGGTGATCAAGCCCGCGTTGCGTGGGGTCGTCGTCGCCTGCGCCGTCGGCATCGTGTTCCTGGTCGCGGTTGGCCCGGTCCTGCTCGCCGACAGCATCTCGACCGCCGGGGTGTGGGCCCTGGTGATGGCGCTCGGTCTCGTGATCATCTGGATCGTGTACCGGAGCCGCCGCTACTAGTCTCCATACGCCGCCTCCGACACGGCTCTTGGGCGGCCTATTCGCGGCCCTTCGGGCCACTCAAACGTTCTCGGCGGCTGGATTTCCGTCAGCACGGCTCTTGGGCGGCCTATGAGCCCCTGCGGGGCTCAAACGCTGATGGCGGCTGGAGGATACGCCGCCTCCGACACGGCTCGTGGGCGGCTGAAATGTGTCACGGGTATTGACACATTCTGTGTCTGAATTGGCACAGAGTCGTGCGCCCGCTGTAACACCTGCCGCCCTACCGTCAGGTCATGCGAAGGGAACGGCAGCGAGGGCAGGCGGCGGTCGAGGTGATGGGGGTCGCCGTCGCCCTCGGGTTCCTGACGCTGGTCGGGTGGCAGGCGGTCGTCGCGGCGTACACGTGGCAGACCGTGCAGAGTGCCGCTCGCACCGCGGCGCGGGCGGGGTCGGTCGGAGCACCGGTGGAGCGGGCGGCGCTGACCGTGTTGCCCGATCGCCTCGCCACGCGCGCCAAGGTCGTGTTGATCACTGATCGCGCAGGTCGGGTCCGTGTGCGGGTGCGCGTGTCGATCCCTCGGGTCATGTCGGGTCGCGGGACGATGGGGACGGTCGAGGGCGAGGCGGTGGTCGCGCGATGAGGTGCCGGCGCTGCGATGGGCAGGCGAGCGTCGAGGCGATTGCGCTGGTGCCGTTGATGGTCGCGGTGGTGCTCTTGGTGTGGCAGCTCGCAGTGCTGGTACGAGGGTCGTTGATCGCCCAGGAGCAGGTTCGTGCGATGGCGCTCCCGACGCGAGGGGCCGGCACGGTTGAGGTTCGTACCTCGGTCCGGGTGCCGACCCTGCTGCCGGGGATCGGTACCCTCCGCATCCCCGTGCGCGCGGTGGTGTATGGGCGATGACACCTCGTCCGGGCCAACGGGGGCAGGCGCTCCCGATCGTCGTGATGCTCGGCGCCGTGATCCTGTTCGGGGGCATCGGGATCTTCTGGCTCGGCCGTGCTCACGCCGCGAAGGCGCAGGCGCAGACCGCGGCAGACCTTACGGCGATCTCAGCCGGCCGCCGTCTGCGTGAACTCTTGCCACAGATGGTCGCCGAGACGGGACATGAGCGTTTGGATTGGCGGTCCAGGGTGCGTGCGACCGCGGACCGGATCGCACGTGGAAACGGTGCGCAGCTCGTGCGACTCACGTGGCCCGACGCGCACCGCTGGCCGCCGACGACCGTGCAGGTCACGGTCGCGACCGCCGGGCCGGCAGGCACTCGAGTGCTCGCCGGCGCACGCGCCGCAATCGCGCCAGGCGCCGGCGACCTGCCGGAGTCGGTTGGTGCCGGTGGCGCGGGTCAGTACGCGGGGCCGCTCGTGTACCGCGACGGCAAGCCCACGTGCCCGGCGGTCGCAGCGGCTTTTGACCGGATGGACGCCGCGGCGCATGGAGCGGGTGTGGATCTGCTCGTCAACAGTGGCTTTCGCAGCGACGCCGAGCAGGCGGTGCTGTTCCACCGTCATCCCGATCCCAAGTGGGTTGCGCGGCCCGGTCACAGCCGCCATCGGTACGCGACGGAGCTTGACATCGCCGGGACGTCGGGTGCGTGGATGTGGCTGGCAGACCACGCGACGCAGTTCGGGTTCGTGCAACGGTACGGGTGGGAGCCATGGCACTACGGGTACCTTCCGGGATGTGGCGCCGCGACGGCGACGCCGGCGGCAGCGCAGCCGATCGCCGTCGAGCTGCCGTCGCCCGTATCAGGCCTCCCGCAATGGGTCCCCGTCGCCTATCGGCGGACGGTGATCGACAGCGCGATGCAGGGTGGCGTTCCACCGGTTGTGCTCGCCGCGCTCCTGCAGGCCGAGTCGGGGTACAACCGGTGGGCGGTCAGCCCGGTGGGCGCGCAGGGCATCGCGCAGTTCATGCCCGCGACCGCCCACGGGATGGGCCTGCGCGACCCGTTCGATCCGGCGCAGGCGATCCCAGCCGCGGGACGGCTGCTGGGCGGCCATCTGCGGACGTTCGGCTCGATCCCGTTGGCGCTCGCCGCCTACAACGCCGGTCCCGGTGCCGTGCAGCGCTACGGCGGGATTCCCCCGTTCGCCGAGACGCGGGCCTACGTCGCACGCATCATGGCGCTTGCGGGCGACCCGACGATGATCGGCCCAGTGGGTACTGGCGGGGCCGTCGGGAGCGGCGTCACGCTCGTCCGCATGGGTGACCTGCTCGCGTGAGGACCGGTGCTAACTTGGGTGCCACGATGGCCACGGCAGCCACTCACGCGTCTTCTGCGACCCGGCGGTTCACCGGCGACGAGGTCATGCGGATGGTCGAGGTCGGGATTCTCGACGAGAACGACACGGCAGAGTTGCTCGGCGGGACGTTGTGGATCATGACGCCACAGGGCGTCGATCACAGCGACGTCGTCACCAATCTCACGATGCTGCTGGCACGAGCCTGTCCGCAGGGGCTCTTGGTGCGGACACAATGCCCACTGGCCGCGGGCGAGGACAGCATTCCCGAGCCGGACCTCGCGGTGCTGTCGCACCAGGCGCGGGACGACGGACGTGCGATACGGCGGCACCCAAGCGCTGCCGACACGCTGCTGCTGGTCGAGATCGTCGACACCCGGCGCTGGGACGCCAGGCGGAAATCGCCGATCTATGCCGCTGCGGGCGCACCGCGGTATTGGATCGTCGACATCCCCGATCGGCACGTCGATGTGTTCACCGATCCTCAGTCCGACGGGTCATGGGCATGCACGGTCAGGTTGACGGACGGCGATGTCCTCGCGCTGCCATGGACGGACGCCACGCTTGCGGTACGGGACGCGTTGCCGCCGCCCCCCACCGGCTGAGCCACCTCACGCGGGAAGGGGGTTGGCGCCCGAGGGCGAACCCGGAGAACGTCGAGGTGTCACGCCTCGCATGAATTCTCACGCTTCCAAGGGGGGCACGTGCAACAAACTGTCATCTTGTGGCTGGCCGCGCTGCCGCTCGTGCTCGCGATGTTCCGCGCGATCACCATCGGCGACCGGCTCTACAGCTCAGTACAGGCCGGCCGTGAGGGCGGTCACCACAATCAGCTTCTCAACCTCACGCTGGCGGGACTCACATTCGTCGGCATCCTGCTCTTCCTCGTCATCGGTGCCGGTGGCCCCGGACAGATCGAGGACCCGCTTGCGCTGATCCTGATGGCGTTCGGCGGCTTTGTCATCTCGGCCTACATGGCCGCGGGTTTCCGTGCCACGACGTGGCAGAAGTTCATCGGCCACGTGTTCCACGAGGCCGGGGTGTACTGGCTCGTGCTCGGTGTGTGCCGCGTCGTCATGCTGCTGACGGATCGCCCGCAGCAGTCCGGTGGTACCGCCGCCGCGCCCAAGCTGCAGTTTCTCGAGCTCACCCTGTGGGGTGTCATCTCGCTTGTGACGCTGTCGCTCATCGTCGGGACAGGTTCGCGCATGATGCGCAGGTAGTTCGATCCATCCGAACTCTGGCCGCCACGGACGGCGGCCGGGAGTCGGCCTGCGGCCAGACCGACCTATACTCGGAACGGTGTCCGCTCGCACCGACCAGTTGCGCGATCAGATCGCGCACCTGCCCAACAGCCCCGGCGTCTATCTCTACCGGGACGCCGCGGACACGGTGCTGTACGTCGGCAAAGCCAAGTCGCTTCGCAAGCGGGTGTTGTCGTACTTCCAAGCACCGCTCACGCCCAGTGATCCCGACTCGCTCGGGCCGCGCAACGGCGTGCACCCCAAGACCGCTGAGCTTGTCGATCGCATCGAGCGGCTCGAGACCCTGGTCACCGGCACCGAGAGCGAGGCGCTCATCCTCGAGGCCAACCTCGTCAAGCGCCACCGGCCGACGTTCAACATCCGGCTCCGTGACGACAAGAGCTACCCCTACATCGCGATCAGCCTGGACGAGGCGTACCCACGGGTCTACTTCACGCGCGAACGCCATCGGCGCGATCGCGTGTACTTCGGCCCGTTCTCCAACGCGTCCAAGGTGCGCGAGACGCTCAACGTGCTGGCACGCATCTTCCCGTCACGGCCCTGCGAAGGGCCGGAGCCCGGACGGTCGTCGGGGGTGCCGTGTCTGGATTACCACATCAAGCGGTGTCTCGCGCCGTGCGTCGGCTACATCACCCAACCCGAGTATCGCGACCTGACCGACCAGATCATCGCGTTCCTCTCTGGTCGATACCGTGGACTCGAACGCGAACTCGACCAGAAGATGCGGGCCGCCGCCGATGCGCAGGAGTTCGAGCAGGCCGCGATCCACCGCAACCGACTCGCTGCCGTCCGGCACCTGATGGAGCGGCAGTGGGCGACCAACGAATCGATGGGAACGCTTGACGTCATCGGCGTGGCCCTGGACGACGACGCGGCCAACGTGCAGGTCCTGCAGGTGCGCGACGGCGTCATGCAGGACCGCCAGTCGTTCCATCTGGAGCTCAGCGGCGAGGACGATCCAGTGGCGGTCATCGAGCAGTTCGCAATCGAGTACTACACGTTGGCCATCGCGATTCCCCCGCTCGTCGTGGTGCCGGCCTCAGTGTCCGGCGATGCGCTGACGGTGCTCCTGACCGACCGACGCGGGAGCAACGTCGAAGTCCGTCACGCCGAACGCGGGGACAAGCGGCGCCTGGCCGACCTTGCCGCCCGCAACGCCGCGTTCGCCCTCGATCAGGACCGCACCCGTCAGCGGCTCGCACGCGACCGGCGCCGCGATGCGCTGACCGAACTGCAGCGGGCACTTGACCTGCCGGCGCCGCCGATCCGCATCGAGTGTTACGACATCTCAAACCTCGGGCCCACATACGCCTCGGCCTCGATGGTGGTGTTCGAGGCCGGTGCGCCGGCCAAGGCCCAGTACCGGACGTTTTCGACGCGACACGATGGCGGTGCCGACGACTTCGCACGCATCGAGGAGGTCATCACGCGCCGCTTCGAGCGGTTCGCCTCGGGTCGCGATGAGCGCTCGTTCAGCCAGCGTCCCGGGCTCGTCGTCATCGACGGCGGCAAGGGGCAGCTCTCCGCGGCGTTGCGCGGGCTGGCGGTGGCCGGGGTTCACGACGTGCCGGTGGTGTCCCTCGCCAAGCGAATCGAGGAGGTGTTCGTGCCGGGGAAGGCGGATCCGGTGCTCTTGCCAGAGGGCTCTGCGGGGCTGCGTGTGCTGCAGGCGATCCGGGACGAAGCCCACCGGTTCGCGCTCAAGAACCACCGC
>JANMKR010000108.1:0-4137 GCA_031372145.1 Actinomycetota bacterium | reverse complement strand
CCGAACTCAGTCGTCGTCGTCGTCCGTGGAAGCCTGGGTCGGACCGAACTCGCCGTGTGAGACCTGGGCGAGCGCGCGAATGATCTGGACACACATCGCATCGCTGACCGCGACCTGGACCTGGCTCTCGTCCTCGTCCTGGAACGCGACCGTCCAGTGTGGCACGAGCCCGTGATCGAGCTGTTGCGGTGGGGTCACCGACATCCCGATCAGGTGCGGCGTCAGCTCCCAGAACATGCCCTCTGGCAGTCCGACGTTGTCGGGTTGCCAGTTGATGGCCTCGGGCGGCAGCGACTGGCGCATCGGCTCGGCCTGGGTGAACGCACCCATCATCCCTTCGGCGTCGGTGACGCTGATCGGGATGTTGAGGATGATGTTCTCGCCCCCGACGAACCGCAGCATCGCCGCGGGTTCGGTGCCCGGCTCGGGGCCCTCTTCGCCCTCGGGGATTTCATACTCGACCGGCTGGCAGTCAAACGTGGTGGCGTGAAATCCGATGGTCTGGCGCATGCGCGGAATGTTGTCACACCGCCGTGGTGCCCAGCCCCAGACCGTGCGGCGCGCTCGACGCCGAGGTTCGCTTGGTCGTCTGACTCATCCCGGCGAAGCTCCCGACCAACGAAAATTTCGGAGCGCCGCTACCCCCGGCCCCGGCCGGGCGGCTTCTCGGCGGGGCCCGTCCGGACTGGGCGCCCCAGCAGGCGCATGGCTTTGAGGCCCAACGAGAGCTTCTCGCGGTCATCGCTCTTACCGACATCGAGGCCGCAGAGTTCGGCGATGCGGTCAAGGCGGTAGCGGACGGTGTGGCGGTGGGTGAACAGGATGCCGGCCGTTGCGGCCAGGTTGCCGTCCAGCTCCAGGTAGGTGGCGAGGGTGCCGACCAGCTCGGTCTGGTACTGCTCGTCGTACTTGACGAGCGTGGCGAGGGTCTGCTCGTAGAACGACGAAAGCTCCTCGGGTCGATCCGCGAAGATCTGGAAGAGCAGCTTGTAGGTGCCTGTCTCCTCGAACGTGACGACGTCGCCGTGGCGACCCAGGCGCTCGCCGATCGACAGGGCCAGCTCGGCCTCGTCGAGCGCGGCGCCCAGCTTCTCGGGCTCGGCGGTGTGGCGCGACAGCGCTAGGGTCACCGCCAGACCGGGCACCGTCTCCTTGGTCGCCGACAGCAGCCGGCGCGCCAGCGTGTGGGCCCGCTCGTCAACACCGGCTTCGTCATCTGCAACCTCCGGTGGCGTGGGCAGGAGCACCAGCAGGCGCCCCTCGTTCCAGTCCACCAAGGCACGCGGCCAATGCAGGTCGATGACGGCGCGCACCTGCGACAAGAATCGCCGCTCCAACAACGGGTCGACCGACGCCCGATCCGGCGTCTGCGGATCCTGCAGCGTGCCGATCATGGCGACGGCGCCGTTGGACAGATCGGCCCCGAGCAGGCGGGCGCGACGCACGATGGAGTCGCGGCTGACGACCTCGCCGGCGATGAGCTCCTCGACCAGCTCGCCTCGCAGGCGCGCCTCGGTCTGTACCCGGGCCTCGTCGCGCGCATGCTCGAGTGCACATGCCTCGACGACCTCGGCCAGCGCGGCACGCTCCGCCGGGCTCAGCGCACCGGATCGCCACACCACGACGACCCCGACGTTGCCCACGGCACCGGGTATCGGCTCGCACATGGTTCCCGTCACGTCCGCCGCCAGAAAATGTGCCACGACCGACGACGGATCGGCAGTGCGCGCGGACTCGACTGCCTGGTCCAGCGCGGCGACCTTGGCATCGTCCACACCGAGCGCACCGACCGTGTCGAGGTACGGATCGAGGAGTGCCACCGGCGCCCCGAGCAGCGACGACGACACCTGGGCCAGTGCCGGGTAGCCGTGTCCCGCCAGGAGCGGCACCCGCAGCGCGGCGCGCGCCGCCTCCGCCCCCGCCCGGGCGCCGGATCCAATCGCCTCGGCCAGCGCGACGAGGACCTCGCTCCACGACGACAGGTCGGCGATGACGACGACCGGCACGTCGGGCACCACGTCCGGAGCCGTCCCTGCGATGACGGCAACGGCTCCCGATGGGGGCGCCGCGACGCCCTGGGGCGCGATGACAAGCGCATCGGGTTCGGGCGGGGCGCTCGGGTCGAGCGGCACCAAAGCCCGCACAGTGACCGTGGTCTCGGCATCGTTGGGCACCAGGCGCGCACGCGCCAGCGCAGGGAGCGCCAGCAGATCGGCAAGCGTCGGTACGCCCACCGCGGCCGCGGTGGACATGGAGGCCTCAGTCGACACGCCGCCAAGCATGGGCGTCGACAGGGTCCGGGTCAAGGAGCGACCGGACGGTTTCGCCTCGCGGCCAAGCGCCACCGGCGGCGTTTCGACACACGCACAGTCCAAGGCCCTGCGCGGCGCTGATAGCGTCGAGGGTCGTGACGGGCGCTGAAAGGACGATGGAGTGACACGAGAAAAGGTGCTCGCGCACGTCGAGGAGCGCGACGTCAAGTTCATCCGGCTCTGGTTCACCGACATCCTGGGTCAGCTCAAGAGCTTCGCCATCACCAAAGAGCAGCTGGGCGACGCCCTGGAGCACGGGATGGGGTTTGACGGCTCCTCGATCACGGGGTTCAACGCGATCGAAGAGAGCGACATGGTCGCGATGCCCGACCCGTCGACGTTTGCGCTGCTGCCCTACCGGCCCCAGGAGCAGGGCGTCGCGCGCATGTTCTGCGACATCCAGGTGCCCGGAGGCGCCCCGTACGAGGGCGACCCGCGCTACGTGCTGCGCCGGGCGATGAAGCGCGCAAACGACATGGGCTTCAGCCACTTCTACCTGGGCCCCGAGCTGGAGTTCTTTTACTTCAAGAGCCCGACGGGCACCGAGACGCTGGACCGCGGGGGCTACTTTGACCTGACGACGCTCGACGCGGCCAGCGACGTGCGGCGCGAGACCGTGCTGGCGCTCGAGGCGATGGGCATCGAGGTCGAGTACTCCTACCACGAAGGCGGCCCGTCACAGCACGAGATCGACATGCGCTACACCGACGCGCTGCAGATGGCCGACAACGTGATGACCTACCGGACGGTCGTCAAAGAGGTCGCTCACAAGCATGGCTACTACGCGACGTTCATGCCCAAGCCGATGGCCGGCGAGAACGGCAACGGCATGCACACCCACCAGAGCCTGTTTCGAGGCGACGAGAACGCCTTTTTCGATGCCGATGACGAGTTCCACCTCTCCCCGGTCGCCAAGAGCTTCATCGCCGGCCAGCTTCGCCACGCCCGCGAGATCTCGTGTGTGTTCGCACAGTGGGTCAACTCGTACAAGCGACTGGTGCCGGGGTATGAGGCGCCGGTCTACATCGCGTGGAGCCGGCGCAACCGCTCGGCTTTGATCCGCGTGCCGGTGTACCACCCGGGCAAGGAGCGCTCTACGCGGGCTGAGATCCGCTGCCCCGATCCCGCGTGCAACCCGTATCTGACGTTCGCGGCACTTCTGCACGCGGGGCTCGACGGAATCGAGAACGGCTACGAGCTGCCGGCGCCCATGGACACCAACCTGTACGACTTGAGCCACGCCGAGCGCCTGCGCGCCGAGATCGAGGCCCTGCCGGAGTCACTCGGCGATGCGATCGAGCTGGGCGCCGAGAGCGAGCTGCTGCTGCGCGCATTCGGCGAGCACATCCACAACCGGTTCGTCGACATCAAGCGCTCGGAGTGGGACGACTACCGTGTGCAGATCACCCCGTATGAGATCGAGCGGTACCTGCCGATTCTGTAGCCGGGGCGACACGCACCGTAGACTGAGCCGGTGATGGCATTTCCCGCGTCGACGTTCGGCCTGGACGGCTGGCTGGCGAAGCTCGTGCTGATCTTGATCACCCTCGCGGCTGCGGGGCTGGCATTTGCAACGCTGCGGTGGCTGGTGCCCAAGATCGCGTCGCGGGTACGCCCGGGTACCGATCCGGTCAAGGCACGCCAGCGGCACACCGCGGCTGCCCTGTTGTCGACGATGCTGCGGTACGTGGTGCTGGTGGGCGCGGTCGTCGCCATCGTCGTGATCCTGGCCGGAGGCGGCGGCATCGGCGCGCTCGGCGGCAGCGCGGTCATGGCGATCGTGATCGGCTTCGCGAGCCAGCGATTGCTGGCCGACGTGATCGCC
>JANMKR010000001.1:0-16206 GCA_031372145.1 Actinomycetota bacterium | reverse complement strand
CCCCGCGACGGCGTGGCGATGGTCAGCGCCGCCTGAGGTGTGTGGATCGCACGGTGGGCGACGTACGCGCAGACGGTCGCATCGAGGATCGCCGCGTCCCGGATCGGCCCCCAGTCGTCGTCCGGTGCGGTCGGCGTCCAGCCGGCAAGGTCGACATGACGGGCGAGTATCTCCGCGACGGCCACGACGCCGGCGGGATTCGCGCGACCGGGGCCCTTGGGACGATAGGTGGGTGCGCGGAGCCCGAGCCACTGAGCCCGATAGTCCGCCAAGTCGATCGTTGCACCACCGCCGCCGTCCTCCCACATCAGGAGCCGCAGCACCAGATCGAGATGCGTCTCGATGGCGGTGATTTCCGCAGGGAGGTCCGCGGCCAGTCCCACACCTCGCATCCCACCATGGACTCTGGCAAGTCGTCCGCATGAGACCGGAAATGCCGGGACATCACACCACGCCAGGATCCGTTCGACGTCGCGTTGGCCGCCTGCGTTGGGTACCACCAGCGGCGCGTCGACGACGATCAGCGCGGGTTCAGGGCCGATCCCCTCCACGATCTGGGCCGTCGTCGAGGCGTGAACCACCCGCGCGACCGTCCCGGCGGAATCCAATTCGACCACGACCGAGCGTCGTGGTGTGTCGACCAGGTCGATCGACTGAAGCAGATGAAGTCCGACGGTGCGCATGACGAATCAGACTAACCGTGCGTCCCCCGAGGTTCGCGAGTACGATCCCTGGAATGCTTCAGTCGGTCCTGCTCCTGTTCGTCGCGATCGCCGGTCCTTGGGTCGTGCACCTCGCCCCGGTCCGTCAGCGCCTGATGGCCCTGGTTGGCTTCATCGGCGTGCTGTTGCTGTGGCTTGCGCTGGAGAGCTGGATCGGCAAATGGTGGTTCTGGGTCGGTCTGATCATCGGCATCGCATCAGTGCTCTTTGTCGGCGGTGGCGAGCCACGCAATCGTCGTCCGCCGCCGAGCCGGCGCCGCACCCGTCCGACCGACATGACCGAGGAGATCGGCCCGCCGGTCTCCCGCTAGCGTCACCGTTGACGAGGCGCCCACGCGTCAGGGCGTGTTGGGCTCGAGGCTCGAGGTGATGATCTGCTGGGCACGCAGCGGGTCGGCCAACAGCAGCAGGCCGCGCTTGATGTCGGCGACGCCCTCGGCGCTCCGCGTCAATCCGATCAACGCGACGCCGCGGGCGATGCGCGCTTCTTCGTAACGTGCATCCAAGGCGATCGCGGCATCAGCTGCGGCCAGCGCAGCCTCGAACTGGTTTGCGGTCAGCAGCGCGTAGGCGTGAAACGTCGCGGCGATCGCATCGGTCGGATCGAGTGTCCGAGCCTTCTCGAACGCCAGGATCGCCCGGTCGTTCTGGGCGTTGGCGGTCCGCGCCAAACCCTGCTGGAACGATGCGGCCGCCATCGTGGGATCGGCGGTCAGCGCACGATTGTATGCACCGGCGGCACTGGGCTGCGTGCCCTCGGCCGAGAAGATCGCTCCAGACAGCAGCTCGCCGGGGGCACTCGCCTTCTCCGTCGCGACCCAGGCGGTGTACAGACTCTTGGCGCCGGCGGTGTCGCGGGCATCGAGTCGCTCCCGGACACGGGCGTACTGGTACGCCCGAATCGTCGGCGCGGTCGTCACGGCCTCCGCCAGCGCAGGCTGGTAGTTCGGCGGCGTCGTCCAGTCCGGCGGGGCCGTGTATTGGATGGTCTGGCGCACGTCGGCGCGATCGACCTCGATCGGGATCGCCACGTTTGCAGGCAGCTGGCGCATCGCGACGAACCACGATCCCCGCGCGTCCACGTTGACGCCGTTGACCATGCGGATCACGTCGCCGCGCTGGATGCCGGCGGTTGCGGCGGCGGTTCCCGGGCCGACGGCGGCGACGATCTGGCCGCCCGGCACCGTCGCAATCCCCCCGATGATCGACGGCCACGTTGGCACGGTGTAGGTGTGCAACACACCTCGCGGCGCACGCAGCGTCAGGCGGAACCGGCGCGTGATGACGTTGGAGCGACGTTTCGTGGCGTCGACCGCAAAGATCTCGAGCGTGTAGCGGCCGGCGCGAAGTTGGAAACCGCGATCGTTGTTGGCGTCGATCAGCAGCCAGACCCGGCCGGGGGCGTGCCGTCCCGTGGTCTTGGCCGTCTTGACGACACGGCCCGTGCGGACCGAGACGACCCGGATGATGACCCGTGCTTCGGTGATCGTGCGAAGACCCACCAGGAACCGCGCGTGCCCCTGGCGCGCAACGACCGACGTCGGTGCGATCACCTTGGCGACGCGCGGGACGGGCGGCGGAGGCGGCGCCGGCGTGCCCCCAGTGGTCGTGGGCGCTGTCGCGGTCGGCGCGGGCGCGGCGGCGGCCACCACCGTGAAGAGGGCCGCGCCGACGATCGCGACTCCCAATGCTCGTCGCATCTGCATGCGCGGGAAGCGTACCAATCTTTCGTGGCGCCTCTTACGAGAGGAGGCACTGCGACCACTATCCTGTCGCGCAATGGTCGCGGCCCTCGCCCCACTCGAACTGCTGGAGCGCACCCGTCGGGGATCGCCGGTGGACCCTGAGAGCGTGAGCGCCTTTGTACAGGCATGGTTGGACGACGTCATCGGTGATCCGCAGATGGCGGCGTGGTGCATGGCGGTGTGCATCCGGGGGCTCGACATGCCCGCGACGCAGGCCCTGACGGCCGCGATGATCGCGTCGGGAGATCGGCTGGAGCTCGGCAAGTTCGGGCCGACGGGCGACAAGCACTCGACCGGCGGCGTGGGAGACTCGATCAGCTTGGTCGTCGCCCCGTTGTCGGCGGCACTCGGCGTCAAGGTGGCCAAGATGAGCGGGCGTGGGTTGGGCCACACAGGCGGCACGCTCGACAAGCTCGAGTCGATCCCCGGCATGCGGGTCGACCTGGAGTTGACCGAGTTCGTTCGTCAACTGCGCGATGTGGGCGTGGTCGTCGTCGGGGCATCCGAGCGGCTGGTGCCCGCCGACAAGCGCCTCTATGCGTTGCGCGATCAGACCGCGACCGTTCAGAACCCGTCGCTGATCGCAAGCTCCATCATGAGCAAGAAGATCGCGGGCGGCGCGCAGGCGATCGTCCTGGACGTCAAGGCCGGCTCGGGGGCGTTCTTCGACGATGTCGATTCGGCGCGCGAGGCCGCCAAGATGATGGTCGCCCTGGGTGCGCCCTGGGGCCGCGCCGTGCGGTACATCATCAGCCGCATGGAAGAGCCGCTCGGCAACATGGTGGGCAACGCGCTCGAGGTCGTGGGCGCGGCCGAGGTTCTGCGCGGTGGTGGGGCTGACGACCTGCGCGAATTGTCGATCCGCATCACCGGGTCCCTGGCCGAAGCCGCAGGCGTCGCGCCGGCGGGCGAGGGAGCGGCGGCGGCGGCCGAAGCGCTGGTCTCGGGGGCGGCGCTGCGGATGGCCGAGCGGTGGGTCGAGGCCCAGGGCGGCGATCCCGCGGTGTGGACGGACAGGTCACGCCTGCCGGCGGCGCCGATCACGCTGGATGTGCCCGCGCCCGGCGACGGATACGTCAACCGGCTCGATGCCCGGCAGGTGGGTGAGGCGGCGCGCTGGCTGGGCGCCGGACGTCTGCACCCGGCACAGCACGTGGACCCGGCCGTCGGCATCGAGCTCAACGCCAAGATCGGCGACGCCGTCACGAGCGGCGCGCCGATGGCCGTGGTGCACTGCCGCGACGCCGAGGTCGGTGAGCGTGCTGTGCAGATCGTCCGTGACGCGTGCGGGATCACCGACACGCCGGTCACCCCGGCTGCGTTGGTCATCGAGGAATTCTCGGGTGCCTGAACTGCCGGAGGTCGAGACGATCCGCCGACAACTCGTCACGGTTGCCGTGGGGCGCACCATCACCAAACTCCGCATCCGGGACCCCCTCCTGGTGTCGCCCAATAGCCCCAACCGCATCCGGCGGGAGGTCGAGGGGCAGCGGATCGCGCAGGCGAACCGGAGGGGGAAGTACCTGTTGCTCGCACTCGGCTCGGGCGCCACGCTCGCGATGCACCTACGGATGACCGGGCGTCTGCACCACAGCCCCTCAGGCGAGGCTCCGGCCGATGCCCACCGGCGGGCGCGGTTTGAGTTGGACGACGGCGGTACGCTGGACTTCTCGGATACCCGCAGGTTCGGGCGGGTGTGGATCGTGCCGGCTGATCACCCGGACCCCGAGGGATATTGGAACGCCCGACTCGGCGTCGAACCCCTGGAGCGTCGGTTCACCGCAGCACATCTCGGCAACCTTCTGGTCGGGCGGACGGCGCCGATCAAAGCCTCGATCCTGGACCAACGCCTGATCGCAGGTGTCGGCAACATCTATGCGGATGAGGCGCTGTTTCAGGCCGGCGTCCATCCGACGCGTCGTGCCGGTTCCCTGGACGGCGCCGAGGTCGCGGCGCTGCGTGATGCGATTCGCGACCGCCTTCGCGTCGGCATCCGCTCCGGCGGGGCGTCGATCGACCGCTACCGCGACACGATTGGCAAAGCGGGGGCGATGCAGGACATGTTGCGGGTCCATCTCCACGAGGGCGACCCGTGTCCCACGTGTGGGACGACCATCGTCAAGAGCCGCGTCGCCGGACGTGGCACCTACTTCTGCCCGACATGCCAGCCGGTCGACTGACCGACGTCCCCGGGGTCCGCGTCGGCCATTGGACCGACGCCGATGCCGGCACGGGTTGTACGGTCATCATTCCGCCACCCGGGTCGATCGGGGCGGTCGATGTCCGCGGTGGTGGCGCGAGCACCAGGGAACTCGAGCTGCTCGCGCCGCTGGCCGGCGACCGCGAGATCACGGCGTTGCTGTTGACCGGCGGCTCGGCATTCGGCTTGGCGGCGGCTGACGGCGTGATGCGCTGGTGCGAGGAGCAGGGCCTCGGGATCGACGCCGGAGCTGCTCGTGTCCCGGTGGTACCGGCGGCGGTCATCTATGACCTGGGCATCACCGACAACGCCAGGCGACCTGGTCCTGACGACGGCTACGCCGCCTGTGTCGCAGCATCGACCGCACCACACGGGGTGGGCAGTGTCGGAGCGGGCACCGGTGCGACCGTGGGCAAGCTCAACGGTCGCAAAGGCTGGTGCAAGGGAGGGGTGGGGGCGGCAAGCGCGACCTTGCCGGACGGAACGACGGTGGCCGCGCTGGCGGTGGTCAACGCGTTCGGTGACGTCCTCGGCGAGCGGGGTGATGTGATCGCAGGAGTCTGGGACGCCGACGCCGGGTTTCTCAATGCGTCGCGACACGTGCTCGTCGCAGCGCCGGAGCATCCCCGCTTGGACGCCGGTCAGCACACGACGCTCCTCTGCGTCGCGACCGACGCCCGCCTGACCAAGACGGAGGCGGGCCAGGTTGCGCGGATGGCCCAGACGGGACTTGCCCGGGCGGTCTCGCCGTTCAACACCCCGCTCGACGGCGATGCGGTGTTCTGCATCGCCACGGGCGATCGGGATTCGACGTCGTTCGTGTGCGGGGTGATCGCGGCGGAGCTCGCGGCGGCGGCCGTACGGTTGGGAGTTCGGGCGGCAACCGCAGTACGCGGTGTCCCGCCCGGTCACGCCCGATCGGCGAGTGCCGGCTAAGGGGCTCCTACCGGGGCCGTTGAGCGGACCGGAAGGTCCGATGCAACGGGGTTGCGAACTTCGGGCTGGACCTTGGATTTCCCTGTGGAGGAGTAGATTGTCGCGACTATGGCTTGTGGGTCCAATCAACTGGAGTTCCGGTGAGCACGCTGGCTCCGGACGCTCCACCAGTCATCTCCGGCGATGCCCCCATCCAAGGCCGCAGCCCGTGGCAGTTGTTCTGGGCGCGGTTCAAACAAGACCGGCTCGCGTTCTTCGGTCTGGGGATCATCGTGTTCATGGTGGTGCTGGCGTTCATCGCGCCGCTGTTCGCGTCGCTGACCGGTCACGGACCCAACGAGACGTTCACCTCAATGAAGGATTCGTTCGGACTGCCCAAGGGGCCGAACGGTTCGTTCTTCTTAGGCGCTGACGACGCAGGACGCGATGTGCTCGTGCGGCTCGCGTACGGTGCTCGTGTCTCGCTCATCGTCGGGATTGTGGCCTCCGGCATCGCGCTCACCATTGGCGTGGTTGTCGGAGTGCTCGCCGGCTACCTGGGCGGTTGGGTCGACACGCTGATCTCGCGGGTGGGTGACGTGTTTCTTGCGCTCCCACTGGTGATCTTCGCAATCGGCATCGTTGCCGCGTGTTCCACCTCCGAGCAGGGCTGTCTCGGTGGCCACCTCAAACCGGGGTTGACGCTCGTCATTGTCATCATCGCGTTGTTCTCGTGGCCGACACCGGCGCGCCTCGTGCGTGGTGCAACCCTCTCGCTTCGCGAGAAGGAGTTCATCGAGGCGGCCCGAGCGCTCGGGGCGAAGGAGCGCACGATCATGGTTCGGGAGCTTTTGCCCAACCTGATGGCGCCCATCGTCGTCTACGGGTCGTTGCTGATTCCGTCCAGCGTGCTGTTCGAGTCCTACCTGTCGTTCCTGGGGTTGGGCGTGCCTGGCGACACCCCGTCATGGGGAAAGATGCTCGCGGAGTCCGTGGGCATCTTTCGGGTGGCGTGGTGGTTCTGGCTCTTCCCCGGCATTTTTCTCATGCTCACGGTTCTCGCTTTCAACCTGTTGGGCGACGGTCTTCGCGACGCGCTCGACCCGAGGACCGGACGTTGATCACTATGGAGGCTGACCTTTGAAATCACGGAAACGCTGGATCATCGGTGCTGCGCTCGCATCGGCTGCCGCGCTCGTCGTCGCAGGCTGCGGAGGCGATAGCAAGAGCAGCGGCGACACGGGAAGTTCGGGCACCGTCACCAAGGGCGGCACGCTGCGCCTTGCGACGACCGACTTCGGTTTTACCAACGCGTTTGATCCGACCGGGGAGTACCTCGGACTCGCGTGGGGCTACTACGACAACCTGTTGACACGTGGCCTTGTGGGCTACAAGCACCGCCCGGACGCCGACGGCAACCTCATCGTCCCGGACCTCGCTGAGGCGCTTCCGGAACCGTCGGCCGACGGCCTGACGTGGACCGTCAAGATGAAGAAGGGTGTCAAGTTCGCACCGCCGGTCAATCGCGAGATCACGACCAAGGACATCGTCTTCGCGTTCGAGCGGATCGGGACGAAATCCCTGGCCGCCCAGTACGGGTTCTACTTCGACCCGATCGAGGGCATGCAGGCCTTCCGGGATGGCAAGGCAAAGACGATTTCCGGAATCACGACGCCTGACGACTCGACGATCGTGTTCAAGCTGACCGAGCCGACGGGTGACTTCCTGTACCGCCTCGCGATGCCGGCGGCAAGTCCGATGCCGAAGGAAGTCGCGGGCTGCTTCACCAAGGCCGGTGAGTATGGCCGCAACCTCGTGTCGAGTGGTCCGTACATGATCGCCGGCTCCGACAAGATCGATGCGTCGAGCTGCGCCAAGATCAAGCCGTTGACCGGGTTCGATCCGGCCAAGAACATGACCTTCGTGCGCAACCCGAACTACGATCCCGCGACCGACAACGCCGAGGACCGTTCGGCCAACGTCGACAAGATCACGATCGACATCAACACCAACCTGCAGGACATCTTCGACAAGGTCGAGCGAGGCGAGCTGGACGGCTCACCTGACACCCCGCCCAGCGAGGTGATTGCGAAGTACGCGCAGGACGACACGCTCAAGAAGAACCTGCACGTGTTCTCGGGTGACCGCACCTGGTACATCACGATGAACCTGAGTCGGGCGCCGTTCGATGACATCCACGTCCGCAAGGCCGTCAACTTCGCGATCGACAAGGCCTCCATCCAGCAGGCATGGGGTGGCGAGACCTCTGGTGCGGTCGCCAAGCACATCGTGCCGGACGCGCTCTACAACGGGAAATTCCCGACCGACTACGACCCATACCCGTTCGACGTCGAAAAGGCGAAGGCGGAGATGAAGCAGTCGAAGTACGACACCAACCAGGACGGCGTCTGCGACGCGGCCGTGTGTAAGAACCTCTTCCACATCTCGCGCAACCAGCCGCCGTGGACCAAGTACAACCCGATCATCGCCGAGAACCTCAAGGCAATCGGTGTCGACGTCAAAACGCAGGAGCTTCCGACGGGGACCGCCTACACGACGATCCAGACCGTCGAGAAGAACGTGCCGATCGCCAGCAACGCCGGATGGGGGAAGGACTTCGCCGATGCGTCGACGTTCTTCGGTCCGCTCTTCGGGAGCGCGACGATCATCCCGACCGGAAACAGCAACTACAGCCTGGTCGGTCTGACGGCCGCGAAGGCCAAGGAGCTGAAGATCGGATTCCCGGCCGGTGGGGTCCCCAGCATCGATGCGGACACCAAGGCGTGCGGCCCGTTGCTCGACCAGGCTCGTCTCGACTGCTGGATCGCCCTCGACAAGAAGGTGATGGAAGAGGTCGTGCCGTGGGTGCCATACCTCTCCGCCAACAGCGTCGAGGTCAGCGGACCCGGAATGAGCCAGTACGTGTTCGACCAGAACTCAGGCGAGATGGCCTTCGCCCACATCGCGGTCGACCCGTCAAAGCAGAAGTAGAGGAGTGATCGTTCGGATTCGGTCGGAGGGAAGGAGGTAGAAGATGGGTCGTTACATCATTCGGCGTCTCTTATGGTCGATCGTCGTGATCGTCGCCGTGACGCTGTTCTCATTTCTCATCTTCTACGTTCTTCCCTCGACCGATCCGGCGGCCGCGTTCGCCGGCAAGCAGCAGACGGCCGAGTTGAAAGCCGAGGTCCGAAAGAACCTCGGCCTGGACAAGTCCAAGCCGGTGCAGTACCTCACGTTCGTCAAGACCCTGGTCGTCGGTGACAAGTACGGCTGGCCAGGCTTCAACAAATCGTTCAACACCAGGGACGGAATCCACGATGAGCTGTTCCGACGGCTCAACGTGACGCTGCAATTGGCGATCGGGGCCCTCGTCATCTGGCTGATCATGGGCGTGCTGATCGGCGTCCTTTCGGCACTCAAGCGGCGGACCAAGTGGGATCGCGCGGCGATGGGGTTTGCCTTACTCGGGATCTCGACCCCGGTGTTCTTCCTGGGCCTCGTCTCGCTGTTCGTCTTCTGGTTCAAACTGAAGATCGCACCGGGTACCGGGTTCGTACATTTCAGCGACAATCCGGGCCAGTGGTTCACGCATTTGCTCATGCCCTGGATCGTCCTCGCGCTGCTGTTCGCCGCGGTGTATGCACGTATCGTGCGCGGGAGCATGCTCGAGGTGATGGGCGAGGACTACATCCGCACCGCCAGGGCCAAGGGCGTCCCTGAGCGGCAGGTCATCACCCGGCACATGCTGCGGGCGAGCATCACCCCGGTCGTCACGCTTGCCGGGATCGACTTCGCGGTGCTCCTCTCGTCCGCGGTGGTGACAGAAAGCGTGTTCAACATCCCGGGCATGGGGGCATATGTGCTCCAAGCAGTCAACAACCAGGACTTGGGGGTGGTGATGGCGGTCACGGTGCTCGCGGCGTTCTTCGTGACGCTGGCGAGCCTGCTCGTCGACATCCTCTATGCGTTCCTCGATCCCCGCGTGCGGTACACGTGAGCGACGCGCTGCTCGAGGTCCGGGACCTCTCGGTCCGGTTCGACACGCCCGACGGCGTCGTCAAGGCGGTGGATGGCCTGTCGTTCACGGTTGGCCGCGGCGAGTCGCTTGGCGTCGTCGGCGAATCCGGGTCCGGCAAGAGCGTGACCTTCATGGCCATCATGGGGTTGCTCAATCGGGCCTACACCGATATCGAGGGTGAGGTGCTGTTCAAGGGAGATGATCTCCTGACCCTCCCCCAGTCGGATCTGCGGGCGATCCGCGGCGAGGGCATCGGAATGGTGTTTCAGGATCCGATGACGTCGCTGCACCCGTTGTACCGGGTCGGCGCCCAGATCGTCGAGGCGATTCGTGCGCATCGCGAGGTACCCAAGACCGAGGCCTGGAAGGAGGCGGTCGAGATCCTGCGCCTCGTCGGCATCCCATCGCCCGAGGAACGCGTGCGGAGCTACCCGCACGAGCTTTCCGGCGGTATGCGGCAGCGCGTTATGATCGCGATGGGCCTCGTGCTCAAGCCCGATCTGCTCATCGCCGACGAGCCGACGACCGCGCTCGACGTCACGGTCCAAGCGCAGATCCTCGACCTGATCGAGGCGCTCAAGCAGGAGCTCAACATCGGCGTGGTGTTGATCAGCCACAGCCTGGGTGTGATCGCGGACGTCTGTCAACGCGTGATGGTGATGTACGCGGGTCGGGCCGTCGAGCTGGGAAGCCGGGACGAGGTGTTCTTGAATCCCGTCCATCCATACACCTGGGGGCTCCTCGAGTCGATCCCGCAGGGCGGCGCGCAGAGCCATCGCCTGATCCCGATCGAGGGATCGCCTCCGTCGCTCATCACGCCGCCGGCGGGATGTCGCTTCCACCCGCGCTGTCCGCACCGGTTCGAACCGTGCGACGTGGAACGCCCTGCGCTCGCCGATCGGGGCTCCGGCCATCTCGATGCCTGCCTAATGACGTCGGAGGCGAAGGCCGCCGCGTGGGCAGGACGGCAGGCACGACGCAACGCGGTGCCGGCATGAGCACGGACGAAGCTCAAACCGGTGTGCCCTCGGCGGCGCCGGCGGTGACGGGTTCGCCGCTGGTCCACGTCGAGCATCTCGTCAAGGAGTTCCCGATCAGGCGCGGGATCATTCTTCAGCGGCAGATCGGGGCGGTGCATGCCGTCGAGGATGTGTCGTTCGACATCGCCACCGGCGAGACCCTCGGTCTGGTCGGGGAGTCCGGCTGCGGCAAGTCGACGACCGCTCGACTGGTGGCACGGCTGCTCGAGCCGACCAGCGGCACCATCATCTTCGACGGGCACGACATCAGCCAGGCGTCGAGCAGCGAGATGCGCCCGCTCCGGCGCGAGGTCCAGATGGTCTTCCAGGACCCGTACGCCTCGCTGAATCCCCGACAGAGCGTCGGTCAGATCATCTCGGCGCCGTTCCGGATCCACGACATCGAGGGCGACCACAAGACGATGGTGCAGGACCTGATGGCGCGCGTCGGCATGAACCCGGAGCACTACAATCGATACCCCCACGAGTTCTCCGGCGGCCAGCGCCAGCGTATCGGCGTCGCACGCGCACTCGCGCTTCGCCCCAAGCTGATCATCTGCGACGAGCCGGTGTCCGCGTTGGACGTGTCGATCCAGGCCCAGATCGTGAACCTGCTGGAGGACTTGCAGGAGGAGTTCGGGCTGACCTATCTGTTCATCTCACACGACCTTGGTGTGGTCCGCCACGTCTCGGATCGGGTCGCGGTGATGTACCTGGGACGTATCGTCGAGGTCGGGACGTCTGAGCGGCTCTACAACAACCCGCGTCATCCCTACACGGCGGCGCTGCTGTCGGCCGTGCCCAAGGGGCACGAGGAGCATGCGAGCGGGGTCGATCGCATCGTGCTGACGGGCGATGTGCCGTCGCCGGTCAACCCGCCGCCGGGCTGTCCGTTCCACCCCCGCTGCCCGAAGGCCAGACTCATCAGCGGCAGCGAGACCGAGGTTCCCGAGCAATGCCGGACGGCGGTGCCGATGCTCCAGCCGATGGGCGATGGTCAGGAAGTTGCGTGCTGGTTCCCGCTCGAGCCGGGCGAAAAGCTTCAACAGGCCGCAACGGCCTGATCGAGGCGGTCAGGCGGCGAGCAGTGCGTCCAGCTCGCCGGCGCGCTCGAGTGCGGAGAGTTCGTCCCAGCCGCCGATCGGGGTTCCGTCGATCAGGATCTGCGGGACGGTCATCTGGCCGGTGAGTTCCGCGATGCGCCGACGGGCTTCGAAGTCGCTGAGCGCGATGTGGATCTCGTCGTACGTCGCGCCCTTCGCGTCGAGCAGTCGCTTGGCGCGCGTGCAGTAGGGGCACCGCTCGCTCGTGTACATCGTGATCTCGGGCATGCCCAAAGTGTAGTCCCGGGGCGCGGAGATCCGCCCCGGTACGCCCGCGGCGGCCTGCCACACTCCCCCTGTGTACGAGACCGAGGCCATCGTGTTGCGCTCGATCAGGTATGGGGAGGCGGACAATGTCCTGACGCTCTACACCCGTGAGCGCGGCCGGGTGTCGGCGATGGCGAAAGGCGCGCGTCGCGCAAAATCCAAGATGGGAGGGCGACTCCAACCCGGTGTGCGGGTCCATCTGGGGCTTCACGAGGGCAAGGGGGAGATGTCGACGGTCCGCCATGCCCAGGTCGTGGAGTCACACGCCGGCCTGTGGATGGAGGGATACCGGCTGCGCGCGGCCGGTTCGGTCCTGGAGGCGGGTATGCGGGTGCTGGGCGAGGAAGAGGCCAACGAGGGCGCCTACAACCTGCTGACACGGGGGTTGGCGCTGCTGGCGCACGTGCCGCCGCGCGACACGCCGCCGCGTCATGAGCCGATCGTGTTGGGTCTGCACGCCAAGCTCTTGGTCGTCGCGGGGTTGCTGCCGCGGCTGGCGACGTGTGTGGCATGCGGGTCCGACGGGCCGCTCATCGCATTCTCGGCGCGGGGCGGTGGGGCTCTGTGTGGCGAATGCGCATCGGTGGGCGAACCGGTCGATGCGGTCGTGCTGGGCGCGTTCGCCGAGTTGATCGGTCGCCCGCTCGCCGAGGCCGCCGCCGCGTGTCCACCGCAGGCTGCAGCGGGCGTCGAGCGCATCGTCAGCCTCGTCCTGCAGGAGCATCTGGGCGTCGTGCTGCGCTCCGCGGCGCCGCTCTAGCGCTCGCGACGCGAGGACTCGAGGGTCGAGCCCGCCTGTCGATGACCGGCAGGTGCCAGGCGAAGTCACCCCTCCGTCGCCGTTTGTCAAGGTTCGGGTGCCCGGCACCCGAACCTTGCACTCCCGGCGCAAGTGTGGTAGCACGAACCGTGTGGTTGGAGGTGGCGTGCCGGGCTTCGGCGACCGCTCGTGTTCCGATCGCGGGCCTGCCCGGTCGCTAGACTTGCCGCCTCGCAACCGACGGGGAGGGCGTTTGGCGGGTCCGAGTTTTCAGGACGTCATCAGCAACTTGAACTCCTACTGGGCCTCGCGCGGCTGCGTGCTGATGAGCCCGTACCACACGGAGGTCGGCGCCGGCACGTTCAACCCTGCGACCCTTCTGAGGTGCCTCGACGAGGCCCCGTGGCGTTGCGCCTACGTCGAGCCGTCGATCCGGCCGACCGATGGACGCTACGGCGAGAACCCGTTCCGGTTGCAGCATTACTTCCAATATCAGGTGCTGCTCAAGCCCTCACCCGAGGACGTGCAGGACCTCTACCTGGGCTCGCTCACCGCGCTCGGCATCGTCCCGGCCGAACACGACATCCGCTTTGTCGAAGACGATTGGGAGGGCCCCACGCTCGGCGCGTGGGGACTGGGTTGGGAGGTGTGGATGGACGGTATGGAGATCACCCAATTCACCTACTTCCAGCAGGCCGGCGGCATCGACCTCAAACCCATCTCGGCGGAGTTGACATACGGTCTGGAGCGCATTGCGATGTACCTGCAGGGCGTGCGCTCGGTGTACGACTTGGAGTGGGCGCACGGGGTCAGCTACGGCGACATCTACCACGAGAACGAGCGGCAATGGAGCCGCTACAACTTCGAGGTCGCCGATACGGACGCCTTGTTCGGGCGGTTCGCCGAGCACGAGGCCGAGTGCGCCAGGTGTTTGGACGAGGGCCTCGTGTTACCGGCATACGACCAGGTGCTCAAGTGCAGCCACAGCTTCAACCTGCTCGACGCTCGCGGGGTCATCAGCCCGACCGAACGTGGCGCCTACATCTGGCGAGTACGCGCCCTCGCGGCCCGTGTGGCGGCGGCGTACCTCGCACAGAGGGCGCCCGCAGCGGAGGTCGCGAGTGCCTGAGCTGCTCGTGGAGATCGGGTGTGAGGAGCTTCCCTCAAGTGCGTGTCGCGAACTCATTGACCAGGTGCCCGGTATCGTCGAAGCAAGCCTCGATGCCCATGGACTCAGCCGCGACGCGGTGCAGGTGTGGGTTGCGCCGCGGCGTTTCGCCGTCAGCGTCACGGGCCTGCCCGAGCGCCAGAGCGGCGAGGCCAAGTCGGTGTCGGGTCCTCCCGCGACGGCCGCGTTCGACGCCGAGGGCAAACCCACCAAAGCGGCCGAGGGCTTTGCGCGCAAGCAGGGGGTGGCAGTTGAGGACCTCGTGATCCGGGCGGGTCGCGATGGTCGCGACGTCGTGTTCGCCGAGGTTGCCGGCGAGGCGCGTCAGGTCGGGGAGCTGGTGCCAGAGATCGCCAAACGCCTGATCGAGGGCATCCGCTTCGGCAAGACGATGCGCTGGGGCGAGGGCACCGGGCTGCGGTTCTCGCGCCCAATTCGGTGGATCGTCGCGAAGCTCGACGACCGCACGATCCCGTTCGAGCTCCACGGCCTGACTGCAGGTGACGTGAGCCGTGGGCACCGGTTCATCGGCGGCCCCGCGACGATCGCGACCGCCGCCGACTACCGGGAGGCGGTCCGCGGCGTCGGCGTCGTCGCCGACCACGTCGAGCGTCGCGCGACGATCACAGCCGCACTCGACGCAGCGGCGCACGAACGCGGGTGCGTGTGGCGTGACCCGCTCGGCAAGATCGAGGAGGTCGTCCACCTGGTCGAGTGGCCCAGCTTGATCGTCGGAACCATCCAGGACCAACACATGCGACTGCCGCCCAAGGTCCTCGTGACGGCGATGCAAAGCCACCAGCGCTACTTTCCGCTGGAACGCGAGGACGGCAGCCTTTACCCCGAGTTCCTCGCGATCTCCAACGGCGACCCGAAGTTCGCCGCGATCATCACCAAGGGCAACGAGGAGGTCCTGAGTGCGCGCCTGCAGGACGCCACGTTCAGCGTTCGCAAGGACGAGGCGGTCGGCCTTGATCAACTCAATGAAAAGTTGGACACGATCGTCTTCCATCAGCGACTCGGGAGCCTGGCCAACAAGCGCGATCGTCTAAAGGCGGGCGTGAGGTTCTTGGGCGAAAAGGTGGGCGCTGCCGAAGCTGATATCGCCGTAGCAGGTGACGCCGCCAAGTACAGCAAGGCGGACCAGGCGTCGATTCTAGTTGCGGAATTCGCAGAACTCCAAGGTTATGCAGGGGCTTACTACGCTCAAGCGCCGGCTCTTGGGCTTGGCGATGGGGTCCGTCAGGCGATCGCGCAGCAATACCTTCCGCAAGGGCCGGATACACCGCTGCCCAGTGAGCTAGCGTCCTCTTTGCTGGCATCGGCAGACAAAATCGACACCCTCGCCGGTGCGTTCGCGATCAGAGAAGTCCCTACGAGTTCGAAGGACCCCTACGGGCTTCGACGGGCCGCTGCAGGTCTGGTGCGGATATTCCTCGATCGTCAATGGGACGTTGGGCTTTGGGCGATCGTTTCCCGCAGCCGGTCCAGCCTTCAGGAACACGGAGTAGGGCTAAGTAGCATGGGGGATCTCTGGCCGGGGCTCAGGAAATTTCTTGTCGACAGGCTGGCGTTCCAGTTGTCTGTGCTGGGCATTGATGCGGAGTCGTTCGCTGCGGCCGAAGCCGCGGCATTGAGATCCATTGAGTTGTCCGCAGACATGGACGTGCCCTACGAACAGTCGACAGAGATGGATCTCAATCTCGTCGCCACCGCCATCTGGGCGAAAGAGCTAGACAGCCTTCGATCGACCACTGCGTTTCAGACGGTTTTCGAAGCCAGTAATCGCCTCTCGCGGATTCATAAGCAGGGTCCTGAACACCCACCTGTTTGGAGCGAGTCCGAGAAGTCGGAACCGGCGGAGTTGGCACTCAATGTCGCCATTCAGCATGTGCGTCCCTTGATCGGACAGGCTCGCCACGACCGGGATTTCGGCCAAGCCTTGCGGGAGGGAGAGACACTCGCCGCCGCGGTCGAGGCGTTCTTTACGGATGTGTTGATCAACGTCGAAGACCAAGGTCTCCGCGGCCAGCGGTACGGTTTGGTACGTGACGCTTCCTTGGTGTTTACGAAAATCGCCGACTTCAGCGCGATCACGAAAGGGAGCACACGATGAGCACCACCCTCGAAACGAAGTTCGTCTTTGACTTCGCCGAGGGCTCCCGCGAGATGCGTGACATCCTCGGCGGAAAGGGCGCGAACGTCGCCGAGATGACCCGCCTGGGGTTGCCGGTGCCCAAGGGCTTCACGATCTCCACAGAGGCCTGCATGGCCTACCTTCGCGGC
>JANMKR010000008.1:0-28258 GCA_031372145.1 Actinomycetota bacterium | reverse complement strand
GGGTCTCGGGACCGGACATGCCGATCAGGCACGAAAGCACGTGAATCCAGCGCTCGCGTTGGTCGGATGGGGCCTCGAAAAGACGGGGAACCGGCATTGGTCGTGGAACTCCTTGCGGATCGAATTGTCGGGCGGCGGAATCGTATCGAGGTCGGCTCACAAACGTGCGTGCTCGTTCCGAGCTGCCGCTCCCGAGCGTGAAAAAGCTGGACACAAGCGCGCGAATCGTCAGGTGTCCTGCGGGTCGACGTCGACGACGACACGGACCGCTGCAGCACGCAATCCGGCCTGGCGCTCAGCGATCTGGGCGAGCACGGCGGCAGTGGCATCCGTAGCGCGTTCCGCACGCACCAGAATCGCCCTGCGCGACCGACCACGGAGTCGGTGCAGCATCGCCGGGCCGAGCACGGACATGTCAGGCTCCGATTCGCGCAGGGCGTCTGCCAAGCTTCGTGCCACGTCAGTGACCCCCACCGTGCTTGCGCCGTCGATGATGACGCGCACGAGGTGTCCGAACGGCGGGAACTGTCGATCCTGCCGGCGGTGAATCTCGCCGGCGAGGAACTCGTTGACCGCGTGCCGGGCACCGAGGCGCACCGCACGACCATCGGGCTCCCATGCCTGGACGAACACCGTCGAAGGCTCGCCTCGACGACCGGCCCGCCCGGCCAGCTGCACGATCAAGCCGAACGCGCGCTCCTCGGCACGGAAATCGGGTCGCTGCAGCGCACCATCTGCATCCAGCACTCCCGCGACCGTCACCGCCGGCAGGTCGTGCCCTTTCGCCACCATCTGCGTCCCCAGCAGCACGGCCGCGCCCGGCCGCGCAAACCGCGCCAAGCGGGTGGCAAGCTCACCGCGACGGGCGATCGCGTCGCCGTCGAGTCGGATCAACGGGACATCTGGCACCACGGCCGCAAGTGCCTCCGCAAGGCCCTGCGTTCCCGAGCCCTGGCGAACGACCTCAGCGGCGCGACAGGACGGGCACAACACCGGAACCGGCGCGTCGTACCCGCAGTGATGACACACCAGGTGTTCAGGTCGATCGTGCACCACGAGCGGGACGTCACACGACGGACACCGGGCAATCCATCCGCATGCCCGGCAGAGCCCCATTCGCGCCAAACCACGCCGGTTGAGCAGCAGGATGGCCTTCTCCCCGCGTGCGGCGGCCTCCTGCAGGGCCCTGGCAAGCGGACGCGAGATCGGCCCCGGGGGCTGGGTGCGCATGTCGACGACCTCGACGTGGGGCAAAGGTGCCCCGTCGGCGCGATCGGTCAAGGTGACGTGTTGCAGCGCCCACCACGATTCGGGACGTGGTGTGGCACTCCCGTAGACGACGAGCGCATCCTCCAGGCGGCCGCGACGGTAGGCCACCTGACGGGCGTCGTACCGGGGTGAGGCATCCTGTTTGTACGAGGCCTCGTGCTCCTCGTCCACGATGATCAGGCCGACGTTCGCAAGCGGCGCGAACACGGCGCTGCGGGCGCCGAGCACGACATCGGCCTGGCCTGCGCGAATACGCCGATCCTCGGCAGCCCGTTCCCCATCGGACAGACCCGAGTGCCAGAGGGCCACACCGGCACCCAGGCGGTTGCGCAGGCGTTCGAGGAGTTGGGGTGTCAAGGCAATCTCGGGCGCCAGGACGATCGCTCCCCGACCCTTCGCACGCACCGCCTCGATCGCGTGGATGTAGACCTCGGTCTTGCCCGATCCGGTCACCCCGTGAACGAGCAGGGCCTCCTGGTTGCGCTCGAGCGCGGCCTTGATCTCGGTGACTGCGGCCGCCTGTTGAGGGTTGAGTCGCGGTCCCGGCGCACGTGCGCCGTCCGTCGCCGTCTCAGGGCGCGAGCGTTCGCGGCGTTCGAGCCGGAGCAACCCGGCGTCGGCCATCCGTCGCAGGGTTGGCAGCGTCGTGCCGGCGCGCACGGACAGATCCGTCGCGGTGAGCGTCCCACCGGCGTGAGCGAGCACGCCGACAATGGCCCGTTGACGGGTGGTGCCGCCATCGACCGGCTCACTCGCAACCAGCTGCACCGGCGGGCCGGGCGGCTCCGCAAGCCGCCATCCACCGTCGGGCAGGCGCTTGAGCGTGCCCTCCGCGCCCGGGGGCAACACCAGGCGCAGGCATGCCGCCAGCGGGGCCGCGTAGTACCGGGCGATCCATGCGGCGAGCTCGACCAGCGCGTCCGGCACCGGCTCGACGTCCACGATGCCCAAGAGCGGTGCCAGCTCGCCCTCCCACGTCGGTGGGTTGGCGCTCACCACGACGCCGAGCACGGTTCGCCGTCCCAGTGGGCACGCCACCAGCGCCCCGCGCCGGGCGCGTTCAGCCAGTTGGGCGGGGACGCCGTAGTCGAGCGGCCGGTCGAGAGCCCGCGTGGCCAGCAGCAGGACGACCTGGACCGTGTTCAGCGGACGCCGCCCGGAATCGGGACGGTGACTACTGCTCGGCGCGGCGGCGCATCACCAGCGCCGCACCGAAAATGAAACCGAACAACACTGCGAAGATGATCGAGCGCTTCATGTATTCAGCCCTCCCGAGCCGTCCCGGCGAACGCGTCGCCGATGCTGGTGTTTTCCCACGTGAAGTCAGGGTCATTGCGTCCGAAGTGACCATACGCCGCGGTCTTCTGGTAAATCGGCCTCCGCAAGTCCAGCTTCTCGATGATCGCCGCCGGCCGCAGGTCGAAGTTCTGTTCCACCCACTTCTCGATCTCCTCCGGAGGGCGGGTCTCGGTCCCAAAGCACTCGACCATGACCGACACCGGGCGGGCGACGCCGATGGCATACGCCACCTGGACTTCACACCGCGCTGCGAGCCCCGCCGCTACCACGTTCTTGGCGACCCAACGGGCTGCGTAGCACGCCGAACGGTCGACTTTGGAGGGGTCCTTCCCGCTGAACGCACCGCCGCCGTGGCGTGCCATCCCACCGTAGGTGTCGACGATGATCTTGCGGCCGGTCAGGCCGCAGTCGCCCATGGGCCCACCCACGACGAACAGGCCGGTCGGGTTGATGTAGACGGTGATCTCATCGCGCCACATGTCCAACTCGGCGAGGATCGGCTGGATGACGTTGGCCGTGATCTCGCTGCGCAGCTGATCGTTGGAGATGTCCGGCTGGTGCTGGGACGAGATGACGACGGCAGTGACCTCTTTGGGCTTGCCGTCCTGGTAGCGGACCGTCACCTGCGACTTGCCGTCGGGCCGCAGATACGGCATGCCGTCGCGGCGAACGGCCGCGAGACGCTGACACAATCGGTGCGCGAGGGTGATCGGGAGCGGCATCAGCTCAGCGGTCTCGTCGCTCGCGTACCCGAACATCAATCCCTGATCGCCGGCGCCCTGCAGGTCGTACAGGTCTTCGTTGCCGACGCCGCGGGCCTCGAGCGCGGTGTCAACCCCCTGGGCGATGTCAGGGCTCTGCTCGTCGAGCGCCACGGAGATGCCACACGTCTCGGCGTCGAACCCGTATTTGGCGCGGGTGTAGCCGATGCGGCGGATCGTCTCGCGCGCGATCTTGGGAATGTCCACGTAGGTGTTCGTGGAGATTTCGCCCGCCACCATCACCTGCCCGGTGGTCACGAGCGTCTCGCACGCGACCCGTCCCATGGGGTCATCGCGCATGACGGCATCCAGGACGGCGTCAGAAATCTGGTCAGCGATCTTGTCCGGATGACCCTCGGTGACCGACTCGGACGTGAAGAGGTATTCCCGCATGCGTGTACTGCCGCCTTTCAAGGATCAAAACGGTCGCCAGCATACCAACGGACTCGGCCGCGGCCGGACACAACTGGGCCCCCCGTGCGGTGAACCCAGTTGCAGCCCGCCGAGCGCTATTTGACGGTCAGGAAGGCCTCGAACGTCGGCTTCTCGCCGCCCGTGGTCCACGCCGCCAGGTTCTTGAGCGGCCGCAGGTTCGCGATGACCTCGGTGGGCGCGCGCTTGAGGACGCCCGCGGCGTCGAGCGCCGTCAAGAGCTCCTCGCCGTTGATCCAGACGAGGCCGTCGACCTTGGACGGCATCTGGCGGATGGCGGCCTGGTAGGCCGGATCGTCGGTCAGCTTGGACACCGGTGACTGAACCTGCTTGACCGCCTCCGGCAGCGTGCCGATGAGCGCAAGGTTGCCGTCGACGCCGTAGACGACGCCCGCCTCGGGGGTGATCGCCGACTGCCACCCGGTGACCCCGTTTGCGAGCGCGACCTTGGCGAACGCGGGAATCTTGGTGCCGCTCTTTTCGAGGAGCGCAGGGGCGCTCTTGCGGAGCGCGTCGAGCGTCGCAACGGCTCGTGCGGGGTCGGCAACCTCGAGCGCCGCGACCACACCGGGGAACTTGGCTCCCTTGGTCACGACAACAGCGTGCTCGAGGCTCGTCAGTCCTTTGACGTCATCCAGGTTGATGCCCAAGAGCGGAAGGGCGAGCGAGGCCTGTGAAAGGGCCTTCTTGGCCTCGGGATCCTGGCCTCCGACCTGTTTGATGATCTGCTCGCCCAACGCGAATGCGTTCTTGAAGCCAAGGTAGGCAACCGCATCGGCCGGAACCTTGTCGACGAGCTTCGGGGTGAACGGCTCGGTCATGCCGGCCGACTGGCCCAGCCCCAGACCGACCGCTTTGATCCGCACACCGTCCGGCTCCGCAGAGACCGAGAGTCCGGCCACCGCGTCAGCGCCGATCCCCGAGTTCTTGAGTTGTTTGGCGATCGCCTCGCCGCCCGATGCGCCGGCGATCCGCACGAGCGCTCCGACGTCGATGAAGCCTTGGGCCAGGACCTCGTCCGGCAGTTCGGAAAACGCGGCCTTGAGCTTTGTCGAACCCGCCATTGTCTGCGACGTGCCACCGCGGTGGGCGTCGATCGCGCGATTGACACGCTCCTGGGTGTCGCTGACGAGGATCGTCCCATCGAGGACGGCGAACGTCGCGTCAGAGTCCCCGTAGAGGTCGACGCCGTCATGCCGGCCGACCTTCTTGGCCGGGTCCTTGCCACCCTGGATGAGGGTCAGGAACTCCGCGTCTTTGCCGTCGGCCAGGTCGATTGCTCCAACGACTGACGGAGCCGGATCGCGCTTCGCGAGCCCCTTGATGTCGAGCACGCCGACCGCGGCCGACGACCCCAGGAGCGGCTTGATCTGTCCCTGGAAGTCGATCTTCTCGTTGGCGAGTTGGTCGGTCACCTTTGCGACGAGTTTGCCGTAGCCCGGGAAACGCTTTGCGAGTTCCACCGTCTGGGTCCACTGCTTACCGCCGAGATCGGTCGAAAGCTCGATGTACACCGGTGAGCCTGCCGGAATGAAGCTTGCGACATCGCTGGCTCTCGCCCCGGTGGATGCCTGACCTCCACCGCAACCGGCGACAGCCAGCGACGCCGCGGCCATGGCCACGACCACACCACTCGTAGTACGCCGATGCTTCAGCGCACGCGCTCCGACGACACCCATCACACCCCCCGAGACAACGATGACCTTGCTCTTGTCGAAGGTAGCACCGGCCTGCGCCGATCCCGTGACCCCCTCGGTAAAGACTTGGTCAAGTTCGCAGGCGCTCACGCACTTCGATGATCACGGGCAGCCCTTCCAAGTCGAAGGCCCGGCGCAACCGGTTCTCGATCCAGAAGATGTAGTCGCGGGTCAACAGCGCCTTGTCGTTGACGTCCAAACGGAAGGTCGGTGGATTGATCCCCGTCTGCACGATGTAGCGCAGCGACAATTGCTTGCGGCCCTTGCGCGGACCGGGCCGCTCCTCGGCGAGACTTCGCAGTTCGGTGTTGAGACGCTTGGTGGAGATCCGCTGCGACAACCGCCCGTACAGACGCAGCGCCGCAGGGAGGATGCGGTCGATGCCCTCGCCAGTCGCAGCCGAGCTGACCTCGATCGTCGGCCGCTGACGGATCTTGGCACGGACCAGTCCGGTCAGGTGGTCAAGCGGCGGCTGCGCCAGGTCCCACTTGTTCATCACGATCAACGTCGCGCAGTGCGCCTTTGCCGCGTAGTCGGCGGCCGCCAGATCGGCGTCAGTGATGCCCTCGACGGCGTCGCACACCACGATCGCTACGTCACTGCGGTCAGCTGACTGGACCGCGCGCAGGTGGCTGTATCGCTCCACGACCTCGACGGACTTGCCGCGTTTGCGAAGCCCGGCCGTGTCCGTCAGCACGATGCGTTGACCGTCGACCTCGATGACCGTGTCCACCGGGTCCCGGGTGGTGCCCGGCACGTCATGCACGATGACGCGGTCCACGCCCAGAAGCGCGTTGAGGATGCTGCTCTTGCCGACGTTGGGGCGGCCCAGGATCGCGAATGCAGGCGGGGCAACGGCGTCGAGGTCCACGTCCGGTGCCTCGGGCAGGCGATCGACGATTGCATCCAACAGGTCCCCTGCGCCACGTCCGTGTTGGGCCGAGACCGGGATCACGTCGCCCAAACCCAGACCCCAGAGTGCTTGCGCCTCGGCCTCATGGCCCTCGTGATCGCATTTGTTGGCGATGACGAGCACCGGCTTCTGGGCCCGGCGCAGTCGCTCCGCCACATCCAAATCTCCGGCCGCCGCCCCGGTGTGGGCGTCAATCACGAACAGAATCAGATCGGCCTCGTCGATCGCCGTCGCGGCCTGGATGACGACCTGCCGGCCGATCGGGGTCGGGTCGGAGTCGTCGATCCCCCCGGTGTCCACCAGCTGGAACACGCGCCCGCGCCAGTCGGCGGTCGTCTCGCGCCGGTCGCGCGTGACGCCCGGGCGTTCATCGACGACCGCCTCGCGCCGCCCGGTCAGCCGGTTGAACAAGGTCGACTTGCCGACGTTCGGGTAGCCGATGATCGCGACGACGGGCAGCCCGTCGCCGATCGTCGCGATCGTTGCCGTGCGGCGCTCGCGTGCCTCGGCACGGCGTTCAGACGCAGTTGGTCGTCCTCGAGAATTGGTAGACACGGTGGGAAGTGAAGCAGGTTCCGGCGCAAACGCGGCGGACGCGGCCGAGGTTGAGGCTCTCAGTAGCGCTCCAGCGAGGGCTCGCCCGTCGGAATCGGCTGCTCGGGGCCGCCCGCCTGGATGACGAGTTGGGCGATGGCCGCGACGATGCGGTCGGTCGCGAGCCGGGCGCGCTCGCTCCGCGCGCCCGTCGGGATGTCGTCCAGCGTGAACGCCTCGCCGAACGCCACCTTGACCGGTCCCCATCGACGTTGACTGCCCCACACCGCCGCGGGCACGACGCGCACTCCGGGCTCCAACGCCATCAGACCCGCGCCCGGAAAGAACGGTCGCAGCTTGCCGGACAGGCTCCGCGTGCCTTCCGGGAACATGACCAGGGCTTCACCGCGGGCCAGGATCTCGCGGGCGGTGCGGATGGCGTCGCGATCGGCCCCACCACGCTCGACCGGAAACGCCCCGACCTTCCCCAAGACCCACCCAATCGGCTTGATCCGAAACAGCTCCGCCTTGGCCATGAAGTAGAGCCGGCGAGGTTTGGCGGCCCCGCCGACGAACGGGGGATCCATGTTGGAGAGGTGGTTGCACACGATCAGCACGGCCCCCGTGCGCGGGATGTGCTCGGACCCGACGCGGGTCAGGCGAAACCCAAACCGAAAGACCGGGCGCAAGAGCGCGCGCCCGAGGTCCCACATCATGGGACTCATCATGTGTCGTCTCCTTTCACCAGCAGGCTGATCTGCGCCACGACCGCGTCGATCGGAAGTTCGGAGCTGTCGATCACCACCGCTCCCTCGGCGACCACGAGTGGACTCTCCGCCCGGGTCGAATCGATCGCATCGCGACGGGTAATGTCCTGCAGCACGTCCCCCAGCACGACGTCCTGACCCCCGGCGACCAGCTCGGCATGTCGACGCGATGCACGCACGCGGGCCGACGCAGTCAGAAACACCTTGAGGTCGGCTGCGGGGCACACGACGCTCCCGATATCCCGGCCGTCCGCGACCCAGTCACCCGCGGTCAGCAACGCCTGTTGGAGCGCCACGACCTCGGCGCGAACCGCGCGATGCACCGCGACCCGCGAGACGGCATCGGTGACGACGGGCTCGCGCACGGCCTCGGTCACATCTTCGCCATCGACCGAGACGCGATCGCCCGCCGGCGTCGCGTGCAACCCAATTGGGTGGGTCCGGACCAGCTCGGACAGCGCCGCCTCGTCGTCCAGGTCGACCCCGTCGCGAAGCGCAAGCAGGGTCAACGCGCGATACATCGAGCCCGTGTTGAGGTAGCCGATGCCCAACCGGGCCGCCAGTTGCCGGGCCACCGTGCTCTTGCCAGCGCCTGCCGGGCCGTCGATCGCCACGATCACGCGAGCGCACCGAGCGCCGCCAAGTCGCGCCCGAACCCCGGATATGACACCGCTGCCGCCTCGAAGCCGCGAATGCTGACCCCTTCCTCGCTCGCCAGCCCTGCGATTGCGCCGAGCATCGCCAGCCGGTGATCACCGTGTGAGTCGATCTCGCCGCCCAGGACGGCGCCCGCGCCGTGCACCGAGAAGCCGTCCTCGTGCTCGTCGGCGCGCACGCCCAACGCACGCAACGCCTGGCAGACCGACGCGATCCGATCGCTCTCCTTGAGTCGCAGTTCCTGAGCACCCCGGACGACCGTGACACCGTCGGCGAACGCACCGAGCAGGCCGACCAGCGGCAGCTCGTCGATCAACGCCGCAACGTCCTGTGGGGCGACCTCGGTGGCGCGCAAGCCGTCAGCCCGGGACACGATCAGGTCGCCCATCGGCTCGCCCGCCATCGGCGGTCGCTCGAGCACCTGCACATCCGCACCCATGCGCCGCATGACCTCCAGCAGGCCCGTGCGCGTCGGGTTGAGGTTGACGCCGTTGAGCCGCACCTGGGGGTTGGCGCACAACGCGCCCGCCACGGCATGGAACGCAGCCGACGAGAAGTCGCCGGGCACTGCCAGGTCGGGCAATGCGATGCCGTCGACCGGACCGCGTACGCCGACTGCCAGGCCATCACGCAGGATCGGCACACCGGCGGCTTCGAGCATGCGCTCCGTGTGGTCACGTGACCGCTCCGGCTCGCGTACCCAGGTCTCGCCGTTCGCGAACAGGCCGGCCAGCAGGAGGCAGCTCTTGACCTGAGCACTGGCGACGGCCAGTTCGTGGACCATGCCGGTCAGGTCACTGGGACCGGAGACCATGATCGGCGGCGTGCCGCCGGGCATCGTGTGGATGTCGGCACCCATCGCCGCCAGCGGCCGGGCGACGCGGTTCATGGGACGTCGTCGCAACGACGCGTCGCCGTCGATCGCCGTCCGGTCGCACGATTGCCCAACCATGATCCCCGCCAACAGACGCGCAAGCGTCCCGGCGTTCATGCAGTCAATGGCCTCGGGGGGCCGAAGCCCCCGCAATCCCACGCCGTCGAGCTGGACGCGATCACCCAGATGCCCCTGTGCCGTGACTCCGCACGCTTCCATGGCACTCAGCGTCGCGCCCGTGTCCTCCGAATCGAGCGGCCGCTCGATCACCACCGTCCGGTCCGAGATCGCCCCGAACAGGATGGCCCGATGGGTGATGGACTTGTCCGGAGGGATGGTGATCGCGCCACAGAACGCTGATGCTGGTGCCACTCGGACGGTCGCCACGACGGCGAAGGCTACATGGACGCGGCGACCCGCAGCGCGACCTCGCCCGGGTGGTCCAGACCGACGACCTGAATCCCGAACGCGCGGTCCTGCGCCTGCCACACCAGCGTCGCAAATCGGCCGCGGGTCATCATCCTGGCCGGCCACGTACCGACCGTCACCGGCTCAGATCGCGCCCCGCCCTGATCTGGGCTCGCAAGTGTCCCCGGTGCCTGTCGTACCAGCACACGCCGGGGCTCGCGCCCCCATGCGACCGCCACGGACGGTGGCGCGACCGGGTAGGCGACATCGGGCTCGATGTGGAACATGCCCCGATCGAGCCCCTCGGGAAGCCACGTGGGCAACACCGGGGCAAACCCCGCTTCAAACGTCGCCTCGTCGGCATCAGCAACCCAGTGGCCGCCGCCGAACCCTGCCGCAAGGCCGTGGCTGACTCCGAGCCGGCCTGTGACGCGTCCCGCCGCGAGCGACAGCATGCCGAGACCGGCGGCATCGAGCCGTCCGACTGGTTCGCCGGCCCCGGAGAGGGCGTCGATCGCGATCACCGGCGTGTCGCGCGCGATCCGGGCCAGTGCAATCCCTTCGGCCCCGACTGGCGTGACCGGCGGCTGGACCTCGTCGCCGACGACCAGTTGCACCCCGACAATCCCGTCGACCGTGCGCATCGCGATGACCCGATCGTCGATGCCGGCCTGATCGACCCGGACGTCGGTCGCGACGACCGGCCGCAGCCGGCTGGGCCGCCCCGGCGGGCAAACGAGCCGCGCTGCGATGGTGGGGGCACGCCAGTCGATCCACGCCAGGCGCGTACGGGGCGGGTCGCCCGCCACGGACGCGGCGATCATCACCGTGGTGCGCTCGTCGACGAGCGCCACCGCGACGGGGTGTCGGAGCAGCTGCTCGGCACCGCTCAGATCCGCCATGAGCGAACGGTACGCCGTCCTGCGAGTATGCGCCCATGAGCGACGAGTCGAGCCCGACAGCGCCGCCCGGTGGTCCGCCGGCGACACCCAAGGATCGCCATTGGGTCCGGCGCATCACGATCTTCGCGGTCCTGCTCGTCGCGGGCGTAATCCTGTTCTTCATCGGGGCGGCGTTTCTGCCGAGGTGGTGGGCGCACCGCATCGGCGACCAGGTGGGCCAAAGCACCGCGTCCGGAATCGGGATCGGTCTGTTCTATGGCTCGGTGTTCACGTTCCTGCCGCTGCTGGTCTTGTGGTTCGGGTTCCGCAAGCGTCGACCGTGGAAGGTGTGGCTGGGGATGGTGGTCGGGGCGGCAATCCTCGCGATGCCCAACCTGCTGACGTTGGGCATCGTCGTCGGCTCCGGAAATGCCGCGCACGCCGGTGAGCGGACGCTCGATGTCGAAGGCCCGTATTTCCGGGCAAGCACCCTCATCGGGGTCATCGGCGCCGCGGTCGTCGTCGCCGTGTTGATGTACATCATGTTGATGCGCAAGCGCGGCAAGCGCACCGAGAAGCATCTGCGCAGCGAGCTGCGCGCCCGCGATGCCGCGGCCGAGGCGGCGACCCAGGCGGAGAAGCCCTCCGAGTGACGGGCGGTGGGTCCGCCCCCCTTGCCGTCAGTCGGCCCGGCCTGACCCTGCACGGCGAGGTCGCCGGCCAAGGCCCGGTGGTCATGGCGCTGCACGGACTGACGGCCGTGCGCAGGTATGTCCTGCACGGATCGCGAACGGTGGAGCGGGCCGGCCACCGTGTCGTCGCCTACGACGCACGCGGCCATGGCCAGTCAGACCCGGCGCCCGCGACAACGGACTACCGCTATTCCGACTATGCCGAGGATGCCGTCGCCGTGCTCGATCACCTCGGTGTCGAACGCGCCGTGCTCGTCGGTCATTCGATGGGCGCCCACACCGCAGCGCGCGTGGCGCTCAGCCACCCCGACCGCGTGGCGGCCCTGGTCCTTGGAGCGCCCGCGCACCTGGGACGCCCGTCCGGAAATCTCGAGCACTGGGACGCACTCGCCGACGGCTTGGAACGCGGGGGTCCGGACGGCATGCTCGCCGCACTCGAACCTCTTGGGGTGCCCGAACAGTGGGCGGGGTCGATGCGCACCGTCATCGTCCAACGCCTCAGCAAACATTTGCACCCTGAGGCAGTCGCGGCGGCGTTGCGCGCCACACTGCGATCTGCGGCGTTCGACGGTTTGGAGGCGCTGACGGCGATCCGCGCACCGACGCTCGTCGTGGGCAGCCGCGACGAGCTCGATCCCGACCATCCGCTCGCGGTCGCCGAGGAGTACGCGCGCAGGATCCCGGGCGCGCAGTTCATGGTCGAGGCCGAAGGCGAAGCACCACTCACCTGGCGCGGCGGCGCGCTCTCACGCGCCATCTTGGACTTCCTCGCCGGGTAGCACTGGCGTCCGTCCGCGAACGGCGCTACCTTTGTCGGACCACGGAAAGGAGGTGGTCGTTTGTTACAGAGAACCAGTGGAGGTGGCAGTAGCTAGGGGTGCGCCTTCCACGCGCAGCGCAGCTGGGAGGGTAAGGGTATGCACCCCTTGCAATCCACTGCTGCCACCGGGGCCTGGGGTCTGGCGACACGCCGCCCCGGGCCCTTTTTTGTTGTGACGCGACCGCCTCATTCCCCTGCCGATCGCCGCGGTGGCCTGATTGTCGCTCCATGCGGAATATGGGTCCTAGGTTGATCCTCGCTGGGAGCGCATTTCTGCCACCCGGGCCCCTTGCAACGCGTGTTGCGTGGGAGCAATATTCATCTCGTCGGACGGAGTTGAATTCGGAAGTCTCCCTCGGGAGGCGACGTTTTTTTCACCGGGACTTGCGGAAGCGACCCTCGGGTCGACGAAGTGGGAAACGGACTCCGGTCGACACGGACTAGGGGCTCCTGCAAGGGAGCCCCTAGCTCATTTCAGGCCCGGCCGAGCCCGAACACCCGCGCATGGGTCACGACGACCAGAGCGCAAGAAAACTCCAGCCGCAGCCAGCATTCAACGGGGCGCACAAAAATTCAGCCGCAGTCAGCGTTGAGACACCCAACGGGTGGCTCATAGGCCGCCCAAGAGCCGTGCTGAATGCGGCGTATGGTCGACCCAAGAGCCGTGCTGAATGCGGCGTATGGTCGACCCAAGAGCCGTAGTGAATGCGGCGTATGGTCCGCCGCTGAATGCGGCGTATGGTCCGCTGCTACGCTCATCGGCACGACTGGGCAGCGCACATTTTCCCGATTTGCCTCTCCCCGTGCGGCCGTCGTCTGTGCCGGGCTGCTCGTGTGTGCGTTCGCTCCAGTGGCCGGCGCGGCGATCGACTTTGCGCCGCGGCTCAGCGTGACGACCGAGGACCAGCCAAGCGTCGTCGCGGTTGCCGACGTGACCGGTGATGGGATACCCGATTTGCTCAGCGGCACCGCCCTGGCCTCCGACCTGATCCTGCATCAGGGTCTCGGTGACGGGACCTTTGCATCGGGTGTCGGGATCGCCGTCGGCGAGTCGGTGCAGGCGATCGCCACGGGAGACTTCGACGAGGATGGCGATCGCGACATCCTGACGGCAAACCTGGACCGTTCGCTCAAGCTCCTGGCGATGGACGGCCACGGGATCGTGACGTCGACCACGACGCTCTTCGTCGGCGGTGCGCCGACGGCGATCGTGGCTGGAGATCTCAATGGCGACGGGCACGTCGACCTGGTCACCGTCAACAGCGAGTCGCGCAACGCCGCGGTGCTGTTGGGCCACGGCGCGGCTGGGTTCGATCGGTCCACGTTCATCGACATCGGTGACTTCGCGGTCGACGCCGTCCTCGCCGACGTCACCGAGGATGGACGGCTCGATATCGTCGCTGCCGCTCAGCGGCCGGCGGGAGTCACCGTCACCTCCGGCAACGGCGATGGCACCTTCGGTCGTCCGACCAGGCTCAGGGCCGGCGTCGAACCCGCTGCCCTGGGCGTCGCAGACTTCGATCGCGACGGCCACCTTGACATCGTGATCGCCAACACGCGGTCAAACGAGGTCACGATGCAGCGTGGCATCGGCGGCGGGCGCTTTGTCGCCGGACGCCGTTCGTTGACGAGCAACACCCCGGTCGCGCTGACGCTGGGTGACTGGAACAACGATGGCCTCGTGGACGTGGCGACGGCCAACTCCGGGTCCAATGACGTCTCCGTGTTCGAAGGCAACGGTCGGGGCCTGTTCGGCACGGCCCAGCAGTTCCGGGTCGGACGCCAACCGGCAGACCTCGTGTCGGCGGATGCAACCGGGGACGGCAGCCCCGATCTGATCGTTGCAAACAACGGGGGCGCCAGCATCTCGATCCTTCCCTCGCGCGCACTGCGCCAGCCCGGGACCGCCAAACGCCGCATTCGCTGCCCGCAGGCGCGTCTTCGCGCGGTGTCGGCCGTCGAGACCCGGTGTGTGTCGTTGACGATGTCACCCGCCCAGGTCACAGAATTGCAGGGACGACCCAAGGGAGCCCGCCGGACCAACGGCGACGCGTCGGTGCAGTGGAACTACAAGCAACTGCTCGTCACGTTCAGCCGCAAGCTCAACCTGGTGACGTCAATCCGGACGCTCCTGCCCGGCGCCCACACCGCGAATGGCCTTGCCGTGGGCTCCGTCGTGGGCAACCTCGAACCCAAGCTGGATGCCGACCTCGCCTCCTGCTCCCGTGCCGGAGTGACCCAGACGTGCTCCGAGTTCTCGTTGTTCACGTTCACGCAATACCGCGTGATCCGAGGGCGCCTCGCCTGGATTCAGGTCGACCTGGCGGCCGGCCTGCTCTCCTAAGCCGCGGTCAGCGCTTGAGACACCCGAAGGGTGGCTCCAAGGCCGCCCAAGAGCCGTGCTGAACGCGGCGAATCGTCCGTCGCGGTCAGCGCTTGAGACACCCGAAGGGTGGCTCATAGGCCGCCCAAGAGCCGTGCTGAACGCGGCGAATAGGCCAGCCGCAGCCAGCATTGAGCGGGGCGCACAAAATTCAGCCGCAGTCAGCGTTTGAGACACCCAACGGGTGGCTCATAGGCCAGCCAAGAGCCGTGCTGAATGCGGCGTATGGTCGACCCAAGCGCCGTGGTGAATGTGGCGAATAGTCAGCCGCAGTCAGCGTTTGAGCGGCCCGCAGGGCCGGGAATAGGCCGCCCAAGCGCCGTGGTGAATGCGGCGAATAGTCCGTCGCCCTATTCGGCGACGACGGGTTCCAACCGGGCGCTGTAGCCGCGTTCGCCGACCAGGCTCGCAGCCCGTTCGGCCACGACGTGCCCCGTCACGAGGACGCTGAGTTCACCTTCGTCGGCACCGGCGCCGCTTCGCAGCGACAGGTCCTCGATGTTGATGTGGGCGTGACCCAGGATCGTGGCGATGTCGGAGATGACGCCCGGTCGGTTGGGCATCGCCACGACAAGCCGCCAGGGTTCCGGCAGGACCTCGGGTTCGGCTTCGCGCAGCCGCGCCCGCCCCACGGCTGCAGCGTTCATGAACGTCTCGAGCCAATCGCGGTCGCCGGCCGACAGCGCAGTGACGACCTCGCTCAAGCGCTGGGCCTGCTCCTCGATCGCGGCGATGACGGCATCGCGATTGGCGAGCAGGATGTCGGCCCACAGCGGCGGGTTGGCGCCCGCGACCCGGGTCAGGTCGGTAAACGACGGCCCAGCGGAGCGCAGGGCCTCGCGCCCCTGTGGCGCGGTGGCCGCGGCCTGGTGGATGAGTGCCGATGCGATGACGTGCGGCAGGTGCGACACCAGCGCCATCAGCCGGTCGTGGACATCGGGGTCGATCGCGGAGGGGCGCGCACCCGTCGCAGCGACGATGCCGTGCAGACGTTCGAAGAGTTCGGGCCTGGCCTCAGCGGCAGGAGTCAAGAAGTAGGTGGCGCCCGCGAACAGATCCTCGTGCGCGTGCTCCACCCCACCCCGCTCCGATCCACAGATCGGGTGTCCCCCGATGAAGCGCTCGCGCTCCACAGGGGTCAGCTGCGCCAGGACGCTGCCCTTGGAGGAGCCCACGTCGCTGACGACGCAGTCGGTCGAGCTCGCGGCGAGGGCTTGGCGGGCCAACCCGGCGATCATGCCGACGGGGGCCGCGACGAAGACGGCAGCGGCGCCGTCCACGGCCTCGTCAGCCGTCGCGCACCCGTGGGTGATCGCGCCACGCTCGAGTCCGGCACGCACCGCTCCGGCGTCGGGGTCGAACCCGCGGATGTCCTGGGCTCCCGCACGGGAGCGCAAGGCGAGTCCCAGTGAGCCGCCCATCAGCCCCACTCCGATGATCGCCACGGGCCCCACCGAACGCGTGCTAATGATCGGGACCTGCGATGGCGACGGGGACGCTCTCGCCACCGGACACGATCTTGCCCATCAGGTCGATACAGCGACGCACATCGGCGACCCAGGCCACAAACCGATCCGCGTGCAGCGCCTGAGGGCCATCGCACAACGCATGCTCGGGAGATGGATGCACCTCGACGATCAGGCCGTCAGCGCCTGCGACCACTGCGGCGCGCGCCATCGGCAGGATCAGATCCCGTTTGCCGGCCGCGTGCGACGGGTCCACGATCACGGGCAGGCTGGTCAGCCCTTTCGCCACGGGCACCGCCGAGATGTCGAGCGTCGAGCGCGTTGCGGTCTCGAACGTCCGGATCCCCCGCTCGCACAGGATGATCTGGTCGTTGCCCTCTTTGGCGATGTACTCGGCCGACAACAACCATTCCTCGATCGTGCTCGACAATCCCCGCTTGAGCAGCACCGGCCGGCCGGACTTGCCGACCTCCTGCAGCAGGTCGAAGTTCTGCATGTTGCGGGCGCCGAGCTGGATGATGTCGGCGACCTCCAAGACGTCGTCCAACTGCCGGATGTCCATGCATTCGGTCACGATCGGCAGCCCGGTCTCGGCACGGGCCTCAGCCAGGATCTCAAGCGCCGGCTTGCCGAGCCCCTGGAACGTGTAGGGGGACGTGCGCGGCTTGTAGGCGCCGCCGCGCAGGAACGTCGCGCCTGCGGCGGCACAAACCCGCGCAGTCTCCATCGTCTGCTCGCGCGTCTCAACGGTGCACGGACCCGCGATCAGCGCAAAGTGCCCGCCCCCGATCTTGCGGCCGCCGATCTCGAGCACGCGATCCTCGCGGTGGAACTCACGCGAAACGAGTTTGAACGGCTTGAGGATCGGCAGGACCTTCTCGACGCCGGGCTCACCTTCGAGCGCCATCGATGCGACCAACTCGCGGTCGTCACCGATTGCGCCGATCACCGTCATGAACTCGCCGCGGACCACATGCGCGCGCGCGCCCGCATCCTCGATGCGCCCGATGATGTGCGCGATCTGGTCCTCGGACGCGGTGTCCTGCATCACGATCATCATGACGAGAGCCCTTCGACATGTCCCGCCAGGGCCCCTGCACGAGCGTCGGCAAGGCCTGCGAGCAACGCGTCGTTCTCGAGCGGCGCCCCGATCGTGACGCGCAGCCGCCCTGACACGCCCAGCGCCGTGCCGTCGCGGACGATGACCCCACGCCGAAGCAGATGTTCGTGAAGCGCACGCCCGTTCATCGGGTGGGCGTCGATCAGGATGAAGTTGGTCCGGCTGGGCAGGTACGCCACGTTCATCGCGACGAGCGCGGCCTCGATCCGCCCCCGCTCGGCCACGGTCTCGGCCACCCGTCTGGCGAGCGGCGATGTGTGGCGCAGGCTCTCAAGCGCAGCCGCCTGCGCGAGCGCGTTGACGTTGAACGGTTGGCGGACCTTGTCGATCGCCGCCACCCAGCCGGGGCTGCCGATGCCGTATCCGACCCGCAGCCCGCACAGCCCGTATGCCTTGCTGAACGTTCGCGTCACGAGCAGGTTGTCGCGCCCGCGGGCGAGCGACATGACACGTCCGGCATCCGCGGAATCGACGAAGTCGAAGTAGGCCTCGTCGACGAGGATCGCCAAATCGTCGGGGAGCAACCCGACGAACCGTTCGATCGCGTCGGCACTCCGGTAGACGCCGGTCGGATTGTTGGGGTTGCACACGATGACCAGGCGCGTGCGTTCGTCGACGGCTGCGGCCATTGCATCGAGATCGTGTCCTCCGTCCTGGGCGAGCGGCACCGCGATGGCCTCGGCGCCGGCGGCCGCAGCCAGGTGGGGATAAATTGTAAATGAGGGGTCGGCGTGGACGATGGTGGTCCCCGGATCGAGCAGGGCCTGCCCGGCGAGCAGGATCAGCTCACACGAGCCGTTGCCCAGCACGACTTGGTCCATCTCGACGCCGTGGCGCTCGGCCAGCGCCCGGCGCAGCTGCCGCCCGTACGCGTCCGGGTAACGGTTGAGACCCGCGATCCCCGCCTGCAGGACCGCCGACACCTCGGGCAACGGCGCAAACGGACTCTCATTCGAGGCGAGCTTGACCGCCTGGTCCAACCCGAAGCGCTCCACGACCTCGGCCGTCGTCAGGCCGGGCTCGTACGTCGGGATCGCCGTCAGGCGTGGTGAGACACGGATCGACATGAACGACGGATACTAGACCGGCCCCACCGCCTCAGTCCTCGCGGAGTTGGACCATGGTGTACATCGCCAGATACGCCACGCCGATGAAGCCGGCGAAGAGGGCGGCAATCACCGTCGGCGGACCCGTGGGGTCGGCGAACCTTGCGAGGTCGGTGACCAGACCACCGGGATTCGTCACGACGTCCCAGCTGTTCCAGCGAAGAAATCTGCCGAGGTAGATCCCGACGCCGCACAGCGCGACCGCCCCAGTGACGAGTACCCACCCCCATACCGGGCCCAGCGCACGATGCACGGTGCGATGTACCAGCAGGAGCGACACGAGCCCCAGGACGAGCCCGGTCCACGCGAACGCCAGGTAAGTCATGGCATCGAACCACAGTGGATTTCCCCCGGAGCTCGGCAGGTGGATCAGATCGGTGACGATGTACGGGGCGTTGGGCAGAAAGACCAACCACGCGCCGACGAGCGCGACTTGGCCGACGCCTGCCCGGCGGTGCTTGCCCCGCTCAGAGATCACAAGCGCAACAGCGAACGGAATCCACGCGAGGAAGACATTCCAGACAAGGTAGACGTGACCGAAGGAGCCGACGATCCGGGGGCGCACCGCGAGCAACGCCAAGCAGAACGCTGTCGAGAGCGCCAACGTCGCAAACACCAGAACCCGCGCCCGCGAAGAATGACCCGTCATGCATCCGAGCGTAAACAGCCGTGCCGGGAGTCACGAGCGAACCGGGTGCGCCGTCACGTCATCGAGGTCCGGCTCCCCCCAGCCGCGGATCGGACGTGCGCCGCATCAGTAAGGAAGTGCCGATGTCGGTGCTGAACCCGAACTGCTCGTAGAACCCGATGAGATCGGGCTGGCACACCAATTCGATGCTGCGGACATCGTGCAGTTCCGGGCGGGCCAGCACGCGTTTCATCACCTCGGCCCCGAGACCCGTCCCTCGTTTCTCGGGTGTGACGATTACGTCGAAGATCATGGCGAAGTAGGTGCGATCGGTCAGCACCCGTGCGAATGCGACCAGACGATCTGCGACCTCATCGACGAGCCCCGTCACGAGATCGCTGTGCGCCAGAAGCGACCTCACGTCGTCGATCGTATGGCCGGCCGACCACCAAGCGGTCCCGTACAGGGCGAGAAGCTGCGCGATCCATCTCTCGTCGATGCAATCGAGCTCGATCACATGGTGAGCCTACCTCCGGCGATCCGGTCCGCCGCAGCCAGCAGGTCCAACCTCGGCTTGCAGTGTCGCGCAGGTCACGTGACTCCGCTGCCCCCGAGCCAGTTTGGGCGCCTCGCCCACTAAGCGCCACCGGTCATCGGACCGTGGACCCCATTCGCCACGTCACTGAACAGCGGACGATGAGATCGACAGCCCAAGCCCGTTCGGAACCGTTTCGCCGAACTGTTCGACCCCATCCCATCTTTTGTTGCCTTGACACATTCCGATATGGTTATATATAATTCGAATCATGGCACGAGCGGCAACGACGACCGATGCGTTCAACGCGGTGGCCGAACCACGGCGGCGGCAGATCTTGGACATTCTCGCGGGCGGGGAACGACCGGTGAACGACCTCGTCACGCTCCTCGGACTCACCCAGCCCCTCGTGTCCAAGCATCTGCGGGTGCTCAGGGAGGTCGGGCTGGTGAATGTCCGAGACCTGGGTCGACAGCGGATGTACCGCCTCAACGGCAACCCGCTCAAACCGATCCACGACTGGGTCAAGGCCTACGAGCAGTCGTGGTCGCAGCGGTTCGAACAGCTCGATGCCGTGCTGACGGAACTCAACGAAATGGAGTCACGAAGATGACGGCGATGGCACGTCGCGGCACAGCGGTCGTGACGCTCCCGACGGACACGCAGATCCTGATCATGCGGGAGTTCGACGCACCCAAGCACCTGGTCTACACGGCGTGGATCACACCCGAGCTCATCAAGCGTTGGTGGAGCGGGGACCGCGGTGTGGTCACGATCGCCGAAGTGGATCTGCGGGTCGGCGGCATCTGGCGGTATGTGATGGTGTCGGACAGTGGATTCGAGGTTGGTTTCCACGGCGAATACCGCGAGATCGTCCCGAACGAACGCATCGTCTCGACCGAGGTCTACGAGGGCATGCCCGACGGCGAGGCGTTGAACACGTTGACCCTCACCGAACACGATGGGCGCACCACCCTCGGCATGCTGGTGGAGCATTCCTGCCAAGCGCACCGCGACGCCCACATCAACTCGGGCATGGAAGGCGGCATGCAAGAGGCGATGGACCACCTGGAGCAGATCGCGATCTCGCTGCGCTGAGCAGGCGTGACGAAGCTCCCGTACCGAAACCACCAACAGGAGTCGCACGATGGACTGGACCCTTGAAGTCGTCATTCTCCCCGTCGCCGACATCGATCGCGCGGTCGCGTTCTATCGCGATCAGGTCGGCTTTCATCTCGATCACGACACCACGAACGAACACATGCACGTCGTCCAACTCACGCCGACCGGCTCGGGCTGCTCGATCGTGATCGGAGACCTCCCGGCGCAGCGGGCGATGGCGCCGGGGTCGATGAAGGGGTTGCAGCTTGTCGTGGCCGACGCCGGGGCGGCACGACAATTGCTCGTCGCCAACGACGTCGACTGCAGCGAGATCACGGTGTTCGACGAGCGCGACGGCGGCACGTTCTTCGGTTTCAGCGACCCCGACGGCAACAGCTGGGCGGTGCAGCAACTCACGATGCGGGCGGAGCAACCCCTCATCCCTATCGAGGCGCGAGGTCGTTTCGGCAACGAGAGCGGGGTGTGATGATCGACCACATCAACATCGGAGTGTCCGACCTTGAGGCGAGCAGGGCGTTCTACGAGCGCGCGCTGGCGCCGCTCGGCATCGCGTTCGTGATGACGAATATCGCGGGCGTCGGTTTCGGCCGCGGCGGCATGCCGCGGTTCTGGATCTCCGACCGCGGCACGTCCGGGCCGGTGCACGTGGCGTTCACGAGTCCGGATCGCGCGACCGTCGATCTGTTCCACCGCGAGGCCGTCGCCGCGGGCGGCCGAGACAACGGCTCACCCGGGCTCCGCACCCAGTACCACCCGGGCTACTACAGCGCATTCGTCCTCGATCCCGACGGCCACAACATCGAAGCGGTCACGCACGTGCCTGAGTGACGATCCTGCCGGTCGCGTGCCGCGACGTTCTCACGCCGGGGAGCTTCCCAGATGCATCAGCCGACGAGGTCGGCCACAACAAGGCGAAGCCCCGCGTCGTAGCCCGAGAGCGCGCGAAGGTGTCCGTGCCTTTGGTCCCATGCACCACTTTCCAGATCCCGGCCGACATCGGCGACGACGCGTTGGTTGACATCGTCGGACATGCGGGCAAAGCCACTTGTCGCTGCCCGCGCCGCTGAATCGAGCACCCACTCCGGATGGGCCCAGAACGCGAGGAGAAATCCGTCCTTGCAGTCAGCGGGCACTGGCACCCACCTCCATCCCGCCCGCCCACGCGTCGAGCGATCTCGTCCGGCCGCGGGAAGATCTCGTGATCGAGCGCCGCGACCTCCGTGAGGTAGTCGGCCATCAACCACATCTGGCCCGACACCACTGGGTCAAGGGTGAGGATCACGATTCTCTGCCGCGCCACCCGAAGCATCTCGGCCAGCCCGGCCTCTTGATCCTCCCAGTGGTGGAGCGACAGGACGGTCATGGCGGCGTCGACGCTGTCATCGGCGAGTGGAAGGGATTCGGCGCGACCGATCGTGGCCGGGGCAAGCGTGGGATCACGTTGCGCGACCATCAGTTCCGACGGCTCGATCGGAGTAACGTCGCAGCCTGCCGGTTCGTAGGACCCACTCCCCGCGCCGACGTTGACGACTGACTTCACCGACCAAGTGCATCGCGAAGCGCTGCAGCGATGCGAGGGTCTTCGCGCCTGTGGGTTCTGTACCCATGGCCAATCGTGTCGTAGCGCACCATGGGGGCAGTCAACCAGAAGACTGTGGGAGCGAGCTCGCCAGTCAGCCTCACCACATCGTCCTGATAACCCTGCGTAGTCGTGCCAGACGCTCAGACGGCGCCGCGTCGGGCACGTTTGATCGTGCATCGGTCGGGAGCGCTATAGACCCATTCGCTCCCGGTTGCCAGAAGCGATGGTGCAAAACGGGTCTCTACTCGGGCAGATCCAAGCGGAGTTGGCGGGCCTCGCGCAGGTAGACGTGGCGGATCTGACGCTCCCGCGGGGCGTAGCAGTGGATCATCACGCGGACACAGCGGGGCATCGAGCCGGCAACGGGGATCTCCTGGCTGCACAGGAGGGGTACGTTGGCCAGGCCGATCTCTCGCGCCGCCACCGCCGGGAAGTCCGACACCAGGTCGTGTGTGACCGTGAAGATGATCGACACCAGATCATCGCGCTCGAGTTCGTTGCGTTCGAGAATGGTCTGGAGCAGCTCGGCGGTGCTCTGACGGATCTCCTCGCTGGTGTCGGCGGGCACGGTGATCGCGCCGCGAATCGCTCGCAGGATCGCCGCGGTCATCGCTCCAACTCCACCAGGCGCCCGAGCCGGGTGAGTTCCTCCGTCGTCAGCAGACGATGTTCACCGAGTTCGAGTCGCCCTGCGCTGAGCCCGGCGTAGCGGGAGCGGAAGAGCCGCATCGTCGGGTGGCCCACCGCCTCGCACATCCGCCGCACCTGACGGTTGCGTCCTTCGGTGATCTGGATCCGCAGCCACGTCCCGCCCGGGTGCAGCCGTTCCATCTTCTCGACCCTGGCGGGGTGGGTCATCCCGTCGTCCAGTTCGACGCCCTTGCGCAGCACCCGGATCGTGTCGGCCGAGATCCGGCCCTCGACGAGCGTGTCGTAGACCTTGGGAACCTCGAAGCGCGGGTGCATCAGCCGGTGGGCCAGCTCGCCGTCGTTCGTGATCAGCAACACACCGCTGGTGTTGAGGTCCAAGCGGCCAACCGGGTACAGACGCAACTCGGTCGGCATGCCTTCGAGGACCGTCGGGCGCTTCTGCGGATCGGTGACCGACGCCACGGTGCCGACGCGCTTGTTGAGCAGGTACGTGCGCGTGACCTCGGCTTCGACCGGCGTGCCGTCGACCGCGAGCACGTCGCCGTCGCCGACGAGCTGCCCGGTCGTGGCGATCTGCCCGTTGATCGTGATCCGACCCTCCTCGACCATCCGCTCTGCCGCACGCCGGCTGGCGACGCCGGCGAGGGCGAGCGCTCGCTGCACCCTCATTCGTCGTCCAGTTCGTCGTCTGGCTCGTCAGCCGCCTCGGTCGGCGGTGGCGGAACCTCGCGCAACGCCGGACCGTCCGGCAGGTGGCCTGCCTCGATCAGGCGGCCGCGCAGCTCGTCGGCCTGCGGACCGGAAAGCTCGAACCGCTCGAGCGGAGGGAGATCGCCACCGTCACGAAGCCCGAAGCGCTCCTGAAAGGCCCGCGTCGTGCGATAGCGCATCGCGCCAGTGGACGCCACACGCCCGGCCTCGTCGAGCAAGCCGCGATCCACCAGGTTGGCCACCGTCGAGTCGACCGACACCCCGCGCAGGCGTCCGATGTCGGGTCGGCTGACCGGCTCCAGGTAGGCGACGACCGCCAGCGTCTCGAGCGCGGCGGGCGACAGCCGGTCTTCGGGTGGACGCTGACGCAGCCGGTCACAGACGTCCTCCAGATCCGCGCGCGTGCGCAGGGCGAACCCCCCGGCGATCTCGGCCACCTCCAGCCCACCGGCGTCGGAATGGCGTTCCACGAGCTCGTCGATCGCGGCCTGCGTGGCCTCGCGATCGGCCTCGGTCAGGTCGGCCAGGATGTCGAGCGCAAGTGGCTCGGGACTGAGGAACAGCAACGCCTCGATCTTGCGCGCGGTCTCGGTCACCGGCGGACGATGGTGATGTCGCCGAATGGGACCGCCTGGCTGAGTCGCACCTCACCGCGACGGGCGAGCTCCAGCGCCGCCACCAGCGTCAGCGCCTCTTCGAGCGGTGTGTGGCCGTCGACGACCGCGTCAAAGCTCACGACGCGGCCCCGGGCGAGTGCGTTGCGCAGGCGTCCCAGGAGTTCCGGCATGCTGACGCGTGCCTGACCCATGTGGGTCAGCGACGGCTCGGGTCGGGCATGCAGCATGCGCTGCAACGCATCGATCAACTCGCGCGGGTCGCCTTTGGCCGGCGGCGGCGCGGCACCGGGAGCGAGTGGCACGCGGCGGTAGCGCGCCCCTGCCGTCGCCACGGCGCGTTCGGCAAGCCACGCGGCCGCGGCCTGAAACGGGGCGTATGCGATGAGCCGGGCCACGAGCCGCTCGCGCGCCTCGGCCGCGTCAGGATCCGGTTCGTCCTCTTCGGGCTCGCCCAGCAGGCGTCGGGCCTTCAACTCCGCAACCGACGCCAGCACCACGACCAGCTCACTCGTGGTCGCGGCATCCCACCGTTCGCCCGCGTGTTCGCCGAGTGCGGTGTGGATCAGCTCGGCCAACGGCAACTCGAAGAGGTCGACCTCCTCGCGGATGACCAGCGTCAAGAGCAGGTCGAACGGCCCCTGGAAGAGGTCCAGATCGACGTCCTGCTGAAGTGGGTCTGCCACCGCCATACACGCCGAGGATACCGGCGCGTTCGGAGGACGTCTCACGTGATCAAGAGCCCCACGGCCTTCCGGACGGACGCCATCGTGGTGACGGCGATCTCGCGAGCGCGGTCGGCCGACTGCGTGAGCCCGCGCATGACCTCACCGGGATCGCCCACGAGCTCGGCGTGCCGTGCCTGAATGGGTTCGAGGAACGCCACGGTCGCGTCCAAGACGTCCTTCTTGAACGCACCGTACTGACGCCCTGCGTACTGCTTCTCCAACGCGGCGACGTTCGTGTCGGTGACCGCGGCCAGGATCTCGAGCAGCGCAGTGACACCGGGTTTGGACGCGTCGGCCCGAACCTCCGCGCCCGAGTCCGTGACTGCCCCCATGATCTTCTTCTTGAGGCGCGACGGCGGATCCGAGAGCCAGATCGTGCCGAGCTCCGTCCCGCCGCTCTTGGACATCTTCTTGGTGGGCTCCTGCAGATCCATGATGCGCGCGCCGACCCGCGGAATCGACGCCTGCGGCACCACGAACGTCTGGCCGTAGCGACCGTTGAACCGGATCGCGATGTCGCGCATCAGCTCCAGGTGCTGACGCTGGTCATCACCGACCGGCACGTGGTGGGCGTTGTACAAGAGCACGTCCGCAGCCTGCAGCACCGGGTAGTCGAAAATCCCGACGCTGACCGACTCCTGCCCGTCGGACTTCTCCTTGAACTGCGTCATGCGGCGCACTTCGCCGAATGTGGCGGTGCAGTTGAGGATCCAGGCAAGCTCGGTGTGCTCCCGCACGTGACTCTGTACAAACAGGATGCTGCGTTCGGGATCGATGCCGACCGCCATGAGCGAGGTCGCCATCTCGAGGGTCGCCGCGCGCAGTTCCGCAGGCTCGTGCGGCACCGTGATCGAATGCAGGTCGACCACGCAGTACAGACAATCGTGTGCGTCTTGGTCGGTCACCCAATGCCGGAACGCACCGAGCAGATTGCCGAGGTGAGGGATCCCCGTCGGTTGGACGCCCGAGAAGACGCGTTCGCGTGTCATTGCCATCGGCGCGCGATGATAGTCGACTGCCGCGGGCGACCGGGTACGGCCCGCCGCCATTCCCGACGCCTACAATGGCGCCGTGACCACGGAGCTTCCGCCAGTGGCATCACGCCCCCCGCACGCTCCGTCCCGGCGCCATCACCGCATCTTGATGCCGATCGTGATCGTCTTTGCGGCGTTCGCAGTCGGAATCGTCGGCTACGGCGTGTTGGCGGTCATCGGGGTGTCCGACGATTCCGCGGCGGCCATCGCGGGATTCTTGGCCAGCGCGGCGATTCTGGGATTCGGGCTGCTCGCCCGGGGCAACCTCCCCACCCACGAACGCCGTCAGATCCTGGCGGCCAAGCGCTCCCTCGGCGCCTGCACGCTCGTCGGGCTGGGTGCCGGCATCGCGGTCCGGCTCGTCGCCGGATGGGTGATTGCGGGAGGCGAAGCGGTCGACCCCGGCATCTGCAGGGAACTGCTCAAACTCGATGACGACCTCGTGCCACCGGCCTTGTGGCAGAAGCTCTTGCTCGCGGTGGGGCTGGTCGTGCTCGCCCCGCTCGGCGAGGAGCTCGTGTTTCGCGGCCTCTTGCTGCGCGGCCTCGTGCGGCGCATCGAATTTCCCACAGCCGCGATCCTTTCGGGAATCGTCTTCGCCCTGTTCCACACGCAGTACTTCAGGCTGTGGCCGGTCGGCCTTGGCATCGCCGTGTTCGGCGTTGTCGCGGCATACGTCTACCGCCGATTCGGATATCCGGCGAACGTCGTCATGCACGCCGTCTTCAACGGTTTCGCGGCGGCGCTCCTGTTCAGCGATTTCGGGCTCGACACCGAGATCACCTGCGATTGACCCCGACCTCGGCGTCGTGGAGAGTTGATAGTTTTCAGCGAATGCGGTCGCCGGTCATGTTCGTCGCGTTCGCCTGCCTCGCCACGGCCACCGGGGCATTCGCGGCGACCGGACGTCCCGTCGCGGCGTCGGACAACCCGCCATCCGCGATGGCCCCGATCCGCACCGCCGGACTCATGTGCCATGCCGACTCGGTCAACTTCCGGGCGTGGTGGGGCGACACGCCCGGCGCTGCGGGTGCCCTTCCCGTTGCCGATGCCAGCTGCGCCACGGTGCCGCCTGTCGTCGGGGCGACGCTGCAGGCGGCAGAGTCGATTCGCCTGGCATCACAGGCAGCGGGCTTTCCACAACTGGTCGGCGATCGGCCACTGGTGTTCGCCCGGAGTGGTGGCTGGTACCTGAACCTGGTCCGTACCCGCCCTGCCGCACGCGCGGCATTCCTCGGACGCACCCCATCCGCAGCCCGGGGCCGCCTGCTCGCCGGTTTGCGACCGACCGAGCGCAAACGCGTGTACCGGGGCCTCCCCTCCCCACTCGTCACACGGCTCAAGCGCGACGTCGCGCGCGCACCCTTGGGCCGTCCACGGGACTTCGTCGGAGGCGATCGCCGGCTCGACCTGATGTTCGACGGCACCGGCGCGACCGGCTGGGTCAACACGTCCGTCGCCGGCCGCGCACCGTGTACGCAAGCCGTCATCCCGGGACGCAGAGCGTTCATCTCAGGATCGGCCATCCTCTTCGCCCCGGACACGACCGTGCAGCGGGCCGTGCTGGCGCACGAGCTCTTCCACACGGTGCAATGCATCCTAGGCGTGCCCGGCGGCACCGTCGGCCTGCTCGGGGAGGGCACCGCGGAGTGGCAGTCGGGCGCGATCGAACCGATCGATTTTGCCGGGGCGGAGATCGTCGCGGGCAACGGCCACACGATCATCGGCGGAGCGGCCAGGGCAATTTCGTTCTGCAACAACTTCGACCCCAACAACACCACAGGACTCGACGGCTACCAGTCGTTCGGGGTCTGGGCGGCGCTTGAGCTGACCGCACCAGGGACGATTCTGGGTGTGTTGACGGCGGGCGCAGCCACCCCGTTCACGACGACCCAGGGCGTGCTGGCCTACCTCGGCGACGCGCGGTGGTCGGATGCGCTGGCCGTCGCCACCCGCGAGATTTGCGGCAACCTCCGCACGCCGTCCGGACAAACCGTGTTTCCGGCTGGGATCCGTGCGTTTTTCGGCGCAGACCCGGGGGCACCGCTCGCACAACCCACAGTTCCGGCGGCGATGACGCTGGCACCGGGCGGCGTCCGCTCGATCCCGATCACGTGGGCTTCGTCATCCGCGACGAGCGTGACCGTTCAGGTGGCCGCAGTCGGGATCGATCCGAGCACGCTTTCCGCCCGCACCTACGTCCACGTCGCGGGTGCGTTGGCGCCCGTCGGCACGGAGGACGCCACCGGTGCCGCCGCGGTGTTGACCACAGCCCAGGTGGCCGCACGGGGCGGTGCGGTCACAGTGGCCAACCCCTCCAGCGCCACACCAGTTTCGATCACCGTCACGGTGACCGCGACACCCTAAGTGCTCGCTTTCGTGAGTACGGCGACGTATCCCGCGCGAAAACCGAGGCAGGCAAGGACGCAGTGTCTAGTGGTCTGTCTCAGGAATGCGTTGACAGTCTGGCGAGTGAAAAGCCCGCAGGGCGAGGACGCAGCCTTCGTTCATATCGGACCATATGGGCGAAGGCGAGGACAACGCTCCAAAGGCGAAACGTCTGTCTGAACGGTA
>JANMKR010000210.1:0-5562 GCA_031372145.1 Actinomycetota bacterium | reverse complement strand
GCCAAGCGCATCGAGTTGGGCGACCCGGACGCCAAGCGGCGGATGGTCGAAGCCAACCTGCGCCTCGTGGTCTCGATCGCGAAGGCCTATCGGGGTCGTGGCCTGCCGTTCCTGGATCTGATCCAAGAGGGCACGCTGGGGCTCGTGCGGGCGGTCGAGAAGTTCGACTGGCGGCGCGGGTTCAAGTTCTCGACCTATGCGACATGGTGGATCCGCCAGGCCGTGACGCGCGCGCTGGCCGACAAGGGTCGCACGATCCGCATCCCGGTACACGTCGTCGAGAAGCTCAACCAGATCAGCCGCGCCGAGCGGGTCCTGATCGGGCAGCTCGGCCGTGAACCCACCGTCGAGGAGTTGGGCGAGGCCACGGGCCTGCCGCCGGAGGAAGTCGAAGACATCCTCCGCAGCGCACAACCCATCGTGTCGCTTGAAAAGCCGGTCGGCGAAGACGAGGAAGCCGAGTTCGTGCGCTTCCTCGCCGACGAGAATTCGGTCGCACCCGAGGCTGCCGCCGAGACGGCGCTTCGTCACGAAGCGCTCGGCGACCTCCTGGACCAGTTGTCGTATCGTGAGCGTCGTGTGCTCGAGCTGCGCTATGGGCTGGGTGGCGAGAAGCCGCGCACGCTCGACGAGCTCGGACGGATGTTCAACGTGACGCGAGAGCGGATTCGCCAGGTTGAGCACCAGTCGCTCCAGAAGCTGGCCAGCATGGCCGAAGCCGCGCGTCTGCAGTAGATCGTCGGGGTCCGGGCGGCTCAGCGCCGCTCGGACCGCGTTGTTCTCGTTGTTTCGAGTCGTCCGGAGCCGGACGGGTCAGTTCAAGCTCGGATCGAGCGGCATGCGGGCGACCAGGCGGTAGTTGCCGCCCTTGCGCTCGAGGACTGCGCTCCAGAGCCGATCCGGCTCCTCGGTGAACACGTCGGATGGCATGCACACCGCATCGATCCACGCGTCATCGTCGATCTCGGCCTCGAGTTGGCCCGGTGCCCAGCCCGAGTAGCCGCCGAAGGCGCGGATCGCGCGGATCCGATCGGGAAGCGTTTCGAAGTCGGTTGACGGATCGACCACTCCGACCGTTCCCACGGCAAGACCAAGGCGGTCATCGGGTTCTGTGAAGTCGGCGAGCAAGATGACGCTCTCGGGATCCACAGGGCCGCCCTCGTGGATGACCTCGTCGGCCGGGATGGCACCGGTGTAGGCCTCGGGGAGGGTCTCGTGCGTGCTCAGCGTCGACGGGCGGTTGAGCACGACGCCCACAGCCCCCTCCGCGGTGTGCTCCAGCAACAACACGACGGTGCGGTGGAAGTTCTCGTCACCCAAGCCGGGTGAGGCGACCAGGAGTCGGCCCTTGCGCCACTCCGGCGCGCCCATCAGATCAACAAGCCGCTACGCACGTCGGCGGTCACGCGTCATGTTGACGATGATCCCGAACGCGATGCTGACGGCGCCCAGCAGGAGCAAGCCCCAGAACACCGGGTAGTGACCGGCCAGCTTCGTGGGCCCCTCGGATTTCGCGGGCTCGGGGAGCTTGCGGTCGGCGAGCGCAAAGCCGAGACACCCCCACGACAGCGCGACCGTCAGGCAGAGACCCGCGAACGTGAACGGCCACGAGATCGAGAGTCCGCGCGCGTTGTCATCATGTCCGTGGGCCATCGTCTTCGCTCCTCCAAACGGCGTGTCTGCGCGGGAGAGGCTACCACGGCGCAACGGATGCCAGACAGCCCAGCGATGAGGGTGGGACGGACGTCCCACGGGTGTGGTCAGGCCTCTGCCGCCGATCGGCGTTCGGCCCAGCGGGCGAGGCCCGCGATGTTGTTGCGCGCCCAGTCGAGGCGTTCCCACACGTCGATTGCCGCCGCGTTCTGCACCGCCTCGTCGAGGGGCAATGCGCGTGCGACCGCATCGGACACCGCACCTGGGCCGTCCGTGCGCCACGCCGCCCACGCCGTCTCTGCCGCAATCGTCTGCTGGGTGATCGCCAGCGCAATCGCCTCCTGAGGATCCGGGACCGGTCCATAGTGGCCCAGCAGGAGCCGCTCGGGCTCGAGCGTCGACAACCGCCTCAGCGTCGCGAGGGCCTGATCCAGATCGAATTCGGGAGGTGGGATCGACGGATACAGACCCGCCTCGGCAAGCCGCACGCCCAGGGCGTCACCGGCCATCAGGGTTCCGGTTGCCTCGTCGAGCACCGCAACGTGGTGGCGCGCGTGGCCGGGCGCATCGATCATCACGAGTTCCCGTGTCCCGCCCAGGCCGATCCTGTCGCCGTCCCCGACGGGCATGATCCGGTCCTCGGCCACGGCCGTCAAACCGCCGTAGAGTGGCGCGTGCGCCCCGTACACCGCCGCCGAGGCGGCGACCAGGTGGGCCGGTGCGGCCAGATGAGGCGCTCCGCGTTCGTGAACGACGATCGTCGCGCGGGGAAACGCCAGCGCCAGGTCCCCGACCCCCCCGCAGTGATCGAGGTGCACGTGTGTCAGCACGATCCACGCCAGATCATCCGGCCCCAAGCCGAGTACATCGAGTGCGCTGCGCACGGCCGGAACGGACGTTTGGGCCCCGGTCTCGACGAGCGCCGGCTGCGTGCCGGTCACCAGGTAGGCAGCGGTGATGCCCTGCCAGCCTCCCAGCAGCGTGTCGAACATCGTGATTCCGTCGGCGACCTCCATCCGTCCGGGAGTGTCGCATAGCCTTGCGCCCGATGAGCGCTTCGGACCGAACACGCGCGTGGCGCGCAGCCGGATCAACCGCCGCCGCGTTGGTGGAGGACGGCATGCGGGTCGGGCTGGGCACCGGCCGGGCAGCGGCCGCAGGGATCACCGCCCTGGGTCAGCGGGTGCGCGACGGCCTGCGCTGCACCGGCGTGCCGACCTCCCGGGCCAGTGCGCAACTTGCCCGCAGCGAGGGCATTCGCGTCGGCCGGTTGCGCGGTCCCCTTGACCTGGCGTTCGACGGGGCCGACGCGGTCGACCCTGACGGGCTGGTGGTCAAGGGCGCCGGCGGCGCGATGGTTCGGGAACGCATCGTGGCCCAGTCCGCCTCGCGATTTCTCGTCCTCGTCGACGGACCCAAGATCGTCACGACGCTGGACAGTTGGGGGGTCCTCCCGCTCGCAGTCGTGCCGTTCGCCGCGGCTCGCGTGCTCGACCTGCTGGACGAGTTCTCACCAGTGCGACGGGACCGGCGCAACGATGACGGCTTGGCGCTGATCGACCTTGCGGTGCCCGCGGGCGCATCGTGGCGCGCGCTGGCCGAACGTGTCAGCGACATCGCCGGCGTGGTCGATCACGGGCTTTTCGTCGTCCCGCGCTCAGACGTGATCATCGGCGCGCCGGACGGCACCGTGACCTACGCGCGTTAGTGTCCTGCGGGGACGGCTACGATCCCTGGTCGTGGCAGCCTCCGCTTATGCAATCGCCCGGGTCGCGGGGAGCCTGTCACGCCGGCTGGGGCGAGGCGGTGGCACGAGCCTGCCCGGCAACCTCTTGCTGCGCTGGCGGCCGCAGGCGATCAGGGAGCTTGCCGGCCACCTGACCGAGGGCGCGATTGCGGTGTCGGCAACGAACGGCAAGACGACGACGTCCCGGCTGATCGCCGACTGCGCCCGGGCGGGCGGGCACCGGATCGTGACCAACCCCAGCGGCGCCAACCTGCTCTCGGGCGTCGCGACCGCCCTGTTGGCCGAGCACGGTGCGCGATCGCCTGCGGACCTGGGGCTCTTCGAGGTCGACGAGGCGGCGTTGCCTGCGGTCGCGAGCCAGCTCGAGCCGCGAATCGTACTGTTGATGAACCTCTTCCGCGATCAGCTGGACCGCTACGGGGAGCTCGAAGAACTCGCGACGCGGTGGCGCATCATGTTGCAGGCGTTCCCGCCCGAAACCACGGTGATCCTGAACGCCGACGACCCGGCGGTCGCTGCCTTGGGCGATGCCCATCCGGGCGCAACGTACTTCGGGATTGACGACGCCTCCACCGCCCTCCCCGGCCTTCCCCATGCCGCCGACTCCAAGCGCTGCCGCCGCTGCGATGCGCCGCTCGTCTATGACGTGGTCTTCGTGGGACACCTTGGCCACTGGCGTTGTGCCGATTGCGGCTGGAGTCGGCCGACTCCGACCATCCGTGCGACGCGGGTCACCGTCGACGGGCTGCGGGGCATCGACGTCCAAGTGGCGACACCCCACGGGGTGGTCACCGCGCGCGTGGGATTGCCGGGGTTGCACAATGCCTACAACGTCACTGCTGCCGTGGCTGTCGCGTCGGCGTTGGGCATCGCTCCCGACGTCGTCGCCGGCGCACTGGCCACGAGCGCAGCGGCGTTCGGGCGCGCAGAGCGCGTCATGCTCGACGGTCGCGAGGCCCTGCTGCTCTTGGTCAAGAACCCGGCGGGCGCCAACGAGACGCTCCGGACCGTCTTGCTGGACCCGCAACCGCTGGATCTGCTGATTGCCCTCAACGACCGCACCGCTGACGGTCGCGACGTCTCGTGGATCTGGGACGTCGATTTCGAGCCGCTCCTGCCACGTCTCAGGCACCTGACGTTGACCGGCGACCGGGCGTACGACCTGGCGCTGCGGTTTCGCTACGGCGGCTTCGCACCCGAGCGCATGACGATCGTCGAGCGAATGGAGGCGGCTGTCGATCAGGCCATCGCGGCCACGCCGCCCGGGCGGCCGCTCTACATGTTGCCCACCTACACGGCCATGCTCGAGCTGCGCAGCATCCTCGTCGCGCGCGGCGTCGCACAGGAGTTCTGGCGTGATCGCTGAGGGGACGCCGCCAGAGCGGTTCGCGCTCGAACACGGCCACTACGACGAGGACATCCCATTCTGGGTCGGGCTCGCCGATGAGATCGGCGGACCGGTGGTCGACCTGGGGGCCGCCGTCGGGAGGGTCACGATCCCGATCGCCCGGACGGGTCACACGGTCTGTGCCGTCGATGGCAGTCAGGGAATGCTCGATGCCCTTGTCGCTGCGCTCGCGCACGAGCCGCCGGACGTCGCGTCGCTCGTTTCGACGGTGCAGTGCGACTTCCGGACGCTCGACCTCGGCAACCGAACGTTTGCACTCGCCCTGATGCCGATGAACAGTCTGCAGGCCTTGCTGACGCGCGCGGATCAGCTGGCATGCCTGACGGGGATTTGCCGACACCTCGCACACGATGGCGTGTTCGCATTTGACGTCGCCGTGCCGGACCTGGACGCAATCGCCTCGACGCTTGGTCAGGTGCAGCCTGGTGCCAGTTGGAATGACCCCGACGCCGAGGTGACGTTGACCCATTCAGCATGGTTCGACGCCGTCGACCCGGCGTCGGGAACCGTGTCGTTTACCGCAAAGATCGAGCAGATGGATGTCGCTGGGACGATCACGACACATCTGCGACCGCACACGGTGCATCTGTTCTCGCCGTCCGAGTTGTGGGAATTGGTCCACCAGGCCGGCTTCGAGGTGCAGGCGGTCTACGGTGATTTCGACGGGACGCCGTTCTGGCCGGGCTCGGAGCGGCAGGTCTACCGATGCGCGGTGGCACGATGAGCACCGTGCGGCTCGGACATCTGTATCCGC
>JANMKR010000173.1:0-5795 GCA_031372145.1 Actinomycetota bacterium | reverse complement strand
GGCGGCAGCGCCTCCGGCATCCACATCCTCGACCAGCAGACCCAGCACCGCATCGCCGGCCACAACGCGCCCGTCGCGCCGCACCCCCGCGAGGACTCGATGTGTCGGCTCGTGGTCGAGTCGGGCGAGCGCATCGCCACTGCGGACGCCAGCGAGGAGGAGCGGTTCAACTACACGTCCTTCACACAGGGCGACGAGCCGGGGGTCCGCATGTACGTCTCGACCCCGCTCCCGCTGGGCGGCGACGTCGTCGGCACGCTGTGCGCCTGGGACTCGGCCGCGGCGACGCTCAGCGACGAGCAGCTCGCCGCCTTCGACGACCTCGCGCTCCTCGCTGCCCGCGTCCTCAAGGCCGGTGAGTCCGAGACCTCGCGCACGAGCGTCTCATAGCCCCTCCCTCTGGGGGCCTCGGTGATCTCAAACGGAGAGGGGGGGATTTGAACCCCCGTCGGACCGAAGGCCCGAAACGGTTTTCGAGACCGCCGCATTCGACCGCTCTGCCACCTCTCCGCGGGCGAATCTAGCAGAGGCCTTCGAGCGTCCGTCTGACTGCACGACCCGTCACGCGGGTCGCCGAAACCCATCCGCCGCGCCGACGCACGGCACCGGGTCCGGTACGATCGTGAGCGGAGAGGTGTCCGAGTGGTCTAAGGAGCGCGACTGGAAATCGCGTAGGCGGGTTCTCTCGCCTCGGGGGTTCAAATCCCCCTCTCTCCGTTGATCGCCCGGGAACGCGGCGGCCGTTGTGCCGCCGTCCCCGGGCATTTCGCTCCGCCTACTGCTCGAGCAGCCCCTCGACGCCTGGCGCGGCGCGCACCGGGTGGTACTCGCGGACCTCGTACTCGCTCACACCCGCGGCGTGGAAAGGGTCTTCGCGGATCATCGCCCAGATCTCCTCGACGCTCCCCGCGCGGGCGAGGATCAACCCACCGATGAGCGGCTCCTCCCGCGCGGTCAGGAGGATCCTGTCCGCGTTGCTTCCGATCCAGGCCTTGTGCTCCTCCAGCAGCTTGTCGACCTCTTCGGCCGGCTTTGTGTAACGGGCGAGCAAGACGAACATCGGCTGCCTCCGTGAGTGTCGGTTATGGGATCGGTTCCCAGATGAGCTCGGCCACGTCGATCACGAAGTCCACCGCCGCGCCCACGACGGCGCGGGCCTCGACGGACGCACCATCCCGCGGGCGGAACTCGCCGGTCCCCACGCAGACGACATCGTTCAGCCACGCGTAGCGTTCGTCGCCACAGACGTGCGTCGCCGCGATCACAATTTGCCGACCCTCGGGCGGGTACGGACGGGCGAACCCACGGTAGTCGACGATGATCGTGGCCCCGTCCTCGGTCTCGATGGCGCCCTGGATGTTGGGGAGGGCGTTCTTGTCGACCCGCGAGCGCGGATGGTTCGCCGCCTGGAGGCGACCCTTGACGCGGCCGTCGACGGTGCCCTCGGCGACGAAGAAGTAGTACCCCTCGCTGCCGGCCGGGCCGTCGAGGACCGTGCCTCGGCCGCCGTCCGGATAGCGGAAGACCGCCCGGTAGAGCGGTTCGAGCCTCACTCTGTTGTCCCCATCCTGACAACCATACCTACGCCCCACCGCCGCGATCGGCCTGCGCATGCGTCCGTCGATCGTCGTCAGGCCCACCACGAGTGTGAGGACGCAACGGCCGGGCCGGTCAGGCTCGCTCCAGCCAGCAGGCGAGGTTTGGGTTCAACTTGAATCGCTGAAGGACCGCTGGCGTCCGGATGCGCAACCCCAGGGCCGCCGGGCCGGCCCCGGGGGCGACGACCACGGTCTCGTGGCGCCGCCCCGCTGGTCGGTCAGGTCAGGAGTCGCAGCGGCCGGCGAACGCGGCGGACTGCGGCTTCCCCTTGTGCCCCGCGTTCTTCATGATCGACGGGACCTCGGGGTCGGTGACGAAGTTCTGCCACCCCTGCTCGTCCCAATCGAAGACCGCCCAGATCCGGTCCTCCTCGGACGGATCACGGAAGACCATCACGCCCTTGCATCCGTGCTCCTTGCGCTTCTCGGCCCCTGCGGTGGAGAAAACATCCATGAAGCGGTCGAAGTCCTCGACCTGTGTCGTTGCGAGTACCACGGTGATCTCCTTGTCGTCGATGTTTTGTCGTGTGGTGGTCATCGGGGGCGTCAGCCCGCGAGGCTCGGCGTGGCGACCTGGCGCTCCTGCGGATCGATCGCGCCGAGGCTCTCGACGATCTCGAACCGGCCCCCATGGGCCCGGGCGATGTACATGCTCATGCGCACGTGGTGCTGACCGGGCGCCATGGCCGCCGGCCCGCCGGGGCCGTCGGCGATCTCCGCCCGGTCAAGGGCGGCGATCACGTCCTCTTGGGTGAGCGAGCCGGCCTCCGCGACCGCGGCGGCCCAGAGCCGTAGCCCGCGGTACAGGCCCGAGCAGGCGCTCCCGCCCGTGAACTTCGCGTCACCGGGGTAGAGCGCGTCGTACTGCGCGAGGAGCCGCCGGCTGAACGGGTCGTTGACCGCCTGGTAGTAGTCGAGACAGCCCCACAGCCCCTCGACGTGCTCGGCGGGCACTATGTTCAGGAAGTTCTCGTCGAAGTACGTGCAGACCAGGTGCCCGCCGTCGCGCATGAAGCCGGAGTCGTGCAGTTGCTGGAAGAACGGCCCCACCCCGGGGGGCACGATCGTGTTGAAGACCACGTCGGCGCCGCTCGAGATGATCTGCTCGACCGTCGCCCCGTAGTCCGCGTGGTCGAGCGGGAAGTACTCCTCGCCGACGATCGACCCGCCGTTCGCCGCGACGACCTCGCGGATGCGCGCGTTCATCACGTGGGGCCAGATGTAGTCCGCGGACGGCAGGTAGAACGTCTTCGCCCCGGTCTCGCGCATGAGCCACGGGATGAAGGGGTCGACCTGCTGAGCGGGCACCGGGCCGGTGCAGAAGATGAGCGGGTCGGACTCCTGCCCCTCGTACTGCTCCGGGTAGATGTAAAGCGTCTTGCCCTCCACCACCACCGCGCCCTTGATGGCCTGCCTGGTGGAGCTGTAGATGCCGCCCAAGAGGACGTCCACCCGATCCTCGCGGACCAGTTTCGCGGCCTTCGCGGCGGCGACGGCGTCGTCCGTCGCGCTGTCCTCCAGGAACAGCTCCACCTGACGGCCGAGCAGGCCGCCGCGGGCGTTGATGTCACCGATGACCATCCGGGCGACGTTCGCGTTGGCGATCCCCACGAACGAGAGCGGACCCGTCTGATCCGCGATGACCCCCACCCGGATCGGCTGGTCGCCGGTCTGTGCCGCCGACAACTCCATGGTTCTCCTCCCTTCGGTGGCGCCGCTCCCGCCGGTCGGTGGAACCGGCGACACCACGTTTCGTGTGAGAGCATCCTCGGGCCACGTCCGGCCCCGAACATCGGGAGTACGCCCTATCTTGGACACGCCCCTCCGCCTCGCCGAGATCGTCGCGACGCTGGCGCTCGCCCAGGACAACGCGTTCGGTCAGCCGCTTGAGTCGCAGCTGCGGTCGTGCCTGCTCGCGTCGTGGATGTGCGACGAAGCGGGATTCGAGCGGGACCTGAACGAGACGGGCAGCTTCCGTAACCATCGGGCAACGTTCGGGTCTCAACGTGAATGGCAGAAGGGCCGCTCAGAGGCGGGCGTCCGCGTCGCGGGCGCCCGGTGACGTGACACGCGCGGCGACCAGGCGCCAGCCGGCGAGGAGCGCCGTGATGGTGATGAGCGCAACCACCACGAACGCGGGCGCCACGCCACGGCCGAACGCCGTGCCCCTCAGCACCAGGCCCAACCCGACCGCGCCGACGCTGATGAGCACACCGCGGCCCACGCTCCGGGGGGACCGGTCGAGCCGGCACGCGACGGCGGCGATCCCGTACCCGATCAGAAACGGTGCGGCGACCGTCAGCGTTCCGGCCAGGGCGCTGCCCTCATCGTGGCTGCGTCGACCGATCGCCGCGAACAGGATGATCAGCGCAAGGTCGGCGACGGCTGCGATGACGACGGGCATCCGCCGATCGTAGGGATCGGCACGCTCGATGGACCGGCTCAACGCCGGTCGTCGAAGAACCGCTGCATGACCGACAGCGATTCGCGTGCCAGCACGCCCCCGGTGACCTCGACGCGGTGGATCAGCCGCGGGTTGCGCAGCAGGTCCACCACCGACCCCGCGGCGCCGACCTTCATGTCCGGCGCACCGAACACGACGCGCGCGACACGCGCCTGCTGGATGGCCCCGGCACACATCGGACACGGCTCAAGGGTGCAATACAGCACGGTGCCCAGCAGGCGCCACCCGCGCAGCGTCAATGCCGCTTCGCGAAGTGCCAGGCACTCCGCATGTGCAGTCGGATCACCGCGCAGTTCGCGTTCGTTGCCGGCAGCGCCGATGACCTCGCCTTCGCGGACGACGACCGCGCCGACGGGCACATCGCCGTGTTCACCTGCATCCACCGCCTGGGCCAGCGCGAGGCGCATGAAATGCTCATCACGGGGGAATACGCGGACCACTCCCCGAGTCTACGTCCACGGCAAACACGCCCGTGCCGGCATGGGTAGTCTTCGATTCGTGTCGACGTCGCATGGTGGTGAATCGACCGCCGTCTCAACGGCCGCGGATCGTCGGCTTATCGCAGCGTTGCGCCAAGGAGACGAGGCTGCGTTCGGGCAGCTGATCGACATGTACCACGCGTCGCTCTTGCGGCTGGCGCGCTCGTACGTGGCGGATCGGGCGGTCGCCGAGGAGGTCGTACAGGAGACCTGGCTGGGCGTGATCCGTGGCATCGACCGGTTCGAGGGTCGATCGTCGCTCAAGACGTGGATCTACCGGATCCTGACGAACACCGCCAAGAAGCGTGGCGTGCGCGAGCGTCGCACGGTTCCGTTCTCGGCGCTGTTGTCGGCCGACGACGGCGACGACGGCGTGGTCGACGCGGACCGCTTTCGGCCTGATGGCCACCTGTGGGCCGGTCACTGGGCCTCACCGCCATCGTCGTGGGGATCGGCTCCCGAGGAGCGGCTGCTCGCCGGCGAGGCGCGCGCGCTGATCGAGGGGACGATCGCGACCCTGCCGGACACGCAGCGCCAGGTCATCACGCTGCGCGACGTGGATGGCTGGTCCTCAGAAGAGGTCTGTAACGTTTTGGAACTGACCGAGGTCAATCAACGTGTCCTTCTTCATCGCGCACGCGCGAAGGTGCGTCACGCGCTGGAGGATTACTTCGATCAAGCGGGAGAGGGTTGAGACGTCAGGGATGAGCGATGAGAACGAAATGGCGTGTCGTGAGCTTGTCGACCTCGTCAGCGACTACCTCGACGAGTACCTGACCGAGTTCGATCGCCGGCGGTTCGAGGAGCACCTGGCCATCTGTCGCGACTGCGTCACGTTCGTCGACCAATTCCGCACCACGATCGCCGCCGTGGCGGGCCTCGAAGTTCCCCACGAGGTGCCGTCGGCGACCCGCGACCGTCTGCTGAACGAGTTCAGAGACTGGAACGAGGCAGCGACCTAGTGCCCTGTCACGGGAGTTCTTTGACGGTTTGGCGAGTGAAAAGCCCGCCGGATCGGGATATTGGACTCGGGGAGTCCGATATCCCTCCGCCGGGGACCGGTGGTCACACCGGTCCACCTGTCAAGGACGCAGTCTGTGCCCATATCGTTGGTGGTCTCAACGGGTGGTTGCACCACCACCTGGGCGGGGAATGGAATTCTCGTCGTGGAGGTGGGAGATGAACGACACTGGGTTGTCGGAGGTGCAGCGGGTGCAGGTGTGGGAGCGGTGGGCAGGCGGTGAGTCGCTGCGA
>JANMKR010000121.1:0-2860 GCA_031372145.1 Actinomycetota bacterium | reverse complement strand
GGTCGGGAAAATCCATGGGCCGCCCGACCGAAACGACTTGGGGCATCGCCTCCCACCCCCCCCACCCGTACTCAAGCACAGCCGCCGCGCCCAGCCCCGGCACCCACGGATCGAGTCGCGCAAAACGTCCGTTCCCCCAGGCACGCGCCGCGAGCCGACACTGTTCCTGGTGGTCGACCTGAAGGACCACGCACAGACCGCCCGATTCACGCGAGACGATCACGCTGCGACGCTACCACCCAGCTTGGTACACCCCAGCGGCACTGACAACATCGGGCGGCAGTGTCTGCAATCGGCAACATCCTCCGCGAGGCGCGCGTGCAGCGCGGCGACGACCTGGCCACGTGCGCGGCCGCGACCGGCATCGGCGCGGCGCTCCTCGACGCCCTCGAGAACGAACGGTTTGATGACCTCCCCCCGACCGCGCATGCCCGGAGTCTCATCGAGCGGTACGCGACGCATTTGGGCCTCGACCCACGCCGGATGGCGGACGAGGCCGCAGCAGCGGTCTCGGAGGACCCCGACGCCGACACTCAACCGATCCCGATCATCCGTCCACCAGCACGTCGCGACTCGACGCTTGCGTGGGTCGGGGGCGGAGCGGTCATCGGCATCGGTGGCTTGATCCTGCTTGGCGGTGGACTCGGGTCGGACGCTCGCCAGACCGATGCAGGGGCCACCCACACCACCACAACCGGCACGAAGCCGTCGCGTACCTCGACCGCATCCACAACGTCACCGGCACCTACACCCGAATCGCCTCCCACGCTCCGCCCGCTCGCGCCGACGGCCGCTGCAATCGAGCTTCGCCTCGGCGCCAGGGCCGGAAAGACGGTCTGGGTCGAGGTGCGCCGGGGTGACGTGGCCGGCCCGCAGGTGTTCGCCGGCATCGTCGGCGCAGGCGTGACCCGCATCATCCGATCGGCCAAGCCACTGTGGCTCGGCGTCGCGTGGGCGCCCAACGTCGCGGTCACCCTCAACGGTGAGATCATCGACGCGGCCGGCGGCACCGAGAGCTACCGCGTCACGCCCCGAGGACTCCGGAAGCTCGGCCCGTCGTAGGCACTCGCTCGGGAGGTCCCGCATCACGCGGACAACCGGGACTGCCCGACCCCCAGTGTCGCCGGAGCTGGCGCTATCCTTCACGAGGCCTGTAGGAGAGCGAGGGAGTCGTGGTGTCGGACCGTGAAGTCAGATACGTGTTCGTGACCGGAGGCGTGGTATCCGGTCTTGGCAAGGGAATCACCGCCGCGTCGCTGGGGACGCTCCTCAAGGCACGGGGCGTGCGGGTGTCGATGCAGAAGTGCGACCCCTACCTCAATGTCGACCCGGGCACGATGAGTCCCTACCAGCACGGTGAGGTGTTCGTGACCGAGGACGGCGCCGAGACCGACCTGGACCTGGGCCACTACGAGCGCTTCATCGACGAGAACCTGACGCGCGCCGCCAACGTCACGACCGGCGCGATCTACGACTCGGTCATCAAGAAGGAGCGCCGCGGTGACTACCTGGGTGCGACCGTGCAGGTCATCCCCCACATCACCAACGCCATCAAGGACCGCATCCGCCAGGCCGCGGCGGCCTCGGCAGCCGAAGTCGTGATCGTCGAGGTCGGCGGGACCGTGGGCGACATCGAGTCCCTTCCGTTCCTCGAGGCCATCCGTCAACTGCGCAGCGAGATCGGTCGCGGGCGGGTCGTCTTCGTCCACGTCACGCTCGTTCCGTTCCTGGATTCGGTCGGCGAACTCAAGACCAAGACCACGCAGCACTCCGTCCAGGAGCTCCGCCGCATCGGCATCGAGCCGGATGTACTGGTGCTGCGCTCCGACCGTCAACTCACTGCCGGCATCAAAGAGAAGATCGCGCTGTACGGCGGCATCCCCCACAACGCGGTCGTCTCCGCCGTGGACGCCCCCGACATCTACATGGTGCCGTTGATGATGGAGCAGGAGGGTCTTGACCGCGTCGTGCTCGACTTGTTGAGCCTCGATGCCGATCCCGCCGACCTGGGCGACTGGCGCGAGTTCGTCCGTCACATCGAAAACTGTGAAGGCTCCGTGCGGATCGCACTGGTCGGCAAGTACGTCCAGCTGCATGACGCGTACCTGTCGGTGGCCGAGGCCCTCCGCCACTCGGCGATCCACCACGGCGTCAACCTCGAGATCGACTGGATTGACGCCGAGGACCCGGACCTGGACGACAAGCTCGCCGAGGCCGACGGCATCCTGGTTCCGGGTGGCTTCGGCAGCCGCGGCATCGAGGGCAAGATCCAAGCCGTCCGTTACGCGCGTGAGAACGACGTGCCGTTTTTGGGCGTCTGTCTCGGCATGCAGGTTGCGATCATCGAATACGCCCGCCATGTGGCCGGCATGGACGGTGCCAACTCCACGGAATTCGACCCCGAGACGCCGTACCCCGTCATCGACCTGTTGCCCGAACAGCAGGGAATCGAGGACCGTGGCGGCACGATGCGCTTGGGCGCCGACCCGGTGTCGCTGGTCGAGGGCACCGGCGGCCGCGAATGTTACGAGGACGCGCCGGTCATCTACGAGCGCCACCGCCACCGGTACGAGGTCAACCCGATGCTGCGTACGCGGCTCGAGGACAAGGGCCTTGTCGTCTGTGGCCAGTCGCCCAACGCACGGCTCGTCGAGATGATCGAGCTGCCCGATTTGCGCTGGTTCTGCGCGTCGCAGTTCCACCCGGAGTTCAAGAGCCGGCCGACCAACCCGGCACCGCTCTTCCGCGACTTCGTCGGCGCCGCCGTCGGAGCGCGACTCCACGCGACATCGTGAGCCCGGAGCAGCTCGCCGAACTTCCTCCGGTCGCGCAACTGTTCGTCAGGCTCTGCGAGATCCCC
>JANMKR010000096.1:0-6088 GCA_031372145.1 Actinomycetota bacterium | reverse complement strand
GGCTCGATGATCTCTGCTGCGTACTTCATGGTCTCGCTGCTGGCGACGGCGGCCAGCACCGACGAGGGGCCGAAGCCGTCCGTCAGCTCCTTGAGCAGTTCGGTCGGGTCGTCGCGTGTCGTGTTCACCGTATGGGTGGCGCCCATTCTCCTGGCGATCTCCAAGCGGTCGTCGTGGTGACCGGTGATCACGATGTTCGCCGGGTTGAAAAGGGTTGCCGCGTGAACGGCGGAAAGGCCCACCGCGCCGTCTCCCATCACCAAGACCGTGTCGCCTTCTTTGACGCCGCCGCACACGCAGGCGTGATAGCCGGTGGCGAACACGTCGGTCAGAGGCAGGGTGCGCATGTCGTTGGAATCGTCGGCGAGGGATTCGGGCAGCTTCGTGAGCGTGCCCTCGGCCATCGGCACCCGTACGTACTGCGACTGGGCGCCCTGAACGTCGCCGCCTCCGGGCCAGAAGGTCTGGAAGCCGAAACACCCGCCGGCAACGCACGAGGTGAAAAGCCCCCGCTGACAGAAGCGGCAGTCCCCACACGAGATCCAGAAGGGGGAGAGCACCTTGTCACCGCGCGCGAAGGCCTTCACGCCGGACCCCACCTCTTCGATGACGCCCACGAATTCGTGACCGGTGCGACATCCGGCGCTGAAGCCGAATGCCTCACCGTGGTTGTAAATGTGGAGGTCCGAGCCGCATACCGACGCCTTGGTGACCTTCACGATCACGTCGCCGGGCTCGATGATCGAAGGATCAGGGACCGTCTCGACGCGCATGTCCCGATCCGCCTGGTAGACGATGCCCTTCATCGTGTCCTCCGTGTGTCGCGAGTGTGAGGCACGATCCGGTGCCGGGGGCGGAGCCTATCGAGCCGTGTCGCGATCGGCCTTCGTCAGGCGAATGCAATGCTCCTCGGCGTGCAGACGCGCTGGGAATGAGTTCGTCGAGGCCTGCGCTCTCGTCCGACGAGCGTCACCAAGGGTGCCAGGCCGTGAGGGTTGGCCCGTGGAGTCGGGCTGGCCGCCCGTCCACGGCCTCTGGAATACGACCCTCACCAGTCCCACTTCCCTCTCAGGCGAGGTCCTCTTCCCACCAGTCGCCGGGGTTTCGTGAGCCGCTCGCGCGTCCGTGCTCGGCGTCGCGGAACTCGACGCGACGGATCTTGCCGCTGATTGTCCTGGGGAGCCCACCGAACTCGATCCGGCGGATGCGCTTGTAGGGCGCCAGGCGCTCGCGTGCGAAAACCAGGATTGCGCGGGCGGTGGCCTCGTCGGGCGCGTAGCCGGGGGCGAGGGCGACAGGCGCCTTGGGGACGGCTGAGCCGCGGCGCCGGCACGCACTGCTGGCCACCAGCGCAGGTTCCGAGCGGTGCCTACATCAGCAGGCCGAGTTCCCCCGCTCGGTGGGCGGCCTCCGTGCGCGAGCGACAATCGAGTTTGCGCAGCAGGTTGCGCACGTGCATGTCCACGGTACGGGGGCTCAGGAACAGTGCCTGGGCGATCCCCCGATTGGTGCGCCCGACGGCGACGAGGCGCACGATTTCGAGCTCGCGTCGAGAGAGCCCGGCCCCCGCTTCATCGGCAGCCGCACGCCGACCCAGCCTGTGGACGATCGACTCGCCGAGCGCCGCCACCTCGCGCGCCGCCTCTGCCGCCAACGGCCTCGCGCCCAACTTGCGGGCCCCGCGATAGGCGTCGCTCAGCCGCTCGAGGGCAAGCTCGCGCTCACCGGCCGCGGCCAGTGCGACCCCCGCCCGAAGCTCGATCTCCGCTCGCTCATAGGGGATTTCCAGGCCGCGGTGCAGTTCGACGGCGCGCGAGAGCTGCTCGGCTGCCGACGTCGCATCGCCGTCAGCAAGCGCCATCTCGCCAATCGCGTACGCCAGCGCCGCGAGGGCGTCGGCGTGTCCCGTGCCGGAGGCGATTTGTGTCAGGGCTGCAGCGCAGGCATGGGCTCCTTCGAGGTCGCGGCTGCGGGCGAAGAACCCCGCCGCCCAGCGCAGGCCCCTGACGGCGTAGTGGTGGTCCTCGCTGCGCTCCCAACGCGCCAGGAGCGACCGGCAGAGCTTGGCGGCCTCGTCGTCATCGCCCTCGGCGGCTGCGATCCAGGCGAGCCCAGCCGTGCTGTCAATGATCATGCTGAAGTGGCTCATTTGGGAGGAGACCGCAAGCGACGAGGACAGCAGGCGCCGGGCTGAGCTCAGCTTGCCCTGAAAGCCGTTGATCGCGCCGATCAGGCCTTCAGCCAACCAGCCGTCCGTGCCGGCCGCGATCACCTCGCGTCCCATCGCCGTCGCTTGCGACCACTCACCGCACTCGCGCAGGACGTAGATCATGCAGGTCACGCATGCCAGCTCGGTGCCGGGCGCATCGACCGCGCGGCACAGATCGAGCGCGGTGTCGAGCGTGTGCTCGGCCCGGCGGTAGTCGGCGGAGTAGTAGAACACGGTACCGAGTCGCTGGTACAGCTCGGCCGCGACCGGTGTCAGGCCGTGCTCGAGGGCCAGGGCGAGACCGGCCTGGACGGTCTGGAGCCCACCCTCAAAGTCGCCGCCCCGGGTACGTGCAACCCCCTCCAGTCCAAGCGCCCGAGCCCGCAAATCGAGCCGTTTCGCACCCCCGGCTTCCGCGCCGGCCGCTTGCGCCAGCTCGATCGCGGCGGAGTGGTCGGCGCTGTTCCCGAGGTAGCCGGCGATGGCAAGGTGCTCGACCGCTGCTTCGGCGGGACTCCCGGCCGCGGCGTACGCATTCGCAGCGGTCCGCCGGGCGGCCGAGGCCGACTCGCGATCGCCCCTCAGATCGTAGACCGCGGCCAGCCTGCGCTGGGCGACCGCCAGCTGCTCGTGCGTGTCGAGGTCGGCGCGGATCGTGCAGATCTCACGCCATGCCCGTGCCGCCTCTGACAGCTCGCCGCAGAGCTCGGCACTCTTCGCATGGGACTCAAGCGCCTCGAGACGTCGTTCTTGCTCGTCCCCGTCTGGCCACAACTCGAGTGCCTGGCGACCGGCCCGGGCGGCATCGCGGTGCGCGTGGACGGCGCGGGACTCGTCGGCCGCGCGCAGCAGCGCGTTGCGGGCACGGGACTCCTCACTCGCGCCGAGCCAATGGGTCGCCACCTGCATGCTCTTGCCACCCCCGTGCTCGAGTGCCTCGGCCAGCCGGCGATGGAGCGCCCGGCGTTGCAGCCACGGCACGTCGGCGTAGAGGGCGTCGCGCGCAAGGGCATGGCGAAACGCACCCTGACCGGGACCGTCCTCCGTGATCAACTCGCGCTCGATGAGCTCCGCGAGGCCGGTGGCGCTCGCGACCTCGGCGACGAGGTCCAGATCGAAGGCATCACCCGCAACGGCGGCGGCTTCGGCCGCCGTGCGTGCTTCCGGCGAGAGCTCGGATGTGCTCATCAACACCGCGTCACGGATCGTGTCCGGCACCGGTACCTGGCCACCCTCGGTGAGCACGAGCCCCTGCCGTCCCCCGGTCACGGCGTTGGTGGCCAGCAAGGCGCGGGCAAGCTCCTCGATGAAGAACGGGAGGCCCTGCGTGCGGTCGTGGATCGCGTTTGCGAGCGAGGGCGCGGGGGTGTCGTTGAATATCTGCGCCAGCAGCTCGGTGGTCTCGCTCGGCGTGAGCGGCGCGAGGGCGAGCTCGTCGAGGCGCCCGCTTCGGCGAAGCTCGTGCCGAAGCCGCCGCAACATGTGGTCGCGCGGCAGACCGTCAGAACGGTAGCTCGCGATCAACAGCACCGGCAGCCGGCTGAGTCGTTCGGCAAGGGCGGGAAGCAGTTCGAGCGTGGCGTCGTCGGACCACTGCAGGTCATCCAGCAGGAGCACGAGGTGACCCTCGCGGGCCAGGCATGCGAATGCGCCGTGCACGGCTTCGAACAAGGTGTCCCGGTCGCTGACCGGCGCCGGGTCTCCCAGTTCCGGGAGGATCAACGCCAGGTGGGGGCGGAGCGGACCGCAGTCGGCAAGTCCATCCGGATGCACGCGCAGGTACGAACGCAGTGACGCGACGATTGGGCCGTAGGGCGCCACGGCGCCCTGACTGGCGCGGCCCGAGAGCACCAGCGCTCCCGAACCCTCGGCGAGCTCTTCGGCCAACCGCGTCTTTCCCACCCCTGCCTCGCCTGAGAGGAGGACGAGTGAGCCACTGCCCAGTCGCGCTTGTCCCAATGCATACCCGAGTCGCTCGCGCTCCGCGTGCCGCCCGACGAGCGTGCCTCGACTTGCCATGACCGAAGTTTAGGTTGCACCGGCGGTCGTGACGACCGCCGGTGCGTTCCCGATCAGGCGGTGACGGGCATCGGGTCAGGCCGCACGACGACGGTGTCGGCCACTGCCACGATCTCGTCTGCCGGCAGGCCGGCGGCTTTGGCGTGCGCGCGAATCGCCTCGGGGCTCTCCGCCTCGTAGATGCACATGGTGCCGAGTTCTCCGCTCTCCTCCGCCAGGACGTAGCTGCGGATCCAGCGAACGCCCGAGCCGGACTTGTCGCCCTCGATGGTCGAACGGCCGGCGGCCGCCTGGAGGTCGTCCGGTGCTGTCCATCCGTTGCGGCGGTGAATCACATACAGGTCCATTGTTTCTCTCCCTTTTTCCCGGCGCTCGGGTCTGAGCTCAAGCCGCCGTTCCGTGCGTTTGACGTTGAGATCACCGTAGGCGTGGGGGTCCTTGCGAACATCCGCTGAACCACCGTACTTTCGGTGTCCGATTGCCGTACCTCGGATGGGAACGTGGGGCTCCTGAGCCCCCAGTGGCGTTTGCAGGTCGTCCTTCGTCGCGAGCGGGTCGGGGACTGAGCGGCGCCACGGCTCGTGCGTTGTGAGGCTCGACAACGCGAGTGTCGAGGCACCACGTTTGGCGTGCAGCGGGTTTTCGATGCTGCATGCCGCGAACCCGGGAGCCTTGATACGTTCACTCGCGCAACACGACGAAAGGGGAGGTAATGCTCTTCCATGTCACCTGGACCTTCACCGACACGTCCGAGGAGGGCCTTCGTCGCAGCCTCACGGTCTTCGAGGCGTGGCAACCACCCGCCGGGGCTGACTTCAAGGGTTTCTACGGCACCGCGGACGGGTCGGGAGGTGTCGCGATCATCGAGGTCGACACCGCCCAGACCCTGGCGCGGACGATCGAGCCGTGGATCCCGTGGCTGCGGTTTGAGGTCACGCCGATCATCCCAATCGAGGAGTCCGCCACCATCGGGCACGAGGCGATGGCGTTCCGCGACTCGATCGGCGAGCGGGGGGCCAAGCCGGGCATGTGAGCATCCCCGGAGACCTCGAAGCCACGCTGAAGGTGGATCTGGCCGAGGCTCAGTATGGACGGTCCCGGCCGTTCCCCTTCGTGATGCGTGACCTGAGGAATGCGCCGTCTGGGACTCGCACGGATCCGCACAGCGTGAATCCCGCCGGAGATATTGGAGGCTCCATCTCGTGAGGATGGGTGAAGGGCAACAGAGGCAGGTATCCGGCGGAGGTTCGTCAGCGGGCGGTCCGCCCGGTGTTGGAGCACGAGGGGAGAAGTATTGCTGATGGCGGTCGCGGCGATCGGCGGAGGCGGCTACGATGCGTCAAGTGTCCGGGGAGCCGCCGTGCCCGTCAAGTTGATCTTCCGCTGCCAGTTCTGCGACGCCGTTCCGGACGCGCCGACGCAGGTGAGCCTCGAGCGGCAGCTGGGCGCGGAACTGTTCGGGGAGTACCTCGACGGGCCGCCGTCCGGGTGGCTCACGTGGACGGGCCGCGGGATCTTCGGCCCGAAGCGCCACGCCTGCCCGGAGCACCGAGGACGACTCGAGGAGTACCTGCGGCTTCACTACGGCTCGGTCGGCCCGCATCCGTGGAAGCGGGGTCCGCACCGTCGGTTCAGCCCCGCGCCCCAGGGCAGCGATGGCGCGCGGGTGATCGGCCGGCACCTGGGATGGACGCTCTAGTGGTCTGTCTCAGGAATGCCTTGACAGTCTGGCGAGTGAAAAGCCCGCAGGGCGAGGACGCAGCCTTCGTTCATATCGGACCATATGGGCGAAGGCGAGGACAACGCTCCACAGGCGAAACGTCTGTCTGAACGGTATGCGCCCCTGCGGAGCTTTGCAGC
>JANMKR010000064.1:0-9883 GCA_031372145.1 Actinomycetota bacterium | reverse complement strand
CCATGATGGCGACAACGACGGTGTCCTCAACAGCCGCGACCGCGACCTCGACAACGACGGCGTCGTCAACGCACGCGACAACGATGACGACAACGACGGGATCCTGGACCGCAACGAGAAGTAGGGACTGCGGCCGCAGGTTGTCTCAGTCGGAGTGCTGAAACGGATCGGGCTCCCTGTGGGAGCCCGATCTTGTCAATCTCCGGTGCCGCGCCCGTGACCACTCCTCGGCAGGCCGGGTGGTCCGAGGCCCGGGCGCCAACGGCTCCGCGGTCAGCCGGCGGCGCCTGCCGCGGTCGCCGCCGCAACCTCGTTGAGCCGACCGGATTCCACGTCGTACACATACCCGTAGATCGGGATGCTCGGCGGCACGAGCGGGTGGGAGCGAATCCGCGCGACGTCGTCGACCACGCTCTGCTCGCGGTTGGCGATGGTGAGCCAGTCGACGTACGCCGCTTCCGGCGAACCGGGGCCGGTGCCGACGTCGTAGAAGCCCTGATCGCCGAGTGCGGCGGTCTCGAGGCTGCTCGCGAGCAGCCCGCGCATGACGTCGTCGGTGAAGAACTCCATCCCGCAGTTGGAGTGGTGGATCACAAACCATTCCTTCGTGCCGAGCAACTTGTACGAGATGACGAGCGATCGGATCGCGTCATCGCTCGCTCGACCACCGGCGTTGCGGATGACGTGCGCGTCGCCTTCACTGAGCCCCGCGTACTTCGCCGGGTCGAGGCGGGCGTCCATGCACGTCAAGATCGCGAACTGCCGGGCCGGCGGAAGCGCGAGCTCCGACTTGGCTCCGAAGTCCGACGCATAGGCATCGTTTGCTGCCAGCACCTCACGAAGAACGGACATACCTGCTCCTTTGGTCGGACCGACGTCTCGCTGACGTTGGGTCGACCAACCTAACGACAGTTCCGTGTCCGCGCCTGGACGTTGGCTCAGACGTTGAAGCGGATCTGCATCACGTCGCCTTCTTGGACGACGTAGTCCTTGCCTTCCATACGCACCAGGGCACGCTCGCGGGCTTTCGAAAACGAGCCTGACTCGACGAGTTTGTCCCATGCGACGACCTCGGCACGGATGAACCCGCGCTCCATGTCCGAGTGGATCTTGCCCGCGGCCTTGTCCGCGGTCAGGCCGCGCGTGATCGGCCAGGCGCGTGCCTCGGGCGGTCCGGAACCCGTGAAGAACGTCACGAGGTCCAGCAAGCGGTAGGCGCCTGCGACCAGGGCGGGCGCGCCGCGTTCGTCGCCCAGACCCAACTCCGAGGCAAGTTCGATCGCCTCGTCGGGTTCCATCGCGGCCAGCTCCAGCTCGACCCCGACGGGCAGTGCCATGGCGTGTGCGCCCTGGGACGTCGCGTGTGCCGTGACGTCGGCGGGCGGGTCGCCGAGGTCGTCGGTGTTGACCAGGTACAGGACGGGTTTTGCCGTCAGCAGACCCAGTTCGAGACCAAGCGCCACAGCCGGCGGTTCTGCGGCCGTGCGGGCCGGCCGGCCGTCGTCGAGCACCGCTGCGAGCGCCGCGATCGCGACGAGCTCGGCCTTGGCCTGGGCATCGCCGGTGCGTGCCGACTTCGCCGTCTTCTCCTCACGGCGTCCCAGCTGCTCGCGGTCGGCAAGGACGAGTTCGAGGTCAACGGCCTCGGCATCGCCGACAGGGTCGATGCGCTCCAGCGGATGACCCACCTCGGCATTGGCGAACGCCCTGACCACGTGGATCAGCGCGTCGACCTCGCGCAGACGACCCAGGGCCTGACCGCCGAGCCCTTCGCCACGCCCCGCGCCGGCAGAGAGGCCGGCGATGTCGACGACCTGCACCTGGGCGCAGACGCGGCGCGGGATGTCCTGGATGTCGGCGATCGCGTCGATGCGCGGGTCCGGCACGTCGGCGACGCCCTTGCGCGGCTCGCGGGTCGAGTACGGGTAGGTGGCCACTTCGGCTTCGTCACCGGTGATCAGGTTGAAGAGCGCTGTCTTGCCACTGTTGGCAAGTCCGACGAGACCGAGTTCCATGGGCGCGGGAGGTTAGCAATCTCCGCTATAACCTGAGCGCGGAACGAACCAGGAGGAATTGATGGCAGATGCACCGGCACCCCTCGCGGCCCGGCTCGAAGCCGATATGAAGGCGGCGATGCGCGCAGGTGAGAAGTTGCGCCTGGGCGTCATACGCCGGGCTCGCGCTGCGATCAAGAACGCCGAGATCGCCGCGCGAGAGCCGCTGGATGAAGCTGGTATCGAGAAGGCCCTGCGAGGGACGGTCAAGCAACACCGCGAGTCGATCGAGCAATACGACGCGGCCCATCGCGCCGATCTGGCCGACGTGGAGCGCGCAGAGATGGCGGTCCTCGAGGAGTACCTGCCACAGCAGCTCGATGCGGCGGCGATCGAGCCGGTGGTCGCGGCAGCGATCGCGGAGCTTGGCGCGACGGGCCCCAAGGACATGGGCGGGGTGATGAAGGCCGCGATGGCGAAGCTCGGCGGCGCTGCCGACGGCAAGCAGGTCAGCGCGATCGTCAAGGCACTGCTGGAGGGGTAATGGCCTCCTGGTCCCAAATCGAGGCGGGTGAGCCGGAGTTCGCGGCAGACGCGAAGGGCTTGATGGAGCAGCGCGTGCACAAGACGATGGCGACGCTGCGTCCGGACGGCGCGCCGCGAATCAGCGGGATCGAGGCGCGGTTCATCGACGGTGAGCTGGCGTTCGGCTCGATGCCCAACTCACCAAAAGTGCGTGACCTGGCGACCGATCCGCGCTTTGCCCTCCACAGCGGTTCGCACGAACCGGACATCTGGGGAGGCGATTCCAAGGTCGCGGGCACCGTCATCGAGGTGACGGACCCGGACATCAAGCGGGCCTACGTCGAAGCCGCCGGAACCGCCCCGCCCGGCGACTACCACCTCTACAAGACCGACATCACCGAGGTCGTCGTGATCCGCTTGGGCGATCCGCCCGATCACCTGGTCGTGCGCCGCTGGACGCCGAATGGCGGCGTGCGGAGGTCGATACTCCACTGAGATGAGACAGCGACCGGCGCAGCGTGACCGCGGCGCGGTTCCCACTCCCATCGCGACCCGTTCGATCGGGCTTCGCCTCACAATCGCTCGTCGAGGACGCTCAGATCCGCTAGGACCCGCCGAAGCCCACGCGCGATGGCTCTCCTGGGACGAGGCGGATGTACACGAGCTCACGGGTGTTGAGCCAGTGGGTGCCTTCCTCGGACTCGACGGAGCTCCACTTGCCGTCGCCGTTGCCCAGGGCGGCGACCAAGTCCTGGGCGACCTGTTCCTCGATCGTCAGCCTCAGGATGGTGCCGCCGTCGAACCCCATCTCGACGCGTCGTCCGGTCGCCATCAGCCGGCCTGCAGAACGGGGAGGCTCTTCTTCACCGCGCGCTCGACCGGTGGAGTCCAGGCGGGCAGCCGCTTGATGATGTCCAGGTGCTTCATCGACTCGATCTGGTCGGTGAACTTGAGGAGCTGGCTGCGCCCGTACTTGCGGAAGCCCGCCACACCGAACGCCTCGTACAGGAACCGCAACCCGCGCGGCGACATCGTGCGACGGATCACGTTGAAGGCATCGGGTCCCTTGCCGATCGCTGCCAGCATCGCGACCTGCGGCAGGCGCACCGTGAACCGCCATTCGCGTGCGAACAGCCCCATGATGCGCAGGAGGTTGCTCGCGATCTCACGGTTGATCAACCGCATCCAGCCCTGTGACGAGTAGAAGCGCAGCATGCCCCGCCACGTCTCCATCTGCAGCTGGTAGGGCGTCATGTTCTTGGGCGCGATGATGCAGTGATGACCGTCATAGAGTGAATAGTCCTCCGTCAGCACCCGGCCGTCTTGGCGCATGTTCTGGTCGAACGACGTGCCAGGCAGCGTCGTCAGCATCATCATCTGCAGCGTGTCCACCTTGTGCTCGATCGCAAAGTCGATCGTTGCACGGACCGTTTCGGGCGTGTCGGTGTCGGCGCCGACGACGAACATCCCGTGGACGCGGATGCCGTAGTCGTGCAGCAGCTTGATGGAGGTCGTGATGTGCTCAACCTTCTGCTTCTTGTTGTAGGCGTCCAGGCCCGCCTGCGTGATGCTCTCGAACCCGACATACACCATGTAACAGCCCGAGTCGCGCATCAGCCCGAGCAACTCGTGGTCCGGCTCGAGCGTCGTCTTGGACTTGTAGAGCGAGTCCGCGCGGATCTGCGCGGTCCACATCGGTGTGATCTCCTCCGCGAGCATTGCGCGGAACAACGCCTTGGACTGCTTCTTGTCCACGATGAAGATGTCGTCGTAGAAGAACACGCTCTGCGCCTTGGCCAGGCGTAACTCGCACATGATGTTCTCGACGGACCGGCTGCGCAGCTTGCGGCCGAACATCTTGATGACCGAGCAGAAGTTGCAGTCGTAGGGGCACCCCCACTTCATCATCATGGGGTAGGTGACCATCTTCTCGCGGCCCTCGAGCAGCTGGAATGCGGGGAACGGCAGGGCGTCCAGGTCTTCGCTCGAGGCCGGAGGCGCCTCGGGGTTGTTGACCTGCCGGCCCTCGGCATCGAGCCAGGACAGGCCGGCGATCGCGTGCAGCTCGTCCCGCGCTCCGCCACGTCTGAGCCAGTCCACCAGCTGTACGAAGCCGACGTGGCCTTCGCGGCGGATGACGTAGTCGGTGTGTCCCAACGCCTCGTGTGCCATGAAGGTCACGTGCGAACCGCCCAGCACCACCGGGATGCCCTTGGCGCGCAGGCGCTCGGAGTAGGCATAGCCCTCGAGGGTCGTGTTGGTCGTGGTCGAGATGCAGACCAGATCGGCACTCTCGACGTCGGCCCAGTCAACCTGGACGCCGTTGATCAGCTTGCAGTAGATCCACTGGTCGACGTCGGGATCGCGTTCTGCGATGCACGCCGCCAGGAGGGGCAATCCGAGTTTGGGGAGGTTCGCGATCTCATAGATCGTCGCCCCACGGGGCTTCGGTTCGATGTATCGGATCTTCATGTCTCGGAACTCCGGTGTCGATCAGTGGGCTTGCACGAGTTCGGTCAGGATGCCGCCGGTTGCGCGCGGATGGATGAACGCGATCATATGTCCGCCGAGGCCGCGGCGCGGCTCGTCGTCGATCAGTTCGGCGCCGTCGTCGCGCAGTTCTGCGAGGGCTGCCGCGAGGTCCTCGACCTCGAACGCGACGTGGTGCAGTCCCGGGCCGCGTCGTTCCAGGAACCTGGCGACGCCGCTTTGGGGGTCGACCGGCTGGATCAACTCGACATGGCTGGTGCCGGCGGCGAGGCTGACCGCTTCGACGCCCTGGTCGTCGAGTCGCTCACGCACCTCGACGAACATGCCATACCGATCGGTGTAGACCGGAAGGGCCGCATCGATGTCCTCAACCGCGTACGCGACGTGGTGGATTCGGTCCAGACGCACCACCCGAGTCTAGCGGGCGTATCAGTCCTTGGCGGCGCCGCCGGAATCCGCACCCGGGGCGGGCTCGTCCGGGGCGTCCGGACTGTCGTCGACCTTCGGCGTCTCCTGCTCGGCAACGGCGGACGGCGTGGTGGCCCTGTGGCCGTCCTTGCCACGGCCGCGACGGTCACCGGACGTCGGCGAATCGTCGCCACCGTCGCCGGCTGAGGGTGCCCTGTCGGATCCGCGACCGCGACGGTGCTTGCCCGAGTCATCGCCGGAGCCGTCATCGCCGCCGCCGCTCCCGCTGCTGCCGCTGCCGCCGCGGTTGCGGTTCGTGCCGTTGCCGGCGCCGCCCGCGGAGCCGTCGTCTGATCCGGACGTGCCCTTGCCGGAGTTGGCGCTCGGGCCGGTCTTGATCGACGCGCTGCGGTTGGGGGTCGGGGCCGACACGTTCGAAGTCGTGCTCGCGGTGCCGGTGCCGCCGGACGTCGTGGCCGCGTGCACGAAGTTGATCGGTTGCACGGATCGCGGGCTCGGATTGACGCTGGGCGCGACGACGCTTCCGCCGACCATCGCGGCGGCGACGATCCCGGCCACCGGCAGGGCGCGACCGATCGGGGCGCCGGGCGGGAGGTTGACGAACGTCACGGCCAGCGCCGGATCGCTGAGCCTCAGCGCAAACGGGGCAAGGCCGATGGGGATGAGGCCCCATGCCACCGCGCGGCCGTTGCGCAGGCGCTTGCGCGCGCGGAAGAGCGCCTGGTGGACCGCATTGGGCGTCGTGCCGAGCTCTGCGGCGATCGCGTGGGCGCCGATCCCCGCCTGGTCCATTTCGAGGGCCTTGCGCTCACGCGGGGGGAGCGCGGCGATGTCGCGAAACGCCCCGGCGATCTCTTCGCGTTGCTCGACCAGACCGGCCGTGTCGTCCAGTGCGGCCGTGCCGAGGATCGCGGTGTCCGCAACCGGGTCAGCGCGCCGTGCGGCGCTGCGGCGCTCGTCGATCGCGAGGTTCCGCACGACCCGAAAGAGCCATGGGCGTGCGCTTGTCGGCGCCTCGTCGGATGCGGCCAAACCGAGCAGGCGCAGGTAGGCCTCCTGCACGACGTCTTCGGCCGTGTCGGATCTGTCGCCCAGGACGCGGCGGGCGTACATGACCAGATCGGAATGGTGCGCCCAGGACTGGGTCGCTCCGCCGAACGTGGTCTCACTCCGCTGTGCCCCGGTGCTCAATCTGCTCCTTCGGTTCGCTCACACAGACCACGCTGCAGAGGAGCGAATACTTACGACCGTCGGTGAGCCCCTGTTGGACAGACCGATCCGGCCCGCTCAGCGTAGCGCGAAACGTACCGAAACCGGTGCGTCGCGCGCCGGCCGTCACGGAGGGCGCGCGTCGAGCCCGGGCCACAACGTGGTGTCACGTACCTTCCGGACACGCACCGTCGAAGCTCCGCGCGAGTCCGGTCAACGCGCCACTCCACATCTGGGCCTGGGTCTTCTCGGGGAACGTCAGCCGGTAGGTGAATCCCAGCGGTCCACGGGATTCGCAGATCAGCGTGACCAGGGTGCCCTCCGCGTGGTGCTCCAACGTCGTCACCGTCGGCGCGCGCAGCCCAAGGGCACGCGTCTCCCACACCAGGCGGCGTGCGTGATCCACGTCGGTCAGGATGGGAGAGGTCCAAAACGCACGACCTCGTGGGAGCCGCATCTCGAGTCGCAGACGCTGACCGGCGGTGAGCGCTTCGGGGGCCTGCGCCGACACACACGCCGGGTTCCAGTCCGGCCAGCTCGCGATGTCGGTCAGGCGCGCCCACACCGCGTGGGGTTCGGCGGAGACGACTACGGTCACCGTGTAGCTCATCCTCTGGTGCGTGTCGAACCACTCGGCGCGTCCTCGAGGCGCAGGATCTCGTCCATCGCCGCGCGTCCGACCGCCAGGTCCTGCTGCGCCGGCTCGATCGTCGCAAGGTGGGCCTGCATGGCATGCCCCACGGCATGGACAGCGCGTGACACGGGATGTTCGGGGCGGCGTGTCGCGAACGAGAAGAGCTCGACGGCGACGCCGACGCTGACCGCGGTCGCGCCAAGGCGCAGTGCGGTCGACGGTCGGTGCACGATCTTGCGCACGGCTGTGTTGCACAGGACCGTCGCGGTCATCAGGGGCAGCACCAGGTTGCTCCCACAGCGCGGGTGTTCCTTGGCGTGCGCTCCGGCATTGGCGACCTCGGCGGCGCCACCGGCTTCGTAGGCGGCGATGCTCTTGTGTTCGACGCCATGCCACATCGCGGCGTCGGAGGCGCGCAACGCGACGAGGGCCGGCAACAGCCCGGAGACGGCGCCCAGCACCTCCTGCCCGACGACCGACCGCATTCGGCGGCGCGTGAGGGCCGTGACGGCGGTCGATCCGACCATCGCGACGACGACCGTGACGTTTTCCATGGCAAGCCGGGCCCCGGGCGTCCCGCGCCGGGCGGCCGGCACGACCGCCAAGGCCTCCGCCATGCGCAGCACACCACGCACCAGCGGGATGTCGGCGAGCGGCCCGCGAGCGAAGCGCGGCTTGCGGCCGGATGCCACGGTGACCTGACCATCGTCGCCACGTACCGCGGCGGCCCAGTGGGTCGGTCCATGGACGAGCAGGCCGTTGGCGAGCGCCATCCCTCCCAGGCGCGGATCGTTGCGGTCGCTCACGAACCCAATCTATCGCGTGCCTGCCGGGCTGAGCGTTCCTCGTGCCGTCGTTCGGCAGCAAGCCGCCCGGCCGCCTGCGACGACCGGTCCACGAAGCGCATCATCTCGGCGATGGTGCGGTGACCGGCCTGTTCGTCGATCAGCCGGTGCATCTCCTGGGCGACGTGGCGGTAGGTCTCGTGTCCCTGCGGCTGGCTGCGCAGCTCGATCAGGTGCATCGCCTCACGGGCGTTCAACGTGAGCGTGAAGCGAATCCTGTGGGCCAGCGTCACGGCGTAGGCGGCGTCGTGCGGGAACGTGTCGACCATGTCGTCGTAGAGGTACGCGCACGCCTGCTGGCTGGCGGTGTACCGGTCCTCGCACCCGGCATCGGCGACCTCGGGCGGGACGTCGTAGCCCAGGTACGGGGTCAGCGGCTGCGCTTGCAGCGTCAGCATGCGGTGACGCTGCAGGTCGCGGTAGGCGCCGTAGTCGCAGACGACCTCGAACGTGTACGACGTCGCCTCGAGCGCCCGCCCAGGCCGGTGTCGCCGGTCCACCCGCAGTCCCGAGTAGGCGTGCATCACGTCGAGCAGCTCCGTGACGTCCATGCCTTCGACCGTGCCGCGCACTTCGGCGAACGACCGACCACTGGAGGGCCACAACGCGTGGGCGACCACGCGTGCCTCGCCGTCACGGTCCCAGTCGACGAGCCGGACGACCGGTCCATCCGGTCGCTCCTTCGGTGCTCCCAGCAGCTCGACCGCCAACTTGGCGGTCTCCTGTTCGGTGTCGGTCAGGTAGGCCCCGTGGCGGACACCCCGATCCTCGCGGTCGACCCGGGTCAGGAACGCGGGGATGACCTTGCGCAGCTCGCGCAGCATCGCGACGCCGCACTCCCGGGCTTCGACCAGCGGGTGTGCCTGCAGGCGGATCAGCAACGCCTCGTAGGCCTGGCCCGACGCGAAGATGCCGAGGTTGGCCTGGGTCGCGGCCGGCAGCAGGCCGCGCAGGGCGTCCAGGGCGCGGGCACGGATGGCGCGGTCCCGGGCCGCGGGCGGCGTGTCCGGCTCATCGGGGACGAGTGGGTCGATGTGCGCGACGAGCGCGGAGATCAGCTCCGCGTAGGCGTCGAACGCCTGGTCGAGCGTCGTGGTGTACCGCTCGGAGAGTTCAGGGTGCGCCAGCACGGCCGCCGGCCGGTGATAGCGATGACGTCCACCCGGCTTGTCGTCCAGGCGGATGTACCGGGTCGATTGCTCGAGGTAGCTCGCAAGCCGTCCCCACTCGAGGATCTTCGTCAGGACGTTGGACGCCCCTTCGACGGCGATGTGCGCGCCGCCGAGCTGCGCGACCGAGTCGTCGCCGTATTCGGCAAGCACCCGGTCATAAAGCGCAGCGGCCCGGACCTCACCGGTGTCGCCGACCTCGCCGACCGTCGAGACATCGGACGGAAGGAACTCGTCGAGCAGCAGCCGGCGCAGCGACTTGGGACTCCGGCTGTAGCGGGCGAACAGCGCGCCCTTGACGACCTCGGGCAGGCTGGTCAGGGCGAAGACCGGTCCGACCGTGTCGGTGACGTATGGCGCGATGCGTTCGCGTTCGTCGGGAGTCAAGTCGTCACTGCTCACGGCGGCGATGCTATCCGGCGTGCTGAGACGCGCCTGATCGATGCTCCCGAAAATGCGAACGGCCGGAGCGTCTGCCCCGGCCGTTCGAACCTACTGGTGTGTGCTCGGGTTAGAGAGCGGTGACGTTGGTCGCCTGCGGCCCCTTGGCGCCTTGCGCCGCTTCAAAGCTCACGCGCTGGCCCTCGT
>JANMKR010000014.1:0-29744 GCA_031372145.1 Actinomycetota bacterium | reverse complement strand
CCGGCGATGAGACCGCTGTACTCGGCAACGTTGTTGGTCGCGGTCCCGATGGCGTGTCCGTCGGCAACGATCAGCTCGCCGTCAGGCCGTTCCAACAGGTAGCCGTACCCGGCGGGTCCGGGGTTGCCGCGGGAGCCGCCGTCGAAGTAGAGCACGGCATCCTCCTGCACGGAAAAGAGCGACTGCTGCCCGCTCATCTGTCGTTGCCTTGGGCGAAGACCACTTTGCGTGATCCTACGGAACTCGACGGGTCGAGTCGGTGTTCCAGACCGCACGATCTTCGGCGGCGAGGCGCGCGAGCAGCGGGTCGCGGAGTACCGCGGGCGCATCGATGCGCAAACCGCCCGAGTGGTCGATGTCGATCAGACCCCGCGCCTGGAGGACGTGGAGCGCCGATGCGACGGATCGCGCCCGGCGACCCGGGGAGCTGACGCCACGGACGAATGGCCGACCGTCCCGACGGGCCTGTTCGTAGGTGTGGACCAGCGCTTCGAGCAGGCGACGCCGATTCACGGTCACCTCAACGGACGCCGCGAGCGTCGTCAACTCACGCGCGACCACCTGCCCGACCGTGATCGGCATGGCGTGTCGCAGGGCGTCGAGCACCGGCGGGACAACCGATCCTTCGTCCCGCGCCATCGGCGGCCCAACGCTGATCGCCGCGATGGCGCGCCCGCGGCGCAGCGGGTCGTAGGCGATCCCGATCGGCAGGATCGCGGTGGGCACCCCTCGGCGGGCGATCAAGTCGAGCACGTCGCCCACGGGCCCGATGCCGCCCGCAGGCGACACCTGGCCTTCGGGAAACAGCACCATTGGCTCACCGCGCCGGACCAGGTCAACAAGCCGTCGAAGGTCGCCGGCGGCCTGTGTCACGTTGGCGCGCCAGACGTCACGCCCCACCGGGGTGTTGAGGTCGTCGGCGGTCACGTCCTGCCACAACTCCTGCGCGAAGACCCCGTCGCAGGCGTCCCCGACGGTCGCCGGGTGCGCGCGACCGAGCACCTCGGCCCGTTGCGCGAATCGCGCAATCACATCCGGCGTGATCACATCGACCAATTGGAGCGCCGGGTCCAGACCGCGCAGCGCTTGGCCCAGCTTGAGCCCCGTGGGACGCCGGATCGGATGCGCACGCACGCGCGGCAACCACCGTCCGGGAGACAGCGGCCACGCCAGCCGGGCAAGCGGACCGGGCAGATGGAGCCCGGCGCTGACGACCCCCGGTTCGAACAGGTCGTCACGTGCGGCGAAATGCACGCGCGCGGTGCGGTGTCGCCACATCCCACCACGGATCGTCAGCAGACCACCGATCAGCGGGACATCGGTCTCGGCGCGATGGGTCGCGACCCACACCTGACCTCGCGCGACCTGCGGAACGGGACCGCCGAGCACCTGCACGTCAAACCGCGCCCGCGTCACCGCCCACATCCCGACCCCGACGATGTCGTACAACCATTCCCACGGACCGGGCTCGACGCGAGGAGCGGCTGGGTTCACCGGCGCGTGCGACATGGCCCGCATTCTCCCTGACCCGCGTGAACCCAAGCCGTCGTCAGCTGTGAGCCGCGGGCGCGTTGGTGGCGGCGGGGTCGCGCGACCCCGATCCGTCGCGTCGCGGCTATGCCCCGGCGGGCTGCAGGTCCGCACCGAACGCGTCAGCACCGTCCTGCGGCAACAGCGCCTGGAGCCGCTCCCAGGCCTGGGCTTCGGCACGTGCGTACTCGTCCGCCGCGTACAGGTGCGCGTTTCTCGACACCGCCAGGTAGTCGGACATTGCGCGTTCGATGGTGAGTGTGTCGGCGGCCATTGGGAACCTTTCAGGGCGATCGTACGCGTGGACAATGCGTGACGTTGCATCAACGGTAGCGCAGGTTTCTGGAATTGCGCCCTGGATGTGGAACCGCGCCGCGAACCCCCTGGAAATCCCCTGGACCACCGCGGCCAACCGTTCTCGAAGTGGCCCCGCAAGTGGCCGCGCAAGAGGACCACTAAGCTGCGGGCATGGGCGAATTCATCGGCGTTGACTACTTCGACATCGACGGCCTGCTGTCGGACGAGGAACGTCTCGTACGCGACACCGTACGGGCATTCGTCGATCGCAAGGTGCTCCCGATCATCGAGGACGCCAACCGTGAGGGACGCTTCCCTCGGGAGCTCCTGCCGGGCCTGGCGGAACTCGGCCTGCTCGGTGCGAACCTGACCGGCTACGGATTGCCCGGTCTGGGCGCCGTGGCGTACGGCTTGGTGATGCAGGAGCTGGAGCGCGGGGACAGCGCGCTGCGATCGTTCGTCTCCGTGCAGGGCGCACTCAGCATGTACGCGATCCACCGCTTCGGCTCTGACGAGCAGAAGGAGCGCTGGCTCCCGCCGATGGGCCGCGGCGAGGCCATCGGGTGCTTCGGACTCACCGAACCGGACTTCGGTTCGAACCCGGCGGGCATGTTGACGCGGGCGACCCGCGACGGCGGCGACTGGGTGCTGTCGGGGACCAAACGCTGGATCACGAGCGGTTCCATCGCCGACGTCGCCGTCGTCTGGGCGCGCGTGGACGACGGTATCGGCGGGTTCCTGATCGACCGCGGCACGTCCGGCTTCACGGCGACCGATATGCATGGCAAGTGGAGCCTGCGGGCGTCGGTCACCAGCGAGTTGCACCTGGCAGATGTCCGCGTGCCGGATTCGGCGCGGCTTCCGCTCGCCGAAGGCCTCAAGTCGCCACTCGCGTGCCTGACCCAGGCGCGCTACGGAATCTCGTGGGGGGTCATCGGCGCCGCGATGAGCTGTTACGACACGGCGCTCCAGTACGCCAAGACCCGTGTGCAGTTCGACCGTCCGATCGCGGGGTACCAACTCGTGCAGGCCAAGCTCGCGGAGATGCTGACCGGAATCACCACCAGCCAGCTTCTGGCGTTGCAGCTCGGCAGGCTCAAGGATCGTGGCGAGATGCGCCCGCAGCAGGTGTCGATGGCGAAACGCCACAACGCGGCGCATGCGTTGTGGACCGCCCGGGCCGCGCGCGACGTACTCGGCGCGAACGGCGTCGTCGACGAGTACCCGGTGTTTCGACACATGGCGAACCTGGAGTCGGTGGTCACGTATGAGGGCACCCACGACATCCACACGCTGATCCTGGGCCACGATGTCACCGGACTCGCCGCCTACAGCGGCTAGGTCGAACGTGTCGTCTCCGACGCAGCCGGTCGTGCCGCTGGACGAGGGTGACCTCGATCCTGATCCCTTCACACAATTTGCGGCGTGGTTCGATGGTGCGCGCTCGGTCGGCGTGCACGAGCCAGAGGCGATGACGCTCGCGACCGCGTCCCCGGCCGGGGTTCCCTCGGCACGAATCGTGCTGCTGCGCGGGTGGGGACCGGACGGATTTGTGTTTTTCTCCAACTACGAGAGCCGCAAAGCTGGTGAACTCGACGCGAATCCCCGCGCGGCCCTGGTCATTCACTGGCCGCCGATCGGACGGCAGATCCGCATCGAGGGCACGGTGGCGCGAACCTCGGCGGCCGAGTCGGACGCGTACTTCGCGTCCCGTCATCCCGGCAGTCAGGTCGGTGCCTGGGCGTCACCGCAGAGCCGTCCGATCCCCGACCGCGCGACGCTCGAACGCGAGGTCGCCGAGCTCACCGCGCGATTCGGTGACGCCGGTGTCCCCAGGCCGCCCAATTGGGGTGGTTACCGGCTGATTCCCTCAGCGTTCGAGTTCTGGCAACACGCCGCCAACCGCCTGCACGACCGCTTTCGCTACACGCCGCGAGCACGCGTCTGGCGGATGGAACGCCTGGCTCCCTAGTGGTCCGGCGTCACCAAGACGTGGGAGGCCGCACCGCAGGCGACGCACGCCGACGCGCCCTCGCCGTCCAGCGCGTCCCGTCGCCATTCGGCGACGACGGCGTCGAACACGGCGACACAGACCAACAGCGCGCGATGCGGTGGAGGGGGGCCCGGACCCGAGCCGCCTCGGAGGACTGCCTGCTGCTGCTCGCACGGAGGTCGCCTCGTGGATTCAACAGTCGATCCGTTGGGGGTGCTGGACACTCGTGTCCGGGTTCAGTCACGGTAACCGAGGCCGCGTTAAGACCGCGTCAAAATTGTGGCCGGCAGCATAAAGATGTCGTTAAAACGCGAAAAGCGGCCAAAACACATCCGCACTACCACCTCCCGCTCGGTTCGAGACGCAGGCGGTAGCCCACTCCCGTCTCGGTCAGCAGGTAGCGCGGGCGAGCGGGCTCCGGCTCGAGTTTCTGACGCAGGCTCGCCATCTGCACACGCAGATAGTGGGTCTCGTCGACGAAGGCCGGCCCCCAGAGCGTGCGCAGCAGTGAAGTATGGGTCAACACCCGCCCGGCATGACGTGCCAGCTGCGCGAGCAGCTCGTACTCCCGGGGGGTCAGATGCACGGGCTCACCGGCGCGGACGACGTCGCGCCTGGCCAGATCGACGAACACGTCACCGAACATGACGCTCGGCGTGGTCCCAGGGGGCACTGCGCCGCGACGAAGCGCAGCGCGCAGTCGGGCCAAGAGCTCGCCGACCGCATAGGGCTTGGTGACGTAGTCGTCGGCCCCGGCGTCGAGCGCCGCGATCTTGTCTGCCTCGCCGTCCAATGCCGAGACCACGATCACAGGGGCGTCACTCCATTCGCGCAGACTGCGGCAGACCTCGACGCCGCTGCCATCAGGAAGAGCCAGATCGAGGATGACCGCGTCGGGCGGGCGGATGGCCGCCGCTTCGAGCGCCTGCTGCGCGCCCTCGGCACTGGTCACGTCGTAGCCCGCAGCGCGGAGGCTGGCGGAGAGGCCCCGCACGATCTGCGGCTCGTCGTCGACGACGAGCACCCGCGCGGCGATGCTCATGCCCGGGTCCAATCGTCGACCGGCAGCGACAGGACGAATCGGGCCCCGAAGTCGGTCGGATCGAGGCGCAGGTGCCCTCCTTGCGCTTCAGCAAGTCCACGTGAGAGTCCGAGCCCCAGCCCCACCCCACCGCGGTCGATGGCGCCGAAGAACGGCTCGAAAATCGACTCGCACACCGCCGATGCCACGCCAGGTCCGGTATCGACGACAGCCAGATCAAGCGACTCGGCGGCCACCCGAACCTCGATCCGGATCGGCGGCGCCCCGTGGCGCACCGCATTGTGAAGCAGGTTCAGCAAGATGCGCTCCGTCAGCACGGGATCTGCACGCACAAACGGAAGATGATCGGGCAGATCAACCTCGACCAACGTGGCCGCGGTCAAAGACGTCGCGGCTTCCAAGGCGCCGGCGACGAGTTCGGCGGGCGAGCACCAGTCGAGCCGCGGCTCCAACACGCCACCTTCAAGCCGCGACAGATCGAGCAGGTTGACAACCAGGCGATCCAACCGCAGGGTCTCGGCCACCACCACGCTGACAAGCTCTCGCCGCTCATCCGGGTCATCAACGTCGTCGAGTGCCTCGGCAGCGTTCGCGATCGCGGTGAGCGGGCTGCGGAATTCGTGCGAGACGCCACGGAGCACGGTGGACTTGAGCGCGTCGCGCTGTTGCAGCACCTCGGCGTTGGCACGGGCCTGCGAATACAACCGCGCACGCTCGAGCGCCTGGGCGCACAACGCCCCGATCGTGGCGAACAGCGCGCGGTCGTCGGTCGAAAACGACCGCGGCTCGGCGAACGCGAACCCCAGAACGCCCAGCATGCGTCCCTCGATTGCGAGCGGCACCACGGCGAGTGCCGCCGTGTCGGTCCGCACGCGGTCGAGTGCGTCGGGGCATTCGGTGTGTAACGCGGTGCGGGAGGGGTAGAACGCCGCAGTTCCCGACCGGACGACAGCCGCAAGCGGCGACGGGTCGTCCAAAGGGATCCGCATGGGCGAGCCGATGCCGTCGGTTTGCAGATCACCTGTGCGCGCCGGGACGAGTACACCGTCGTCGACCAGCATCACCAAGCCGCGCGGCGCACCGACGGCATCGAAGCCCGGACCGACCGCGACATCGAGCACCTGGTCGGGTGTCAACGCCGTCGAAAGGAGCGCCGTCACGGTTTGCAGCAGTTCGGTGCGGTCGCGTGCGGCCCGCTCGGCCGCCAGGAGCAACGAGCGCTCCTCGTCCGCCCGACGCTGTTCCGTCACGTCCCGGACAGTCGCCACAAAGCCGCGCAGCTCACCGTCGACATCACGCAGCGGCGCATGCGCGACCACGACCGGGAGTGGTTGTCCATCACGACGGCGAAAGACCAGATCGTGCTCACCGCTGTGTCCGGCGAGCGCGCGCGTGAACGCCTCCTCGACCGAGGTGCGATCGGCGTCCTGCGGCCAGTAGTGGTAGGGCGGTGAGCAGCCGACAAGCTCAGCGGCGGCGAATCCGGTCATCTCGCAAAACCGGTGGTTGACGTCGATCAACGTGCCGTCGGGTGTCGCCACCGCCAGACCGTCCTGCATCGCCTCGATCAACGCCGCCGAATAGTCGCGCTCGCGACGAAGTTCCTCCTCCGCGCGCTTCGCCTGCGTGATCTCGACGACGACGGCACCGACGCCCAACACGCCGCCGTGGTCGGATCGCACGGGGTAGTAACTCGCACGCCATGTGCGCAACACCCCTGGCTGAGCCGGGGTCTCGCCACTGACCTCGGTATCGAGGATCGGCGTGCCTTCGTCACGGACCCTGGCGAGCATCGCCACGATCTCGTCCGTGAACCCGTCGTCGAGCTCCTTCAACGAACGGCCGATGTGCTCTTCGGCAGGCCGGCCGTTGATCTGGGCGAGCGCCGTGTTGACCCGGACGAACCGCAGGTCGCGGTCAAAGAACGCGAGTCCGACGGGCGCGGATGAAAGCAGCGTGTCGAGCAGCCCCTCGATGCCTGCCCGCGACCGCGGGTCGGGGCTGGCGACCGCGAGGGCGACCAGCTCGGCGAAGTCCGCGAGGCGTTCCTCGGTGTCGGCGGGCAACGCGTCGGCGTGCGCCACGCCGACCGCGACGGCTCCCCACACGCCGGCGCCGATCCGCACGGGCACGGCGACGCCGTTTCGGTAGATCGATGCCAGGGAGCGGGCCCGCGCATCATCCAGACGTCCGTAGTCGAACACGCGTGCGGGAGCGCCGGTCCGATACACCGTGGCCACCGCGCTGGCGCCGTCCAGCGCGACCACGTTTGGGACCTCACGGGCGATCAATCCGGGACGAGACCAGCGCCCGACCAGCCACCCCTGCCCATCCTCGTCGAACCGCACGACGCCGCATCCGTCCGCCTGGACCAGGTGCGCCGCGCCCTCGGCAACGAGGCGAAAGATCGATGCCGTGTCCGCGCCGTTGGCAACCGCCGCCGCGACGTGACGCAGCGCTTCGTATTGCCCCGCCAGGGTGGAGGCGGTCGAACCGGGACGTGAGGGGTCATGATCCAGCGTTGCCATCGCGGATGTCCTTCAGACGTCGGGCCGCGTTGCAACTTTACCGCCCGAGGACGGGCGTGTCGCCCCCGTGGACGGCAGGGCCCGCCTCGTGCAGCTACCATCCGGCGTCGTGGCACGCAGTGACGACTTTCCGACCGGCTTCCGCCAGCTTCCGGCCAGCGTCGACCAACTCCTGACCGATCTGATGTCGGTCGGTCGAGGAGCTGCCGTCACCCGCGCGCTGACCGACGTGTACCTGACCGACGATCCCGCGACCCTCAACGTGACCGTGGACATCGCCGGGCTTGATCCCGCGACGCTCGAGGTCATTCTGGATGGCGACGTCCTGACGATCCGGGGCGGGCGCCGCCGCCCTCCTGAGACGACCCGGCGCGTCTATCAACACGTCGAGATCGACTGGGGGCCGTTCGAACGACGGGTGCGTATCGAGACCCCGGTCGATCCCGCGGCGACGACGGTCACCTACGACCGGGGCCTGCTGCAGATCGCGCTGCCCCTGGCCCAGCGCCCGGTCGTGGCACGGGTCTTGATCGGCGTCAGGATTGCGGGATGAGCGGCGAGCCGTCCATTCCCGAGGTCGACCAACTTCCACGCCAGCTCCCGGTGCTGCCCCTCAAGGGCACCGTGGTGTTCCCGGGAGCGATGGCACCGCTGTCGATCGGCGAGGAGCGCTCGATCCGGCTCGTCGATGACGTCGTCGACAGCGCCAACCGCATGGTCGTCCTGGTGGCCAGCCGCAGCCCGGACACCACCGAGCCCGGCCCCGACCTGCTCCACGACGTGGGCACCGTCGCGGTCGTGCAGAAGATGCTCAAGGTGCCCGACGGCACGCTGCGCATCCTTGCCCAGGGCACCGAGCGCGTGCGGGTCGGTCCCTACAGCACGACGACGCCGTACCTGATCGCGCAGGTCGAGGCGATGCCGGAGCTCGGACGGACCAGCAAGCAGATCGTCGCCCTGGCCCGCAACATCCAAGGCATTTTCAGCCGCATCATCGATCTGGTCCCATACCTGCCGGACGAGCTGGAGTTGGCGGTCGCCAATATCGACGACCCTTCGCTGCTGTCGTACATCGTCGCCGCGTCCATGCGGTTCTCCACCGAGGAGAAGCAGGAACTCCTGGCCGAGCTCAATCTCGAAAAACGGCTGCGACGGATAACCGTCTTGCTCAATCGCGAGGCCGAAGTGCTCGAGCTCGGCGCAAAGATCCAGAACGAAGTTCAGTCGGACATGGACAAGGACCAACGGGAGTACTACCTGCGCCAGCAACTCCGTGCGATCCAGGAGGAGCTCGGTGAGACCGACGAGACGCAGGCCGAGATCAACGACCTGCGGATCCGGCTGGTTGAACTGGACCCGCCGGAGGTCGTGCGCAAAGCCGCCGAACGCGAGCTCGACCGGCTCAGCCGCCTCCCCGCCGCGTCAGCCGAGCATTCGGTCATCCGCACCTACATCGACTGGATCCTCGAGCTGCCCTGGGGCACGTATACCGAGGACAACCTGGACCTCAAACGCGCACGCACGGTTCTGGACGACGATCACTACGACATCGAACACGTCAAGGACCGCATCATCGAGTACTTGGCCGTCGCCAAGCTCAAGCGTGACGTCTCGGGTCCAATCCTGTGTTTCGTGGGCCCACCGGGCGTCGGCAAGACGTCGCTCGGACAGTCGATCGCGCGTGCCTTGGGGCGGACGTTCACGCGGATGTCGGCCGGCGGCGTGCGTGACGAAGCCGAAATACGCGGCCATCGCCGGACCTACATCGGCGCCATGCCGGGCACCTTGGTGCGGGCCATCCGCGACGCCGCGTCGATGAACCCGGTCGTCATGATCGACGAACTCGACAAGATGGGCAGCGACGTCCGTGGCGATCCGGCGTCAGCCATGCTCGAGGTGCTCGACCCCGCCCAGCACCACGCGTTTCGCGACCACTATCTGGACCTGCCGCTCGACTTGAGCCGCGTGCTGTTCATCTGCACGGCCAACGTGCTCGACACGATCCCGCCGGCCCTCCGCGACCGCATGGAGATCATCCGGCTGGCCGGGTACACGGACGAGGAGAAGCTCCACATCGCCCGGCGCTACCTGGTGCCCCGGCAGATCGAGGCCAACGGGCTGACGGGCACCCAGATCCGCATCAGCGACCAGGGCCTTCGCACGATCATCGCGGAGTACACGCGTGAAGCGGGTGTGCGCGGGCTGGAGCGCCAGATCGGCTCGGTCGTGCGCAAGATCGCGCGGCGGGTGGCCGAAGGGGACGCACGACGTGTGTCCGTCGGTCGCGAGACGGTGCGGCAGCTGTTGGGACCCGAACGCGTGCATTACGAGGTCAAGCGGCGTACCCGTGAGGCAGGTGTCGCCACCGGCCTGGCGGTGACCGGCGCGGGCGGCGAGATCCTGTTCGTCGAAGCCCAGGTCATGCCGGGAACAGGACGGCTCGTGGTGACCGGTCAGCTGGGTGACGTCATGCGCGAGTCAGCCCAGGCGGCGGTGTCCTACGTCCGAGCGCACGAGGACGAGATCGGGCTCAACCTGGCTGACGACTTCTTCCAAAAACACGACCTGCACCTGCATATCCCCGCGGGAGCGGTGCCCAAGGACGGCCCCTCGGCGGGTGTGTCGCTGACGACTGCGCTCGTCTCGGCGATTTCGGGACGTCCGGTCGATCCCAACGTCGCGATGACCGGTGAGATCACGTTGACCGGTCAGGTCCTGCCGATCGGCGGGGTCAAGGAGAAGGTCCTGGCGGCCCATCGCGCAGGCATCCGCACGGTGATCATCCCCAAGCTCAACGAGGCCCAGCTGCTCGCGGACGTTTCGGATGAACTGCGCGGCAAGATCCGCATCGTGCTGGCCGAACGCCTGGGCGAGGTGCTGGACGTCGCGCTGCGCGGCCGGCGGTCGCGGGCCCCGGCCGGCGCTGCCAGGTAGCCGCTCCTGCCGGTCGCGCTGCAGCTCGTCGCCGATCACCCAGCCGCCGGCGATTGCGGTGACGGCTGGGCCGGGTGCAAGGATGCATCGATGCCGCCGCTGAACACGCCGTCCCCGGGAGCGCGGCACGACGTCTGAGCCTGACACACCTGACGTCGCGGGCGAGCCCGACGGTCTGTCGCGGTTCGTCTCGGACCGCCGCCGGGTCCTGCTGTCGGTGGCCGTGGGCGTGCTGCTCGCGACCGGAGTGGTGCTGTTGCTGGGCAAGGTCTCCGGGTTCGCGAAGTTCGTCGACCGACTCGGTGAGGCCCACGCCGGCTGGCTGATCGCAGGTGTCGTGGTCCAGATCATTTCGATCGCGGCGTACGTGGTGGCGTTCCGGACGATCACCACCCGCGAGCACAGCCCACCGTTGTCACTCGGTCCCACCAGCCAGATCGTGCTGGCGGGACTTGGCGCCACCCGCCTGCTCGCGGCGGCGGGAGCGGGTGGACTCGCCGTCAACTACTGGGGGCTTCGGCGGGCCGGCATCGGCACGCGGGAGTCCATCGCCCGGGTCTTGATGCTCAACACCCTGCTCTACGCGATCTTCGGGTGCATCGGCCTGAGCGCGGCAACGGTGATGTGGGCACGCGGTGACGCGCCCGCAGCGCTTGCGCTCCCCTGGATCGTGGGGATCGGGGTGTGCCTGGTCGCCGCCGCGTTCGTCTCGTCACCGCGCCGTGCGACGCGCCTCTCGCGTGAACGACACGTCGACGCCACGACCAGCCGGCTCCTGGTGACCGTCCGCAAGGGCTTTGCGACCGCGGTCGTCGCCCTGGTCCGAACCCGCGCAATTGTCTGTGCGCCCCAGCGACACGTCCCGATCATTGCCGGCGCACTCGGCTACTGGTGTACCGACATCGCGTGTCTTGCAATCGGCCTGCGTGCGTTCGACGTGCACGTCGGCCTCGGCACGATCGTGCTCGGCTACACCACGGGATACGTCGCGAACATCCTGCCGTTGCCGACGGGCGGCGTGGGGGGGATCGACGCGGCGATGACGTTTGCGCTCCACCTGCTGGGTGTACGACTCGAGGACGCGCTCGCGGGCGTCGTGGCCTACCGCTTCGTCGGCTTCTGGCTTCCCACGATCCCCGGGGTATTGGCGCTGATTCGACTGCCGCGCCTGGGAAGGACGCTCGAGGCCGCACGGGGCTGAGCCTGGGCGGTCAGGCGGGGAGAACGGTCACGACGGGGTCGCTCAGCACACAGGTCTCGCCGGTGCGCGCGACCTTCGCCACGACCGCGACCTGATCGTTGAGCGTCGCGACCGCACCGTGCTGTCCGCGTACCCGCAGGCTCGTGGGCGTGAACCCCGCCTCGAGGCGCTCCAGTTGATTCGGACCGATGCCCAGGACGAGTTCGACCGAAACCCGGTCGCCCGCGCCCCCACGTCGCGTAAAGAGGTCGATCACGGCGCGGTCGGTCTGGCTGATCCGCTCGGGCAACCTCAGATACCCCTGCACGGCGACTCGCGCACCTCCGTCGAGCGAGCAGGCCGTCTCCACGGCGACTTGCTTGGCGACCGTGTCCCCGCCACCGCACCCGACCCCGCACAGGGCCATGACCAGCACAAGGAGGAGTGGCGACGTCGATTTCAAGCTGACCCGGCGAGGGGTCACGTCCGACGACATCAGGGGCGACGCGCCCGTCATCCGGCGTGTGTGATGCCGACTTCCCAGCGTGTCAGACGATCGTGACGTCGACGGCCTGCGGGCCGCGATCGCCATCCTGGGGCTCGAACAGCACCTTCTGCCCTTGGTCGAGACTCCGGTATCCGTTCATCTGAATCTGCGAGTGGTGGACGAACAGGTCGCGACCGCCGTCGGCAGGGGTGATGAACCCGTACCCCTTCTCCGCCGAGAACCACTTCACAACGCCTTCAGGCACCTTTTACCTCTTTCGGATCGATGCATGTCCGCCGCCGGCCCGATACACACAAACACGGACGAACATGCAGAAATTCGGTCGCTGCGGGCACAGCCCGGGAATCGTACCGTATCGGGGCCAAACACGAGGCCCTCGCAGCGATTGCGGCCGATTCGCGCGCCCCGTCCCCGTACGCCTGGTACCGAGTCGGGCGCGTTCTACGCGGGTCGGGTCAGGAGCACCGAACACGGTGCGTTGCGCACGAGATATCCGGCGAAGCTCCCGAGCAAGACGCGCTCCACCAGGCCGCGATGTGACGCGGCGACGATCAGATCGACGTCGCTCGCCCCGGCCCAGTCGCAGACCGCCGCAGGTGGGTATCCATCGAGCAGCACCGGTTCGGCTTCGGGCACGTCCGCCGCTGCGTGATCGAGCCACTCACGGGCGGCGGATGCGATGTCCTCCGGATCTGGCGCCCAGGCTCCGGCCTCGCCGGTGTACAGGAGCGGCCACGGGGCGACGTGCACGATGCTCAGGTGTCCAGGCCCGGCGGCAGCGCGTAACGCGCGGGCCTCGCGCAATGCGGCCGCCGATGCGTCTGAACGATCGATGCAGACGGCGATGTGTCGATATGCGGTGGTGTCAGCCACGGCCGCTCCCTTTTTTGAGGATCTTTGCATGCCATGCACCTCGCTCGGGGCAGGCTCCCACCGAGCTGTCCGGATCAGCCGTCTGCGCGAGACGGATCGACGTCGCCGACCGTGCAATCCATCAGTTCCTGCCGGCCATGCTCCCACCCCCCGCTGCATGCCGTGCTCGTCGACCGTGCATTGGCCCACGCGATGCAGTGGTGGCGAGGAGCAATGAATCGACACGGCCGGTGGCCCCACTCATGGCGTCGTGCTCCAGGCCCACAGCACCGCTCGAGCTTCGAGGGCGCTGATGTACCGCTCCTTGCCTGCCACGTAGGCCAGCCGATCCCCTGGTTGCCGCTCGGTGACCGAACGCTTGAGCGCCGCGTACCTCGCCGCCTCGTCGTCGTGCGTACGCAGAAAGTCGCGCACGGCGAGATGCCGGAACTCGTGGTCACTGCCGGTCTCGCACACGTGGACGTGATGCGACCGAGGGCGGGGCCCTGGCTTGGCGAAGAAGTGCAAGTCGGGCGATGCCGGGTCCGGAACGAAGAGGTAGCCGAGTCCGTCCAAGGCGCCGACGTAACGGCTGCGTGGCTCGATCGCCACGACCGAGATCTGGAGGTCGAGGACAGGTTTGGCGGCGAGGCCGGGGACTGCAGTGGAGCCAACGTGTTCGAGACGGACGGCGACACCACCAAGCGCGTCGCGCAGGCGCTGGAGCTCAGCGACCGCTCGACCGGCCCACGTGGGATCGTGCGGCACGATGCGAACGGCTGGATCGAACTGCTCGTCGAGCGACCGGTGGCGCTGGAGTCGCTCGCCGTCCATCGCCGTTTGCCACATTCCGATTGAGTGTGCGCCGCCTCAGCCGCGGTCGACACTCACCCGGCGGGGGGCCAGCGCTCCTCGGGTTTGGGCTGCAACTGCCCATAGGTGATGATCCGCTGGCGGCTGGGGTCCATTGCCTCGAGTGGCCGCACCGCGGGGGCGCGCCACATCTCGAAGCTCGCGCAGGCCGCGTCGGGATCGTCCGGGTGTTGACGGACCGCCTCGGCCAGGGCTTGCGCGTCACCCAGCCCGATGCCCGAGCTGGCGCCCGTCTCGGGTCCGAAAAAGTGCGCGGAGTCGCCCACCAAGATCAATCCCGGGATCCACCACCTGGGGGTGTTGAGCAGCTGCGGCTCGCCGTAGCGGACCTGGTCGAGCGACTCGAGTCCCTGGATCCCCTCCGCACATTCCGGGAGTAGCTCGGTGAACATCTTCTTGATCCCCTCGACACCCGGGGCCATCGCGGCGTCACGCCCGACCTTGTCGATGGTCCGCCACCCGGCCGTGCCCTGCGGCCAGGCAAGCATCCCGATGTGCCCGCCGTCGCTGAAGTACCGCATCGCAAACGAGGTCGGGTTGAGCGTCGGCGCCATCCATTGGATCGTCGCGTCGGGAATCACGTCGAAGTTGGCATCGAGGCCCGCCATCTGACGCACCGGCGAGTTGATGCCGTCACAGGCGACGACCAGGTCCGCTGGGACCTCACGCCGCCCCTCGGGGCCTTCGACGACGACACCCACGATGCGTTCGTCGTCGCCCCGGACCAGGTCGACGACGGAGTGTTCGTACTGGACCGGCAGGTCACGGGCGAGCAGATGCAGGACCTCGCCGACGCTGACGGCGATCGCGACGGTGCTGCCGTCTCCGCGCGGTGCGATGTCCCAGCCCGACTCGCGGATCTGGTGCAGCACGCCGAGTTCCTCAAACGGGGGGTACCCCTGGTAGCCCAACATGTAGCCGCGGGGGATGTAGGCGCCCTGGGCCATCCGTTCGAACACCAGGGGCTCGAACCCGCGCAGCCGGAGCAGCCGCGCCAGCATCAGCCCCACCATCCCGCCACCAGCAATTGCGATTCTCATGGCTCCAAGGTTAGTCAACGCGCCCCGGCCTGGCCTCCCCTGCCCGTCACTCGGCGTGTGCAACGATCGTGGCCATGCCCCGGATCGTCTGCCTCTCCGACACACATGGCCTTCACGATGCGCTGACCGTCCCCGACGGCGACGTGCTGATCCATGCCGGCGACATGTCGATGCGCGGGCGCGCGGCGGAGGTGCGTGCGTTCGCCGACTGGTTCGTCGCACTGCCCCATCCCCACAAGATCGTCATCGCAGGCAACCACGACTGGCTCTTCGAGCGCTCACCGGCCCAGGCGCGCGAGTTCGTGTCCGATGTCACCTACCTTTCGGACGAGGGGGCCCAGGTGGCGGGGCTTCGCGTCTGGGGAAGCCCGTGGCAGCCGTGGTTCTATGACTGGGCCTTCAACCTGCCGCGCGGCCCGGCGCTTCGCGAAAAGTGGGAGCTGATCCCGTCCGACATCGACATCCTCATCACCCATGGCCCACCGTTCGGCTTCCTGGACGGAGCCGACCGTCCGCTCGGCGGCTGGTTCGGCGCGGACGACGGCATCGACGTCGAACACGTTGGCTGCGAGGAGCTGCGTCTGGCGCTCGACCGCGTCCAGCCGAATCTGCACGTGTTCGGCCACATCCACGAGGGATACGGGCAGGCGCGATTGGGCGCGACGATCCTCGTCAACGCATCCAACTGCGACGCCGACTACCGGCCGGTCAACCCGCCCGTGGTGGTGGATCTGCCGTGACGTTGCGGTGAACCCGCTGCTCTTCGTCTACGGGACCTTGCTGACGACGGTGGAGCACCCCATGTCTCGGCGACTCGGACGCGAGGCCACCTCGGTTGGCACGGCGACGTTCGCCGGCAGGCTCTACCGGGTCGCGTGGTACCCGGGCCTCGTGGACGGGTATGACGGGGACGTCGTCCACGGCGAGCTGCACCACCTCGATGATCCCGCACGATCGTTCGTCTGGCTCGATGAGTTCGAAGGCGTCAGGCGCGGCACCTCAAGCGTCACCGAGCCGGACGAGTACGAACGGGTTGAACGGACGGTGCACATCGCCGGCGACTCGGTCGTCGCATGGGTGTACCTGTTTCGCGGTGACGTGAGCGCCGTGCAACGCGTCGCCTCAGGACGGTGGGATCCGACAATCTGACACCCCCGGAGCCGCATCGCCGATCGACGGTGACGCGAACCGAGCCCCTACGAGTCCCCACGCAGCACGTCGCACCACCCCCCGGCGCGGCGCAGACCAAAGTGTGACGGCAAACGACACAAGTGGCCGTCGCTGTCGCGGCCAAATGACCGCATTCGGACGGGCTCGTCGCCCCCGACCACCTGGTCCGATAGGCCAAAGTGTGACATCGGATGTGACACTTGGCCGTCACGGCCTCGGCCAAATGACCGGTTCCGGCCTCGGTTGTGTGGTTGGCGAGCCGGGAGGTGTCAGCGATCAAGCGGGCGCGACGCACCGTCCCATGCGTTCGCCATTTGATCAGACCCCCAGCGCGCTCCGGATCTGATCGAGTGCTGCCTGTTCGTCGTCGCTCACCAGCACGCCGCCAAAGCCAAGCAGGCCGCCTTCCTTCGCCGCGCTCGCGACGCGCTCGCTGATGCCGGCAAGCCACTGCCTGTATGCGGCAGCCTCGCCCGGGGCCGTTGCCTCGACGATGCTCGCGGCGTGTTTCATCGCCTCGATCGCCGATGCCAGGGCCTGGTCCTTGTGCTGGCGTGAGATGCCGATTTCCTTCATCGACGGCCGGTCCGACTTGATGTCGGCGACCAGCTCGTCCACCAGACCGCCCGCGCCGTCGCCTGCACGCATCACGCTCGCCAGGGCTCCACCCTCCTTGGCTGCCGCCACCAGGCCACCCGGGTCTGCGGCGACGATCGCCAGCGCCGCCTGGAACGGCCCCCTCACGACTGCCTGCCAATCCTCTGCATCGAACTGCGCTTCGAACGCCACGGCCCACTCCTTCGTGTCGGGAACACTCGGTGTCGGGAACACCGGCCGCCAGCCTCGCGCACGCAGGCGCACGGCGCAAGCCAGTCGCGGCGCGCTACTTCAACGCGTTGGCGTCGATCACCTGATCCGCGGGAGGCGCGGTGATCGTGGCGTCGGCGTTCCACTCCCTCATCGTGACGCTCCCCGGACCCGATGCGGGTTCGAGGAGCAACGGGAACGGTTCACCCTGGTCGGCGATGTAGAGGAATCCGCCGGTCTTGGCATCGTCCTTGAGACCGACCGTCGGGATGCCCGCCACGGGCTTGCCGTCGATCCGGCTGATCTTCCCATCGGGACTCATCACGCCCTTGACGAACTCGACCAGGTCCAGCAGGCCTGCGAAGTTGCTGAACCCGGGCGTGTCGACGGTCGCCTTGACATACCGGCCGGCGATGAGCTTGACGAGTTGCGCATTGCCTTGCGCAACGGTCTGGGTGAGCGCCTTCTCGTCCCCTTTGAAGTAGATGTCGTTGCCGATGCGCACGAGGTCGATGCGTCCACCGTTCTGGGTGACCGTGCCCGAACCGCGCGCCACACCCGCCAATTGGAGATCGATCGTGATCGACTGACCCGAATCAGAGAGTTCGCCCTTGACGTGGACCGACTTCGCCGCCTGTGCCGTCGTCTTCGCCTTGGCGAGCACCTCGTCCGCGGTCAGCCCGGCAAGGGACGACGTGGCCGGAGCGGCCGTGGTGGGCGGCGGGGTGGCCGGCGTCGAGCCGCTCCCGCCACATCCGGCGAAGGTCAGGACGCCTGCGCCCGCGAGCGCGATGGCCACCCACCGTGACCTGGTGTGTCCCCGTGTGTCGACCGCTCGGCGCATCGTGCTCTCCCATCGTTTCGTCGTACCGTGCAACCGTATCGGTGCCGGGCGGATGGAAGATCTCCAACGAAACTACCCGGAGCGCCTGATCAGCGGACGCATCCACCCCTGCGTCAGCAGGGCCGCGCCTGCGGCCGCCAACAGTGGCAGGCCAATGAGGAGCGCCAGCAAGGTCAGCCATGGCGGACTGACGACCCTGCCACCGGCGTTGAGGACGATGGCTGCCGGTACGAGACCCCCGGGAATTGCGAGGAGTGCGCCCAGACCCGCGACGAGGACGGCCTGCCAGGAGTTCTGCCGGCGCCGATGTCTGGGTCCTGCACCGACCGCGACCAAGGTGGCCTGCTCATCCCGGGTCTCGGCGGCGGTCAACGTGAGCCCGATCAGCGCGGTCAACAACGCCACCACGAGGGCGGACGGCAGGATGACGGCGTACGTCAGGAACTGCACGTCGGTCAATCGCGACGGCCGTTGGTCGAGCTGGAAGTAGAGGAACACGTCCCGATCGACCGTGCTGAGCTGCGCGCCCGGGTCCGAGGCGCTGAGGCGGTCGATGGCCGTGCGCTGGGAATCGCTCAGCGGCCGGCCCGCCCTCCCGAACACGACCGTCCGCGCATCCGCGAACGACGTACCGAGACGTCGTGCCGTGGCGGATGTCACGAGGTATCGGTACCCCTCCCGGTTGAACGGCCACATCTGAGCCGTGCCGGCCGAGACGACCTGGACCGGCGGGCCGGTGACGGCACCCACGCTTGTGAGCGCGGTCGGCGGCGACACCTCGTCGGACACGAGCACCGCACGACCACGGTCGAGGTCGGCGCGGTACTGCCCGGCACCGATCGACGCCAGGTCACGCGGATCGACGATCGCCACGGCCCCCGTGAGCCGCGAAGCGCCAGAGGCAAACGTGAGGCAGTGCATCGTCAGATCGGGCACCGCCCCGCCGAGCAGCTCTGCACTCGCGGCGGAGGTCTCGCGGCACCCCAACGGGAACGTCCTGCCGGTGACGCTCGTAGCCGAAGCCGCGATCTCGACGACATCGTTGGGAAAGATTGGGACCGAGGTCGTCTCATCGCGTATCGACAGGGCGATGGTGGAGACCGCCACCGCGAGGGCCCCGGCCGCCATGATCGCCGCCACCGTCGGACCGGTCCGGCTTCGCTGGCGGGCGACGGTTCGCGCCGCCAGCCGCAACGTCCCCGACACCGTCGCGGCCACGCGCTCCAACAGGCCGACCAGGTAGGGCGAACAGATCACGAGACCTCCGGTGATCAGGGCCGTCCCCACCGTCGCGATGACGGTCGTTCGATCACGGGATGCGCTCGCCGCCGCCCACGCGAGCATCAGGCATCCAATGGCGCTCACGACGAGGCCGGCACACGGGACGCGGACCCCCAAGGCAGACAGCGGCTTCCGGCCGCCCAGGGCATTCAGTACCGAGGTGCGGGCGGCAAGCCAGGCGGGGAACCAAGCGGCGGCGAGCGCCACGATGACGGCGAGGACTCCGATGACCAGGGAGTCGCGGGGCTGCCAGTCCAAGGGCCCTTCCGTCTGGTTGGTAAACCGCTCCACCCAGGGGCGCGCCGCGACCGCAACGACGACTCCGAGGCCGACGCCGACGGCCGCGCCGATCGTCCCCAGCACAGCGCCCTGCAGCAGGATGAGGATGCAGGTCTGGCGCGGTGAGGCGCCGTTCGCCCCGATCAATCCCAACGCGCGCAGCTGCCGACGCGCCCCGATGGCGAGCGCCGACGACACGATCAGACCAAACGCGGCCATCCCCAGGCCTCCGAACAGGTACAGCAACAGCGTGTCGTTGTTGCGCGAGCCGGCCTCGGCAATGGCCTGGGCCTCGGCGCGGGTCTGCACGACGGCTTGGATCCCCGACGGCAATGGCGGGTGCTCGGATCCGGCCGGCAGGTCGACCAGGAAGACCTGCGGGCCGGCAGCGCGGACGCGATCCCGGGCCCGACCACGGCTCGGCCGTACCACCCCCCGTCGGCCAGGATCCCCGTCACCAGAAAGCGCCGAGCTGGACGAATGAGCGTCAGCATGTCGCCCACTCGGACCTTCAATGCGGCAGCAGTGTCGCCGGCAACCGCGACCTGCGTGGCGTTCGTGGGCGCCGTCCCGTCGGTCAAGGTGAAGATGCCGCGACTCAACGGATCGGACAGCGGGATGTCAAAGAGGCTCACCCGAGCGCGGGCGCGCGGCCCGGAGTCGGCGGCAACGAGACCCTGGCCCTGCTGGAAGGCGATCGCGCGCCATTCGGGTTGACCGGCCAGAAACGTCCGGACGCGTGTGGCCTGTGCCGCCCGTTGCTCGGGCTCCACGCCGAACATCGTCACCACCAGATCGGCCTGCCCGAACTGCTGTGTGACCTGCTCTTCGGGAGTGTTGATCGCCGTGTGCAGCCAGGTCGAGACGAACACCGCGGCCGCCGTGGGGAGTGCGATGAGCGCGATGACCAGAAGGGAGCGCCACGGGCGTCGGCGGCATTCGCGGACTGCGAGGCGGGTCAGGGCGCGCAGGCCGGTCACGATGACATCGCCGTGTTGGTCGCGGTGACCTCGTCGACGATATCGCCGTCGCGAAGCCACACGACGCGGTCGGCCCACGACGCGACGCGCGGCTCGTGGGTGACCAGCACCACCGCGGTCCCGGCGGCGGCGCGATCGGCCAGGAGTTCGACGATGCGATCGCCGGTGGCGGTGTCAAGTGCGCCGGTCGGCTCGTCGGCGAGGACGATCGGTCGGTCGCCGACGATCGCACGGGCAATCGCGACACGTTGCTGCTCGCCTCCTGACAAGTCGTCGGGATAGCGATCGCATTTGCCGCTCAGGCCGACCAGCGTCAGTGCCGATCGCGCGGCACCGCGGGCGGCTTTCGAGCCCGCTCCACCGAGCTCCAAGGGCAGCATCACGTTCTCGACCGCGGTCAGCATCGGCAGCAGGTTGAGCTCCTGAAACACGATGCCCACGTGCGTGCGGCGCAGCGCTGCGAGACCGGCGAGCGAAAGGGCGGCCACGTCGACGCCATCCACGATGACCGCGCCAGCAGTGGCACGGTCGAGACCGCCGGCCAGGTTGAGGAGCGTCGACTTGCCACTGCCGCTGGGCCCCATCACCGCGACCAGTTCGCCAGGCGCGACGGTGAAGTTGACGCCGCGCAGTGCGACGACCTCGGTGGCGCCGGAGCCGTACCGCCGATGCGCGTCGCGAAGTTCGAGGACCGGGTTCATGCGTGCTCCTTGTGGGAACCGCCGTTGGTTGGCGGGTTGGGGTGACGGCGCTTGTCGAGGATTCGCTCCTCGCAGAGGTCGAGCCAGCGCAGCTCGGATTCGGTGCGGGTGATGAGCGCGTCAAACGCCAGACCGGCAGCCATGTCGCCGTTGACGTCAGCGTCGCGGTGCGCGCGACGGCGACCCTGCAGCGCGCCCATCCGGGAGCTCCGCTCGGCCTGGACGACCTTGAGCGGATCGAAGCCCTCGGTGTCGATGGCGATGAGCACCTTGAGCATCAGTCCGTCGCGAGCCGGGGTGTCCTCACCACCGGGTTCCAGCAGGAAACGGGTGAGTTCCTCGCGCCCTGCAGACGTCAGCTCGAACGCACGACGCCCTTCACCGTCGGCTTCGCCCCCCACGACCATCCCGTCACGCTCCAGGCGCTCGAGCGTGGAGTAGACCTGCCCGATGTTGAGGGGCCAGATCCCCGCGGTGCGCTCCTCGAACTCGCTGCGCAGTTGGTAGCCATGGCGTGGCCCCGAGGCGAGCAAGGCGAGAAGGCTTTCACGAACGGACATTCACTGGCTCCAAGTGGAATACATACCGAGTATGCATACGCAGTATGCACATGCAGGTGCGGCCATGTCAAGCCGACACCAGAGGCCCGGATGCATGCATGACTGCATTCGTGATACCATCGTGGTATGGCACAGATGACGATTCGGCTCGACGACGAACTCGCCGACCAGGTCAAGACCTACGCCGATGGCATGGGCCGCAGTGTCAACAGCTGGGTCACCGCGGTCCTCCGAACCGCCATCGACCCCGAGTTTGCAGACACCGCCGCCGAACGCACCCGTGGACGACTCGCCCGTGCCGGCCTGCTCGCCCCCCCGGCCCGGCCACTGGCGCTCGCGCCACCGGATACCGCCAAACTCACGACGGCGCGACGTGCAGCCGGAACAGGCACACCGTTGGCCGAGATCGTGTCGGACGAGCGGGGCTGAGCAGCTACCTCGACAGCTCCGCGTTCGTCAAACGCTATGCCGACGAGGCGGGTGCCGAGCTGATCCGCCCCATCTCCGACATCGTCGTCTCTGCACTCGCTCGCGTCGAAGTCCCCGCGGCGTTGTGGCGCAAGCACCGAACCGGCGACATCACCGCCGCCGATGCCGCGGTCCTGACGACGGCATTCGAATGGGACTGGTTCGGCGGTGACGCCGAGGCCGAGTCACCCGCGATCGTGCCTCCCAACGAGAGCATCTTGGACCGAGCCGCGCACGCCGCAGCGGTACACGGACTCCGTGCATACGACGCGATCCAACTGGCCACCGCCATCGTCGCCCGTGCCGCCGACCCGGACCTCACCGCGTTCGCCTGCTTCGACGAACGCCTGGGCGACGCAGCCCGGCGCGAAGGGTTCACAACCATCCCATAGGGGACCGGGCGGATCCGCTCTCCGCGCTACCCGTCCAAGTCCCCGATGGCGACGACCTGATTGGTGGGAGGGCGAACGATCTCGATCTCGGTGTTCCACTCGCTCAGGTGGAGTTCGGCCGCGCCATCCTTCGCATCGTCTGGCTTCAGCAGCAGCGGATACGGCAACCCGGTCGCGGCGACGTACAACACCCCACCCGACGTCGGATCGTCATCGCGCAAGCCGACGGTCGCGACGGCGTCCACCGGGGTCCCGCCGACCCGGCTCAGGGCACCGCTCGGTGACAGCAGCGTCTCAAACAACGTGTCCTTGTCGAGCAGGTCACGGAAGCTGCGGAACGTGGCGTCGCCGACCGGGACCTTGACGAACCGTGATCCCGCCTTCTGCGCGCGGTCAGGGCCCAACACCTTCGTCAGCGTCGCCCTGTCCGCCCTGAAGTAGAGATCCCGTCCGGCGCGCACCACGTCGATCCGGCCGCCGGTCGTCTCGATGAACCCGCCGCCGTCGCCGTCGCCGAGCAGGCGCAGGTCAAGCGCCGTGCGTTGGCCTCCCCGCGCGACGTTGCCCACCACGTGCACCGAACGCGCGTCGTTCGCGGCGGCGCGCGCAGCCACGAGCACCTGATCTGCAGACAGGCCCGCGAGCTCGACGGCCGGAGACGTTGGCGCCGGGCCGCTCCCACCACCGCAGCCTGCTCCGACAGACACGGCAACGGCGATGACGGCGCACACCCGCCCCAGCCGCCCCCACCGGGCGCGAACCTGCTCGGTCACAATTGACACCTCTCGTGCGTGCGTCGTCGGTGCAATGCCCCCGGCAGGATTCGAACCTGCGACACCAGGTTTAGGAAACCTGTGCTCTATCCCCTGAGCTACGAGGGCGCCTGCTCAGGATAACCGCCCTCCACGCCGCCTGGCAGGATGCCGCCGACCGATTGGATGGAGGAGCATGTGGGCGCGCAGGCAGAACATGACATCGAGGGGCTCACGTCCGCCGCGATCTGCGACGCGATGGCGCGGCGCTTCGACCACCGGGCGCACATTCTGGACCTCGTCTCGCCCACGCCGGGCGAGGTGTTGTTCGGGCAGGCGGCGACGATCCGCTTCTTCCCCAACCGGCGCGACCACCACAGCGCCGACGACCGGTTTGACGAACTGCTGAAAGCCGTGGCCGGCACGGGCCACGTGCTGGTGCTCGGCACGGGTGGCCACCCCGACCAGGCGCTCGCCGGTGGCAAGAAGGTCGCAGGAATCGAAGCCGCAGGGTTCTCAGGGATCCTGACGGACGGGCGCCTGCGCGACCTTGACGAGGTCGCCGAATTCGGCCTGGTCGCATACTGCGGCGGTGAGACCGTTCGCGCCGCAGGCGATGACGTCACCCCACTCGCCGCGAACGTCCCGGTCGAGATCGACGGCGTCGGCGTGCTCCCCGGCGATTGGATCTTCGCTGACGGCGCTGGCGCGGTCGTCATCCCCGGCGGCGCCGTCACCGAGGTCCTCGCGGATGCCCACCTGATCGAGGAGAAGGACGCGGCGGCCATCACCGCGGCGCGGCTGCGGCTCAAGTAACGGTTTTCGCGCAGGCGGATTTCAGTCCCTGGAATCGTGTTGCCGACACACCACGCAACGGAATAGGCTGCGCCCGCTGCTTTGACGAGGTCGTCCTCCCGACCACTTGAGGAGACGACATGGCCGAGACAATGCGGGCCGCGGTCTTCCGCGGAAAACGCGACATCCACATCGAGGAGGTCGCGAAGCCCACGTGCGGCCCGACAGATGCCATCGTGCGCGTCACGACGACGACGATCTGCGGCACCGATTCCCACATCTGGCGTGAGGAGTATCCCGTCGCGAACGGCCGCGTCGTCGGTCACGAGCCGGTCGGGGTGATCGACCAGCTCGGCGATGCGGTTCAGGGCTACACGGTCGGTGATCGTGTAGTCGTCGGTGCGATCACGCCGTGCGGCGCGTGCTACTTCTGTCAGCACGGCGATTTCTCGCAATGCGCCGGCTACGACGGCACCTGGGGACTCATCGGCGGCTGGCGGCTCGGCAACTCGGCCGACGGCGTGCAGGCCGACTACTTCAGGGTGCCGTACGCCCAGGCGAACCTGGCGAGGATCCCGGACGGCGTCAGCGACGAGGAGGTCATGTTCGTCACCGACATCGCGTCGACCGGCATCTCGGCGGCCGAGACCGCCAACGTCCGGATCGGCGACTCCGTCGTGGTCTACGCGCAGGGGCCGATCGGCCTGTGCGCGACCGCGGGAGCGCGACTGATGGGCGCGAGCCTGGTCATCGGCGTCGACTCCAACCCGACGCGGCTGGCCATGGCCACGACGATGGGCGCGGACGTCGTGATCGACTACACCCAGGAGGACCCCATCGCCAAGGTCAAGGCCCTGACCGAAGGGCGCGGCGCTGATGTCGCAATCGAGGCGCTCGGGAGCCAGGCGACGTTCGAGAACTGCATGAATTCTGTGCGACCGGCGGGTGTGGTGTCGTCGCTCGGCGTCTACGGCGACAAAGTCACGATTCCGCTGGAGTCGTTCGTCTACGGCATCGGCGATGTCGACATCCGCACCACGCTGTGTCCCGGCGGCAAGGAGCGCATGCGCGCCCTGATGTCGCTGGTCTCGTCCGGACGGCTCAACCTCAAGCAGCTCATCACCCATCACTTCACGCTCGATCAGATCGAGGAGGCATACCCGCTGTTCTCGAACCAGGAGGACGGCGTTCTGAAAGTGGCGATCACGACGTAGTGCCTGGGCCGAAAGGGAGGGGAGCGTGCCGAGCTACGATTTGGAATGCGACAGCTGCGGACTCCGGTTCGAGGTCTTCCGCCAGGGATTTCTGCGTGATGAGGACCGGGCGTGCACGGGTTGCGGCAGCGCGCAGGTCGAGCAACGCTGGACGGGGTTCGTCACCTCGCGTCCGTCGCGTGACCGGCGTGACCCGACCGTCACAGGCTTCGGCGGCGATGCCTGCGGTTCTGGGTGCGGGTGCGCGCAGGCACGGATCAGCCCGAGCGGCGAGATCATCCCGCCGTGACCACGCTGGACCCACCTTGCCCACCGCCGGCAACTGCGTGCCGGACGGTGGGCAGCTGGATCCGAGAAGCTAGCGACGCACCGAGACCGAACGCGTGGTCGTCACGGCTCCTCCCACCGCGTCCGTGAACCGGGCACTGGCCGCGACCGAGGTGGCCGGCTTGCGTCCGATGATGCGGCGACCGGCGGACGTGAGCGACACCACCACATTGCGTCGCGCCCCCAATGGAATCGAGAACGCGCGCGAGCCCAGGAGTGAGCCGCTGACCAGCCGCAACGTGCCCACGCAACTGCGCCCCTCGATGGCAGGGCACGACAGGGCAAGGGTCACCCGCCCGGCCTTGACCCGTACCTTCGACGTGACGATCACCACGCCGGACGAGACCGATTCGCAGGCGCGCAGCGTGTCCTTGACGTCCACGATCGCGGTGTCGCTCTCGCCGCCGCACAGGACGTCGTCGGCGGATGCATCCCTGCTTCGAATCGTGTCAGCCCCGGCCCCTCCCGAGAGCGCGTCGATGCCGGTGCCACCATCGAGGTTGTCTCTGCCACGATCGCCGCTCAACCCGTCGGAGCCACCCAGGCCCTTCAGCACGTCGTTGCCGGCCCCGCCCTCGAGCTCGTTCGCGGCCGCGCTTCCGGTGATGGTGTCGTCGAACGAGCCACCCACGACATCCTCGATGTCCGTGGCGACGTTGTCGTTCTCGCCGGCCACGCCGTCGTTGGCGACGCCGTCGAGGGTGATGGTCAGGGGACCGGATGCGCCGTTGGCGTAGTTGGCGCGGTCGTTGCCAGGTCCACCGCGGTAGATGTCAGCCCCGTCGAACGTCGAGGCGTTGACGTCGTCGTCGCCTGGTCCACCGTCCAGCGTGTCGGTCCCGGCGCCCCCGGACATCGAGTCGTTGCCGGCCCCGCCGGTGATGGTGTCGTTTCCGTTCCCACCGTTGATGGAGTCGTTGCTCGACCCGCCGGTGAGCACGTCGTTGCCCACGTCACCCTGCAATGAGCCGCCCTGCGACGAGGATCCCGAGATCGTGTCGTCGCCCGGTCCGCCCGTCAGCTGTTCGACGTCGGCGCCGACGTTGTCACCCTCGCCGGCCTCGCCGTCATCGGCAACCCCGTTGGCGCTCAGCGTCACCGCGGTCGTCCGCGAGCGATAATCGACGGCGTCGCTCTCGGTGCCGCCGTTGAACGTGTCCGCCCCGTCGGCCGTCGAGCCCGTGCCGAGCCGGTCGAAGCCGGGTCCACCGTTGATGATGTCGTTGCCCGGATCCCCGTCGAAGAAATCGTTGCCCGCGCCGCCGTCGAGGGTGTCGTTGCCGTCCCCGCCGATCATGCGGTCGTCGCCGCCACGACCGGTCAGGATGTCGTTCGCGGCGACAGCGCCGAAGTCATCGCCGATCATCGTGTCGGCCGTGTTCTCGCCCCCGGTCAGCTGGTCGGCGCCAAGGCCGCCGCTGATGGTCGTTGTCACGATGGTCACCGAGTCGCCGATCGTCACCTGGTCTGCAAGGTCGGCCACGCCGATGTTGAACGACGAGATCCCCGCCGCCGGGCAGGAGGCGCTGTTTGCGGTGATCGCGGCACATCCGATCATCGGCGTGATCGCCGCCCCGGAATCTGCGAAGACGAAGTTGGCGCCGACACGCGACACGGTCAGGTTGTTGGCCTCCGCCGCGGCCGCCGAATAGCTGATCGTCCCAAAGCTGGTCGACAGGGTGGACGCGACCGCGCTCGAGGCCGTGCCCAGGGCACAGGCCAGCGCGACGACGAGGATGGGAACGCGATGCCTCACGACTCCTCCTTGGGTACACGACATGTCGCGCCGACCCTATCCCGCACCGCAAACCCCGACAAGTCCCGCGATGCCAGGGACCGTCAGACCACTACGCGGCCAGCGACGCCAGGTACGGCTCCCAGGACTTGGGGCGCTTGGGCGCGGCGACCGTGATGAACACCGACGCCGACGGTGGACGCGGCTTGTTCTTGGGAAACATCTTGATCTCGCCGGGCAGGTAGTCACCCTTGCGCGAGTTGCACGGCGCGCACGAGGTGACGACGTTCTCCCAGCCCGAGCCACCACCACGGCTGCGCGGTACGACGTGGTCGACGGTCAGGCGCGCGGACGAGCCGCAGTATTGGCAGGAGTAGTCATCGCGCGCGAACAGGGCGCGGCGCGTGATCTTGCGTGCCTCGTACCGTGGTACCCGCACCAGGTAGACCAGCCGGATGACCTGGGGCTTGACGAAGCTGCTGCCGGAGGTGCGGATCGGAATCGCGGCCTCCTCCAGAACTTCGGCCTTCTCTTTCAGGACGAGGACGACCGCCCGGTGCAACGATGTGACGTTGATCGGTTCGTAGCTTGCGTTCAGCACTAGTACGCGCTGCGCCATGTCCCTTCTCGCTACCCCCGGATCGAGGCCTGACTGAGCCGCTTCCGCAGCGGATGTTAGCCGGAAGCCGAGCCCGTTGGGTACGAACCCAAGAACACGACGCGTGCGACGCCCTGCTCCTCGATCGCGGTGATCGCCGCATCGACCGCCAGATCCCGTTCGCGACTGCCCTCCATGTCGATGAAGAACAGGTATCTGCCCAGCCCGGTCTTGGCGGGCCGGCTCTCGAGTTTGGTCAGGTTGACCGCCCGCATCGCGAACTCCTGGAGGATCGAGAGGAGCACGCCCGGCCGGTCGCGGGGCGGCACGCAGATGATCGACGTGACGAATCCGCCGGGCCCCAGCGCCTCGCGCGCCTGACGTCCCAGCAGCACGAAGCGCGTCGCATTGTCGCGCGCGTCCTCGATGTCGGCCGCCAGAACCGTGCAGCCGTAGATGTCGGCGGCGCGCAGGGTGCCGATGGCCGCCCACGGCTCATCGCTCTCGCTGACAATCCGGACCGCGTCGGCCGTCGAGTTGGTCGCGACCGTCTCGACACCCGCCAGGTGCGCGCGCAGATAGGTCGTGCATTGGGGGATCGCGTGCGGGTGTGACAGCACGCGCGTGATCTGCGACAGCGGGATCTCGTGTCGGACCGCCAGATGGTGGCGGACCGGCTGGACGATCTGCGCCAGGATCGCGATCTCGCCGTCAGCGGCCGCGAGTTGATCGAGCGTCTGGTTGACCGATCCCTCGATGGAGTTCTCGATCGGAACGAGCGCCTCGGGTACCACGCCCGCAACGACCGCCTCGAAGCAGTCGATGACGGTCGGAAACGGTACGAGGGTCTGCTCGGGCTCAGGTCCGACCAGGCGCAGCAGTGCCTCTTCGGCATACGTCCCGGGGGGCCCGAGGTATCCGACCCTCATGACCGCTCCACCGTGGGCGTGATCGTCGGAGCGGGATCGGCGATCGCCGCGGCCACGGCGCGCTCCTCCTCGGGCGACAGTCGTTGTTCCGAGACCCCCGCGTGGAGTTGTTTGAGGTAGACCCGCGCGTGATCGCGGGCGTGCAGCGACGTGATGACCGCGCCGGTGCGGTCGGCGTTGAGGATGGCCATCGACCAGGACTGCTGCCCGCCGATGTCCTGGTAGGCGTCGTACCGCACGATGCCCTGGAACCGAAGCGTCCCCCGCAGGCCGTCGTTGGTGTGCTCCATCAGACGGGTCACCTCGGCCCGCACGTCGTCGAGCCGGTCACCCAGCCGCTCGCCCGCCCGCGCCAGGGCTGCTTGGCATTCGATGAGGCCGACACGCTCACCATCCGGCAGGAGGACCCGCTGCTCGGCCCGGACCCGTCGCAGCTTGACCCAGAGGAGGATCGCGACGATCAGGGCCGCGATCCCCGGCACCGCGGCGGCGCCAACCATCCACAGCGCGACGTCTCGCTCCACCGCTCACCCCCCGGTCACTGGAGGGTGAATTCGACCGGATACTGGTACTTGTTGTTGCTGGTGACCTTCTCGAGGGGCACCGATGCGACCTCGATCGTGATCGTGCTGGGTGCGCCCAGATATGGCGTCTGGTTGAGCTTGAAGCTCAGGGTCTTCTGAAAGGACTGGCCCGGCGAGATCTCGCCGATGGTCTGCGGCTGGCTCGTCCCCGTCGGATCGTTGGGGCTGGTGTATGTGAACGTGACGTCGATGTTCGACTCGACGAAGTCCCCACCGTTCTCCACCACGACGTCAAACGTCATCTTGTCGTCGGGAACGAGCGACACGGTGTTTCCCGGGGTCAGCTGCGTCTTCTTGCCGTTGCGTACCGCGAAGACCTTGCTGATGCTCAATCCGTGCACGGACCCCGGACCGGATGTGCCCGTCACGGGATCCGTCGACAGCCGCGCCTGCTTGATGTTGGCGATGACCTTGATCGCTCCGGCCGGGGACGTCTTGTCGTAGGTGTTGCCGGGGAAGAATTCCGACTTGGCGACCTGGACGTCCTTGATCCGGTCCTGTTGGATCGCGTTTTCGGCCGGCAGCTCGTAGGACGTGTGGTAGATGACGTC
>JANMKR010000226.1:0-8238 GCA_031372145.1 Actinomycetota bacterium | reverse complement strand
AGACAGCGTCGCCACGCTGCAGGGCAACAGCGGTGTCCATCTGTATTCCAGCCTCGTGGGTTGGGCGGCCCTCGTCGCAGGCGAACGCGTGTTGGATCTGGGGTGCGGCTCAGGTGGAGCAGGCCGTGCAGCGGCGGCGATCGTCGGAGACTCCGGAATGGTCGTGGGACTCGATTCGTGCCGGCGGGTCCTCGAGGTCGCGCGTGAACGTGCACCCCAGGACGCCCCGGTGGCGTTCATTCACGCCTCGGCCGAGCGCATGGTGGAGATCCCCGACAAGAGCTTCGACTGCGTGGTCGCCAGCATGATGTTGGAGGAGGTCCAGAACCTGCCGGCAGCACTCTCCGAGGTGTACCGGGTGCTCCGGCCGGGTGGTCGCTTCGTTGCGAGCGTCAGCGCGTTCGATCGTTTGCGACCGGTGGATTCGGCGTTTGTCGCCGCCATGATCGCGGTCATCGCCAGGCGGGTGCCGGCGACCCTCGTCGGCCGCGCGACGCGGGCGAGCATCCCGCAGGACCCGGATGACATGCTGGCGTTCGCGGAGTCGGGCTTGCTCAAGCCGGAGGAGCGCGACGTGCAGCTGGCGGCCAACATGGACGACCCGGACAAGATGTGGGCGATCCTCGGCCGCACGCACATGGCGTACCTGTTGGACGAGGACGGCCAAGCCGAGCTCCGCGAGACCATGAGCCGCCGCCTGCCGCACAACCTGTACTTCCCCCTTCGCTTCCTCCGCTCCCGCCGCCCCGGCTAAGCAGGCAGACGCGTCGCGGGCACGTTGAGCCGAGCCCGACGACACGGCACACAATCACGTTAAGGTTCGGAAAACCGTGTCTGACACCAGTTTTCCCGGGACCCCTTTCCGCAAAACGGTTTGCGGGGTGGAGGGAAGGGTCGTCACTGACGGTCGTTGCCTGTCACAAAGCCGGGTCACGGCACGACCCGCATGGCTGCCATCCGCACGAACGTGCCCAAACGACGCACATGATGCGGCGGTTCAACCGGGCCAGACGCGCAATCCCCTGCCGCCCGGACGGTTTGCCCCCGATCTTGGTGTCAGTTGCGTGGGCGTTGCAAACGCCCACCCCGCTGGGCGAAAAATGGAAGTTGCGCCGTGCGTTTCGCACGGCGCCCTCGTCCATTTTGGTGTCAGACACGGATCTCTTCAGAAACCTTTGCTCATCAGCGATCCCGCGGAGCGACGTGACCCTTCCCTCCACGGTATGGAGGGCCCTCAATGTGACTCTGAGGCCGCCAGGACGCGCACCGCGTGGACATGCCGGCGGACCAGCGTCGCGGCGAGCGTCGCCCCACCGGCCAGCTCCACGACGAACGCCTGCGCGCCAGAGACGTTCGCCTTGGTCCATGCCGTGGCGGTGCCGGGTGGCGTGGCCAGCGCCAGGAATGGGAGCCCCACCAATCCGGCATAGCGGCGTGCCTGCGGTGACCGATCCGCGTCACGGACGTTGCGTTCCGGTTGGTGGAACCAGATCGAAAGGCTCGGTCTGATCTGTGTGACGAGCTCCCTGACGACCCTGGATTCCGGCTCCGAGAACGGCCGTGGCCCTGAGTGGTAGCGACTCGACCGCGGGATGCGCCGCCACCCGACGGAGAAGTTGCGGTTCAAGTCGACCCCGTGCGCGTTGCCGCGGGAGTGCGCACGCCGTCCGTCGGGATTGACGCTCGGCACCAACCACAACTCGACGCCGGGGATCGGGGCCGAGCGGCGCAACCGGTCGATGATCGGCAACCCCGCGCACTCGTCGCCGTGGATGCATCCCACCACCAGCACGTTCACCGGGGCGGTTGGATCCCCGACCCGGTGAACGAGAATCGGCCGCCCCTGGACGGAGCGGCCGATGATCTCGGTGGTGCTCGCCTGCGCGGTCGCAGCGAGCGAGACGGCAGCGAGTGCCGTCAGCAGCAAACGCGACGTGTGACTACTCGGCCGGAGCGGCCCGAGCATCCTCGCCCGGCGCGCCGGGGTCCTTGACCGCCTCAACCGCGGCCTGCGCCTTGTCGATCAGGCTGCCGTCGCCCTGCGCGATGTCCTTGAGCTCCGCCAGGTCGTCTTTGAGGCCCGCACCACGCTTCTTGAGTTCGTCCTCGTGCTCCTCGACGAAGTCCTTGGCCTTGTCAACGAGATTCTTGATGTCCATCCGGATTGCTCCTCAGTGCGCGTCTGCCACGGCGGCCGGGACCCGAACCGCGGTGCTGTGCACACAGTCTGCCGCAAGCCATTGCTCGCCGTACAGACGCATGGCCTCGACGATCGGCGCCAGATCACGCCCCTTCGACGTCAGCCGGTATTCCACACGTGGTGGCGACTCCGGATAGACCTCGCGCGCGATCACACCCTCGTCCTCGAGCACGCGCAACCGCTGCGACAACGTCCGCGGGCTGATGCCGCAGAGGGACCGCTCGAGCTGGGTGAACCTGCACGGCCCCACCGCCAGGTCGCGGAGAACCAGCAACGTCCACTTTCCGGACACGATCCGCGCGGTCGCGAGTACTGGACACTCGGTGGCGGCGGAATTGTCCGTGGCGCACTCAGCGTCCACGGAACGAGATTTTAGCGCGATTGCCGCCCGCCCGGAAACCACGGCGCCTCGATCAGCCGCCCGTGACCGCTTTCGGGACCTCGACGTGTTCGCCACGGCGGGCCTGTCCGGCTTCGAGCATCAACTTGAAGTCGTGCGGGCTCGAGGCTGAGCGCATGGCTTCGTCGATCGTGATCCGGCCGGCCTTGACGTGGCTGAACAGCGATTGGTCGAACGTCTGCATCCCGTAGTACTCACCGTCGCGGATGACCTCGGAGAGGTTGCCGGTCATCTCCGGATCCAGGATGAAGTCGCGCGCGCGCCCGGTCATGATCATGACCTCACACGCCGGGACCCGCCCCTTGCCGTCGATCGTGCGCACCAGGCGCTGCGAGATGATGCCCTTGAGCGTGCCTGCGATCATCGAGCGGACCTGCTGCTGCTGGTGGAGCGGAAAGAACCCGATGATGCGGTTGATCGTCTCGGTCGCGTCGAGCGTGTGCAGCGTCGAGAACACGAGGTGGCCCGTCTCGGCGGCCGACAGCGCGGTCTCCATGGTGACGAGGTCGCGGATCTCACCCACAAGGATGATGTCGGGGTCCTGGCGCATCACGCGCCGCATGGCGTCGGCGAACGAGCCGGTGTCGAGCCCGACCTCACGCTGGTTGACGAGCGACAAGCGGTCGGTGTGCAGGATCTCGATCGGATCTTCGACGGTGACGATGTGCTTGTGCTCGGTGCGGTTGATGTGGTCCACCATCGCGCCAAGCGTGGTGCTCTTACCCGAACCGGTCGTACCAGTCACGAGCACGATGCCGCGTTCCTCCTCGGCAAGCGCCTGGATCGACGGCGGCAGGTTGAGCTCGGAGAGCTCCGGGACCTTGAACGGCACCGCACGCATGACCAGCGAGACCGAACCGCGCTGACGAAACGCGTTGACACGGAACCGACCCAAGCCCTCCCTGGCATGCGAAAAGTCCACCCCGCCGGTCTCGTCGAACTCACGCAGCTTCTCGACGTGCGTGCCGAGCATCTCCTTCAGGAAGCGCTCGGTGTCCTCAGGACGGAGCGCCGGCGCCTTGGGAATCTGCTCCAGCTTGCCGTGAATGCGCAGCGCCGGAGGCGCGGGCACCTTCAAGTGAATGTCGCTCGCCTCCATGTCCATGGCGAAGCTGAGGATCCTGCCGAGGTCGATCATCTTGGTCCCTGGGGTCGTGTGCAGCGAGGTTCTGGTCCCCCATCGGCACCGGGTGCTCCCAACATGAGGTTTGGGCGCAACGTCATCGCCTGTGGGGGCGCCGGGGTGTTGAGTGAGCGCCCGCGGCCCGTCACGATGCAACGATGGACGGCTCGGAATCAAGCCGGATCGCGCCGCCCGCTCGCGGGCGGCGCATCCCACGGCGCAAGGTCGCGGTCACGGTCGGCGTGTGGGCGGTGCTCGTCGCGGGAGCGCTCGGCGCAGCGGCGGCGCTGGACACCACTCCTGCCCCGCCGCCGCCGACGTCCACAGCACCGAAGGGCCTGCCACCGCTCTTCCTCTTCCTGGACCGCGCGCTTCCGGCCGAGGTGACGAATCTCCCGGACGTCGCGTCCCAGGTGGAGCGCCTCCAGGCGCTGGCGACGGCCGGCGACGACCCTGCGCGGTGGGTCGAGCTCGGCGCGGTCGCCCAACGAATCGGCGATCTGGGCTCGGCGCAGCTCGCGTTCGAACGGGCGTTGCTGGTGGCGCCCGGTCGTCTCGACGCCCAGGTCGGGCTCGTGATCAACGACGGCGCAAGCGGGCCTGAGGGACTGGCCCGCGCCGCAGCTGCCCTCACCGCCCTTGCCCCGCGGTATCCCACGAGCCAGCTCCTCGCGTTCAACACGGGGATGATCGCCGTCTACCGGACAGATCGGCCCGTGATCGAGCGCGCGTTCGGCCGCGCGGTGGCGCTCGGCCCAACGACTCCACTGGGCATCCTGGCCCGCCGATTCGGCGGCGCCGGAGCGAAACCACCTGGGAATCCGTAGTCGACAACCTTTACGCGGTGTCCACTACGACTTAACCGTGGCTTAAGCCGTGATTGAGAGGGTGCCCTGGTGGGAAGGAGTACATCGTCGCGACGAGAACGCGTCGCACAGTGACCAATTCAAGGCTTGATCGGCCTCGGCCGATATGAGGTGGAAGCCCCCGTATCCCTCTTGACTTTACAAAGTGAAGCGGTAATATCGAACGAGTGTTCGTTGCATTGTGTGGCGACGTACCCGTACGGAAGATGAGGATGTTTTGATGAAGCTGAAGGAACTGCTGACCAATGAGGATGTCCGCGCACTCGTTGCGCGCGGACAGGAGTTCGGATTCCTCGCGATCGGTGAACTCACCCAGACGCTCGAAACGGCCGATCTCGACGCGCCGTCGGCGACTGCGCTCGCGGCGGACTTCGACGAGATGGGCATCGAGTTGCTCGAGGACGACGAGGCCGAGCGTCGCGTCGCCGAGTTGGCCGAGGAGGCCGAGCGCCCGCGCAAACTCAACCTCAAGCACGAGACCACAACCGACTCACTGCAGCTCTTTCTCAAGGACGTCGGCCGGGTGCCGTTGCTCAACGCGCGCCAGGAGGTCGAGCTCGCCAAGAAGATCGAACTGGGCGACCTCGAGGCCAAGCGCAAGATGGTCGAGGCCAACCTGCGCCTCGTCGTGTCGATCGCCAAGAACTACCGCAACCAGGGCCTGGGCTTTCTCGACCTGATCCAGGAGGGCACGATCGGCCTGGTCCGCGCTGCCGAGAAGTTCGACTACCGCAAGGGCTTCAAGTTCTCGACGTACGCGACCTGGTGGATTCGTCAGGCCGTCGCTCGCGCGATCGCCGACAAGGGCCGCACCATCCGCATGCCCGTCCACGTCGTGGAGAAGCTCAACAAGATCAACCGTGCCGAGCGCAAACTCCTGTCCGAGTTCGGTCGCGAACCCACGATCGCCGAGGTTTCCGCGGTCACGGAGCTGCCCCTGCACGAGATCGAGTCGATCAAGCGCAGTGCGCAGACCCCGATCTCGCTGGAGCGTCCGGTGGGAGACGACGAGGAGTCAGAGTTCGGCCAGTTCATCGCCGACGAGAAGGCCGCCTCTCCCGAGGAGGCCACCGACACCCTGCTTCGCTCCGAGGCGCTGCGCGACGTGCTCAACACCCTCAGCTACCGGGAGCGCCGTGTGCTCGAGCTTCGCTACGGGCTCGGCGGGGAGCACCCCCGCACGCTCGACGAGGTCGGTCGCACGTTCAACGTCACCCGCGAACGGATCCGCCAGATCGAAAACCAGTCACTCCAGAAGCTGGCTGCGCTCGTCGAAGCTCAGGGCCTGCGCGAAGTCGCGTAACACGCGTTCAACAGATCCCCCCTCTGAGGGCCCGCCGAAATGCGGGCCCTCAGCATTTTTGAGCGTCGCCCACCACTCGTGGTCACGGCGTCGTCGGCGGACAGACCCCGATCTCACACGCCAAGTTGCTCCCAGAGCGACTCCAGATCGACCACGTTCCAATGCTCGGCGATGCGTCCGTCGCGGTAGCGAACGAAGTCCATCACCCGGATCGTGGCCCGTCGCCCAGTCGGTACCCGCCCGAAGAATTCGCCGTGTGCGTGCCCGTGAACGTCTTGTAGGTCGCCACCATGTCGCCCTCGGCGAGCATGTGGATCACCTCGGCGTCGTGGTCGGGGAATCCGTGACGGATCGCGCCAAGGATCGCCCGAACCCCGTCAGGGCCGGCGGGAAGGCCCGGTGGAAGCGAGTGGTCGACAAACCCCGCGTGGACGAAGTCGTCGATCCGGTCCAGTTCCCCCGCGCTCTGCACGGTGTCGACGAACGCACGTTGACTCTGGCGATTGTGATTGTGATCGGTGCTCATCATGCGGATGATTGTCAAGCACCTTGCCTACATTGTCAAGTAGCTTTCATTTATGGGATTCGATGCCGCGGCGATACGCGCCCGTCGGGAGGAGATGCTTCTTCGCTTGCTCTTCCGGGCCACGCACACGATGAATGCCGACCTCACCCGCCGAATCCGGGCGCGCGGGCATACGACGTTTCAACCCACGTTCACCTCACTTCTCGCGCACATCGACACCGATGGCACCACAGTCTCGAAGTTGGCCCAACGCACCGGGGTGTCGCGACAAGCCGTCAGCCAGCTCGTGCGGGCGATCGAGACAGCCGGCTTCGTGGAGCGGCATGCCAACCCGGCGGATCGGCGGAGCGTCATCGTCCAACATACCGAGGCGGGCCGCCAGGTTCTCGTCGACGCAATCGAGATCATGACGGGCATCGAGCGGGAGTACGCGACCCTGGTCGGCGAACGAGATGTGACCGGGCTGAAGCGACTCCTGAATCACCTCTTGAACGCGGTCGATCCAGCTGGAGCACTCCAGTCGGTCGACCCTGACGCGTGATCGTGGCGTATTCTGATCAGGTGGCATGGGATGACGACGAGGAATGGCCCGAACTCTCCGACGACCCTGCGTCGGTTGAGCGCCGCCGCCAGGCGAGCCGCGAGATCGCGAACGCCAAACAGAAGGCATTGCGTTGGGCCTATGCGGGCCTTGGCTTTCTGATCATCCTGGTCATCTTTCTTGCCACCAGGTAGCGACGCCCTCGGAATCGTCGCGGATCTGTGGCGGTACCCGGTCAAGTCGTTCGGCGGGGAACGGCTGCGCCGTGCGTTCGTGGGCCCATTCGGCCTGCTCGGCGACCGTCGCTACACGGTGGCTGACGCCGAGGGTGTGATGACTGCGCGCCGCGCGCCCGCGTTACTCGGATTTCGCGCGAGCTACGCCGATGACGAGGCGGCCGAACACGTCACGGTCACGACACCCGATGGCGAGGTGTTGGGAATCGACGACGATGCCCTGCTCGCGCAGCTCGCGGAGGCCCTTCCCACCGCGACCTCGCTCGCGACCAGCCCGCTGGGGTTCTTCGATGCCGCGCCGCTCCACATCCTGGGCGAGCCGTCGATTGCCACCCTGGCCGGTGCGGCCGGCGCGGACCTCGACCGGCGGCGATTCCGCGCCAACGTCCTGATCGAGCCGACCGGCGGCGGGGCGTTCGAGGAGGACACCTGGATCGGCAGGCGTCTGATGCTCGGCGAAGCGCGCATCGAGGTCGTCGTCAACACCGAGCGCTGCGCGGTGACGACGTTCGACCCCGATACCCTCCAACGCGACCCGCGCGTGCTGAAAGCCCTGGCCACCACTCGGGAGAACCTGTTCGGCGTCTACGCCCGGGTCCTGCGCCCCGGCTGGGTCGCAACCGGCGACCGCATCCTCCCGGCCCCAAGTGGTTGAAGGAACACTCCGACTGTGGCAAGATGGACACTCGCCGCGGGGTGGAGCAGTCTGGTAGCACGTCGGGCTCCTAACCCGAAGGTCGGAGGTTCGAATCCTACCCCCGCTATCGAGAATCTCCTGGAATTGAGGCCCTCCACAACGGAGGGCCTTTCTCGTTGGGGCGGGCGTCTCTAACGAATGTCATACCGAGTCAGGCTCCACCGTTCCCAAAAGGTGTTCGATTTGCATGCGGTCGAACGTATGCCCGGGGGCTTGAACCAGACCCCAGAGGCGAACAACCTCGTCGCGGAGACCTACCGTCTCCACACCGAGAATCGCCGCGAGCTCGACGGGGTGCGAGCCCAAGAGGCCGACAAGTCGTCGCACGGGCTCGCGGGTCGCTGCC
>JANMKR010000223.1:0-14634 GCA_031372145.1 Actinomycetota bacterium | reverse complement strand
CGATGAGCACCGTGCGGCTCGGACATCTGTATCCGCGTGAGCTCAACATCTACGCCGATCGCGGCAACATCGCGGTGCTCGCGCAGCGGCTGGCGTGGCGTGGGCACGAGCTGCAGGTCGTTGAGGTCGACGTCGGCGATCAACTCCCCACCGACTGCGACCTGTACTACCTGGGGGGTGGTCAAGACCGCGATCAGGCGATCGTTGCGCAGGATCTTCGGCGCTCCAAGCGCGACCTCGCCGCAGTCGCTGCGGAGGGCGCGGTGGTGTTCGCCGTCTGCGGGGGCTATCAGTTGGCCGGGCACGGGTACACCGGGGTCGATGGGACGCGTATGGAGGGAATCGCCCTGCTGGACGCCGACACCGTCGCCGGGTCGACCCGCCTGATCGGTGACCTCGTCATCGAGGTCGAGCTGGACGGACAGCGGCAGACGGTCGTCGGCTTCGAGAACCACGCCGGGCGCACCCACCTGGGAGGGGCTGCGACGCCGCTGGGCCGCGTCATCTCGGGCAACGGCAACAACGGTGAGGACCACGGCGAGGGCGCGGTCCAGGGCCGCATCGTGGGCACGTACCTGCACGGCCCGTTGCTGCCCAAGAACCCGTGGCTGGCCGACCGGCTGCTCGGCTGGGCGCTGGAGCACGCGACGGGCTCCATGCCCGTGTTGGCCCCACTCGACGACGTGCTCGAAGCGAGCGCTCACGTCGTGGCCGTCGCCCGTGCCCGCCGACCACGCCGATAGTCCGCCGGGCGACTACCGCGTCGTGATCGGGAACGGGTAGCCGCTCAGCTTGAAGATGCGTTTGCCGTTCTTGTTGAAGATCGCATGCGCGGGATAGGTCTCGGCTCGGGGGACTGCATTGAAGAACGTCCCCTTGGGGTCGAAGAAGACCGTGATCGGGGCGTTGCCGTACCGTTGCCTGACGTAGTCGACGACCCAGCTGCGGCGCGCGAGCGGCGACGCGACTGCGAGGACGGTGACCCTTCCGTGTGTGCGTCGCGCGTACCGCGCGACCGTCGGCGCTTCGGCCTGACAGGCACCTCAGAACGGATGGAAGAACACCACGGCAACCGTCGTTCCGCGGTAGCTGCCGAGCTTGGGCGATCCGTTCTTGACGGTCGCGCCCTGCAGCGCGGGCACACCCACCAACGCTCCGGCTGCGACGGCCATCATTGCGACTCGACTCACACCCATGCCGTAACGATAGCGCCGATCCCTTACGGTGCCATTAAGGCGGGCTCGGCGCGCCCCATGGCGAATCGGGGCGTCCGTCACGATCCCCGCCGAATGTGTCACGACTGACCCGAATGTGTGACAGATCATGTGACGATTGGCCGCAGGTGCTTCGGCCAAATGGCAATGGACATCGTTCTCGTGTGGTCGAGTGCCCACGCGGGCCGGCACGACGGTGCTTCAACGCCGAACGATGTCCACCGGTCATCGTCCCGTTGAGCCGAACCCGCCGGTTCCGCGACCGTCGGAGTCGGGCAGCTGGTCGGCCACCTCGAGGGTCCCGTCCCACACCGGGGTGAGCACGAGCTGGGCGATGCGGTCACCGGCTGCCACGTGATGCGTCTCGGCACCCAGGTTGACGAGGATCACCCGCAGTTCGCCGCGATAGCCCGCGTCGATGAGTCCCGGGGCATTTGCGACGGTGACGCCGTGGCGCAGGGCGAGTCCCGAGCGTGGGACGACGAGGCCGGCCCAACCGGTGGGGATGGCAAGGGCGAGGCCGGTCGGGACCGCCACCCGGGCGCCTGGGACCAGCTCGGCTGGCTCCACCGCGCACAGATCGAGCCCGGCGTCGGTCGGATGGGCACGGACCGGCACCGTCGCGTCGGGTCGCAGCTTGATCATCGGGACGGTGTCCACCGGCCTACCCGACGAGGCCGGCGATGCGCTCAGCAGCCTCGTTGAGGCGGTCGTCGGAGACGGTCAGGCTCATGCGGATGAACCCCTCCCCGCTGGGCCCGTACGCCGACCCGGGCGAGATCACGACCGCGGCCTCCTCGAGCACGCGCTCGCAGAACGCGGCAGACGTCTGACCTTCGGGTACGCGCGCCCACAGGTAGATCGTGCCCTTGGGAGAGTTGACCTCGACACCAATCGCCCGCAAGGCGTCGACGAGGACGTCCCGCCGCCTGCGGTAGATCTCGCACATCGCGGCGACCGACGATTGGTCGGATGCGAGTGCCGCGACACTGGCCTCCTGGATCGCCTCGAACATGCCGCTGTCGATGTTGGTCTTGAGCTGCCAGTAAGCGGCCACCAGATCCGCGTTGCCGATCACCGCGCCCGAGCGCCAACCGGTCATGTTGTAGGTCTTGGACAGCGAGAAGACCTCGATACCCACATCCTTGGCCCCGGGCGTCTCGAGAAACGAGGGTGCGCGGTAGCCGTCGAACGTGATCTCGGAGTACGCGTTGTCGTGGACGACGATGATGTCGTGACGGCCTGCGAACTCGACAACCCGGGCGAAGAAGTCGTCCTCGATGACCGCGCCGGTGGGGTTGTTGGGATAGTTGATGAACATCAGACGAGCGCGTTTGAGCACATCGACGGAGATCGCATCGAGATCCGGTTGAAACCCGAGCTCGGGGACGAGCGGCATCGGGACCGGCTCGGCGCCCGCGATGATCGGCCCGTTCGTGTAGACCGGATAGCCGGGGTCGCTCGCCAGGACGACGTCGCCCGGGTCGGTGAAGGCGAGGCTGATGTTGGCGATCGCCTCTTTGGCGCCGAGGGCCGGAATGATCTCGGTGTCGGGGTCGAGTTGCACACCGAACCGCTTGGCGTAGAACGCAGCGATGCCCTCGCGAAACGAGGCGCGGCCACGGTTTGACGGGTACTGATGGGTATCGGCGCGCGCGACGTGCTCGCGCATGGCAGCGATGACGAAGTCCGGCGTCGGGGTGTCTGGGTCACCGATGCCAAGCGAGATGACGTCCACCCCGGCCGCACGCTTGTCGGCGATCTTGCGCTCGAGCTGTGCGAACAGGTACGGCGGCAGCTGACGGAGTCGCGCCGCGCCCACCTGGCCGCTCAGAGGGCTTCCAGTCGCACGACGAGTGCCGGTGAGAGCCGACCCTCGTAGATCAGCTCGGCAGGGCCGGTCATCGTTACCTCCAGGTCGTCATCGACGGCAATCTCCAGGTCGCCACCGGCCAGATGGACGGTGACGGGGCTCTCGAGCCCCGACAGGCGTACGGCGGCCACGGCGGCAGCACACGCGCCGGTTCCGCAGGCCATGGTCTCTCCCACTCCCCGCTCCCACACGCGCATGGTCAGATCGGACGGCCCCTCGAGCCGAATGAACTCCACGTTGGTGCGGTCGGGAAACCGCGGCGCGACCTCAATCTGCGGTCCCAGCGTGCGAACGACGGCGCCCGGGTCGACGTGTTCGATGATGGCGTGCGGGTTGCCGGTGGTCACGAACGCGAAGCTCACAGAGTCGCCGTTGATCGCGAGCTCTTCGCGCCGCTCCCCATCAGGGAACACGGCCCGCCCCATCTGCACCTCGACGCGATCGTCCGTCAACTGTCGAACCGTCACCGGACCCGCCCCGGTCAGGATCTGGGCACCCTCGGTCACGTCACCATGTGCCAGCAGGTGGCGCGTCAGCATGCGGATGCCGTTGCCGCAGTTCTCGGAGTTGGAGCCATCAGGGTTCCAGACGGTCATGCGCGGGGTCTCCGACTCGAAGTCGAGTTCCAGGATGCCGTCACCGCCGACGCCGAAGTACGGATCACAGATCAGACGGGCCCGTTCGGCGGTCAATCGGAGCGGCCATTCATCACGCCGCACGATCAGATAGTGGTTGCCGAGCCCTTGCCACTTCTCGAATCTCACATGCTGAGCGTACTGGAATCCCTGGGAATCCGGACCGAGGCCTTCAGTTCGACGTCGGTGGTTCGGCCGCCCGCGCGAACATGGAAAGCAGGTGCGGGAGGGCATCGCTTGCGGGCCCCGTCCGAAGATCAAGCTCATCGACTGACCGCGTCTTGCGGAGCCACGTCAACTGCGCCCGGGCCAGCTTCCTGGTACGCGCCGCCAGCAACTCGGGCAGCTTCGTCGACTCGATCTCTCCGGCGCGTAGGGCAAGAACCTCGCGCACACCGATGATCTGGGCCGCGGTTCGCGAGAAGCCAGGGGTGTCGAGCGCAGTCTCGATCTCGGACACCAAACCGTCGTCGAGCTCGCGATCGACACGCTCGGCGATGCGCGCATCGAGGGTCGGGCGCGGACGGGTGACCCCGACGATGCAGGTGGGGTGCCGTGCGGTGTCCGTCCAAAGGCGGTCGTGGACTGGCCGCGACGCCCCCATTCGCGCGAGTTCGAGCGCACGACGGACGCGGCGGGGATTGCGCAGGTCGATGCGCGCAGCGGTGGCAGGTTCGCGTGTGCCGAGCTCATCGATCGCGCCCTGCAGGTCCGCGGCGACGAGTTGCTCGACTGCCTGGCGGATCTCGGGCGGCGGTTCCTGGGGAAAGTCGAGTTCGGCGACGGCCGCGCGCAGGTACAGACCGGTACCGCCGGCGACGATCGGGACACGGCCACGTCTCAGGATGTCGTCGATGGCGGCGTGGGCGGCTTTGGCATAGTCGGCGGCAGACGACGATTGGGTCAGATCGAGGTCCCCGACCAAGTGGTAGACGACCTCGGCCCGCTCGGCAGTCGACGGCGCGTCGGCGGCGATCTCGAGCCCTCGGTAGCGCTGGAAGGGATCGGCGACAACGATCTCGCCGTCAAGCGCGAGCGCCGCGGCATGGGCAAGCTCACTCTTGCCGGCAGCGGTCGGCCCGAACAGCGCGAGAATCGTCGCGTCAGGCAGGAACGGAGACCTCGATCTGGTGCCCCGTCAAGGTCGCCGACGTCGATCCGCTGATCGTGACCATCGCCAGCTCACCGGGAGCAGCAGTACCGGTGAAGTTCACCGCGATGTTCTGGCGAAGGCGACCGCGAAGCCGGGTCGGGTCGGTCCGTGAGGGGCCCTCGACCAGCACCTCACGCGTGCTGTCGACGAACCGCGACGCCTGGATGGCGCCGGTGCGTTGGACGACCTCGATGAGGCGCTGCATGCGGTCGCGCTTGGTGCCCGCAGGGACGTCATCGGTCATCGTCTCCCCGGCCTCGGTGCCGGGACGGGGTGAGTAGACGAACGTGTACGCGCCGTCGAACGCGCATGCTTCGACGAGCGAGAGGGTCTCGGCGAAGTCTGCCTCGGTCTCGCCTGGGAAGCCCACGATGATGTCGGTCGTCAGCGACAGGTCCGGGATGGCGTCGCGCAGGCGGGCGACGAGATCCATGTAGCGGCCGCGGTCATAGGTGCGACGCATCGCCTTGAGCAGCCGCGTGCTCCCGGATTGGGCGGGAAGATGCAAGTGCTCGCAGACCGCTGCGGTCTCGGCCATTGCGGTGATGACATCGAGCTTCATGTCCTTGGGGTGTGGGCTCGTGTAGCGCACCCGTGAGATACCGTCGACCGCGCCCGCGGCCCGCAGCAGGGCCCCAAAGTCGGTGCGCTCGTCGCCGCGCAGGTCCCGTCCGTACGAGTTGACGTTTTGGCCGAGCAACGTCACCTCGCGGACGCCGTCGGCGGCGAGGGATTCGAGTTCGCCGAGCACGTCCGGCAACGTCCGGCTGCGTTCGCGCCCACGGACGCTCGGAACGATGCAGTACGAGCACACGGAGTTGCACCCGACCGAGATCTGCACCCACGCCTGGTGCGGCCGCTCGCGGCGGGTCGGCAGCGACGCGGCAAACGCCCCGTCGAAGCTGAATGCGCCAACCGCTTGAATACGCTCCCTGGCGACGAGTTCGCCCAGGCGTGTGACCTCGCCGGGACCGAACGCGATGTCCACCCATGGAAACTGCTCGAACACCTGCTGCTTCTGGCTCTGCGCCCAGCATCCCCCGACGGCGACCACGACGTCGGGCCGCTCCCGCTTGATGCGCTTTGCCTCACCCAGGTTGCCGAAGAACCGATCGTCGGCACTCGCGCGGATCGTGCAGGTGTTGAACAGGATCAGGTCCGCCTCATCCCGGGTCTCCACGGACGCGTAGCCGAGCGACTCCAAGAGCCCTTTCATGCGCTCCGAGTCGTGGTCGTTCATCTGGCAGCCGAACGTGGTGAGGTGATAGCGCACGGGGCCTAGTGTCCCGCGTCGGACGTTCCTTTGAAATCTGGCGGCTGCAAATTCCCACTGGATTTCAAACGTGGTACCGGGACGATCCGCCTTGGGGGCTGCGTCCTCGCCTTCGCCCATATGGTCCGATATGAACGAAGGCTGCGTCCTTGTCAGGTGGACCGGTGTGACCACCGGCCCCCCGGCGTAGGGATATCGGACCCCCCGAGTCCAATATCCCGATCCAGCGGGTTTTTCGCTCGCCATATGACAAAGAACTTCCGACGCAGGACACTCGTGTGCCAGCTTGCCTGTCACGCGGCGGCACCCTGCGGGCTACCTCGGTACGACTTGAACCTCACAGCGAATCCCCGGGGCAGTGGCAAGGCGTCCATCGGCGGTCACGAGCGGACACCCAAGTGCCTCGGCGAGCGCCGTGTAGGCGGCGTCATAGGCCGTCAGGTTCGACCGCAACTCCCAGATCCGAGCCAGCAGCCCACCCGCTGGATAGCGTTCGATGTCTGTCGTCGACCAACGCGCGAGGACCTTGACCCCCACCGACTCAGGGACCGATTGCACTCGTACCGTACGGCGGATCGCATTTGCGATCTCATAGTCGATGAGATGCGGGGCGTGAATTTCCTCACGGCTGAGGCGTTCGCGGGCGGGTCCGGCACGAAGGAGTGCGGATATCGCCGCTGATGCATCGGCGACGATCACCGCTCACCACGTCCGCTGTCGATGGCGTCGAGAATCTCTGCGGTTGTGATGTCGAGGTCCGGGAGATCTGCAAACAGTGCGGCATTGTCTGCTCGGCGTGCGACGCGGGTCAGCTCGCGGACGGCGAGGGCATTGACCGACATGCCTTCGCCGTCCGCCAGCTTCGCGAGGGCTGCTGCGACGTTGTCCGGGACGTTGCGGAGATAGAGCGTCTTCATGTTGCGAAATGCTAGCATTATGCTTGCATTCTGCAACGTCGATGCTTGCCGTCTGCGTCCCCGGTTCAGCTCGCGAGTGCCTCGCTCTCCTCCACGTCCTCGATCGGCTCGACGTCGCTGGTCACGACGAAGTCGCCGGCGTTCGGTGCGGGAACGCTGTGGAGCTCGCGCACCCGGGCATCGATTTCGGCGGCGATATCGGTGTGTTCACGCAAGAACGCCTTGGCGGCGCTTCGGCCCTGGCCGAGCCGCTCTTCGCCGTATGAGAAGTACGCACCGCTCTTGGTGATGATCCCGTCCTCGACGCCCAGGTCGATGAGGTTGCCCTCGTACGAGATCCCCTCGCCGTAGACGATGTCGAACTCGGCCTGGCGGAACGGCGGCGCCATCTTGTTCTTGACGACCTTGACCCGTACGCGGTTGCCGACGGCCTCCGTGCCCTCCTTGATCGTCTCGATCCTGCGGATGTCCAAACGGACCGACGAGTAGAACTTGAGCGCCCGCCCACCAGGGGTCGTCTCGGGCGATCCGAACATCACGCCGATCTTCTCGCGCAGCTGGTTGGTGAAGACGCAGATGGTGCCGGCCCGGTTGAGCGTGCCGGCGAGCTTACGCAGCGCCTGCGACATGAGCCGCGCCTGAAGACCGACGTGCGTGTCGCCCATTTCGCCCTCGATCTCGGCCTTGGGCACGAGTGCCGCAACCGAGTCGATCGCGACGATGTCGAGGGCGCCGGAGCGCACGAGCAGATCCGCGATCTCGAGCCCCTGCTCGCCATGGTCGGGCTGCGAGACCAACAGCTCGTCGATGTTGACCCCGATCCGCCGGGCGTACTGTGGGTCCATTGAGTGCTCGGCATCGATGAACGCCGCGAGCCCGCCCGCCTTCTGGGCCTGCGCGATGATGTGGTAGAGCAGCGTGGTCTTGCCCGAGCTCTCCGGGCCGAAGACCTCGACGATGCGTCCGCGTGGCAGGCCGCCGATGCCGAGTGCGACGTCGAGCGACAGCGCGCCGGTCGAGATCGCGTTGACGTCGAGCTGCATGGCGGGATCGCCCATCCGCATGATCGAGCCCTTACCGAATTGACGCTCGATCTGTGTGAGGGCCGAACCGAGGGCCTGGGCTTTATCCATTCGAAGGACTCCTTTGCGCGAGAGTACCGAGGGTGACACCGAGGAGTTCGTCAGACCTCGGAGCACGTCCCGGCGCGATGTCAGAATGATAGAGCGCAACGCGGGTGATGTCGAACACACGTTCGCTCTCTGTTGAAGGGGACCTTCTCACACGCTCCGGACGGCTGAACCGTGCGACCGTGACGTGCGGCTGGAAGGAGCGGGTGGAGACGCTTCCGCCCGACGCGGTCCCCGTCGACCGATGGACCCGTCGTGCCAGCGCGGTCGGTGCACCATCGACATCGCCACGTTCGAGTGCAACGAACAAGCGGTTGCGTGCACAGATCGGTGCGTCAGCGGTCACCCATCGAGCGTACGCCCGCAACCTGTGTCGTCGCTCGCGCCAAGTGTGCCAATTCCGTCACGAATGTGTGTCAATTGTCGACACATCTCTGGGCGCGTGAGTTCAGCGCCCCACGGCGATGCGCAGATGATGCAGCGCCGCGGTCTGCGCCCGCCTGCGGACACTCTCGCGATCCGCGCTCAGCAGCCGGTGCTCATGCGCGTGCATCACACCCTCGGGGTCGGCAACGCCGATCCAGACAAGACCAACGGGTTTGTCCGGGGTGCCACCGTCCGGACCGGCGATACCGGTGATCGCGACACCCCACGACGCCCCGGTGACGCGGCGCGCGCCGGCGGCCATCCCGACCGCACACTCCGCCGACACCGCGCCATGGCGCTCGATGACCGCCGGATCGACCCCGAGCAGCGCGACCTTGGCCGCGTTGGAGTAGGTGATGGCACCCCCGACAAACCACTCCGAGGCGCCGGGCATCGCCGTCAGGCGTCCACCAAGGCCGCCGCCGGTGCAGGACTCCCCCACCGCCAACGTCTCGCCGCGCGCCACGAGCGCTTCGGCGACAAGCGCGTCCACGTGGCGATCGTCGGTTGCGAAGAGCGCCGGTCCGAAATGCTGCGCGAGCAGTTCGCCGACCTCCATCGCCAGCGACGCCGGCACGACGATCTCGAGTTCACCCTCGCGCGTGTACGTGCCGATCCGGTCGAGCGCCTCGGTGCCAAGGGTTTCGAGCACCGGCACGAGCTGCGCCTCGAACACGGACCACAGTCGGAACGTCTGGGTGGGCACACCCACGCTCGTCGCCACGAACTCGGCAAGCGGACCCGCCGTCAGGGCTGCATCCCACATGCCTTCGAGTTCCCATGGGGGGCCCGGCAGGACGACGATGAGGGTGCCATTGTGCGTCAACGTGCAGCCTGGAGCCGTCCCGATCGGCGCCAGGACGTCGGCGCCCTGGGGCAACGTGGCCTGTTTGTGGTGCATGCGGTCCAAGTCGGCGGCGGCGACGGCCAAGCGGCGGGCGACGGATCTGCTGCGCTCCTCGACCATCCCAAGCGCGCCGGGATCCAGCTGCAAGGGTCGACCCGTCGCCTCGGCCACGGCCGCCATCGTCAGGTCGTCGTAGGTCGGGCCGAGTCCACCGCTGGTACAGACCAGATCGACGCCCAGGTCGATGAGCGCGAGCAGACCGTCGCGGATCTCGCTCGGCGCGTCCCCGACGACGAGCGTCCGGAGCACGGGGATGCCCCGCTGAGCCAGGGAGCGCGCGAGAAAGCCCGCGTTGCGTTCGCCGACCCGGCCGCCCAGGACCTCATCGCCGGTGACAAGGACAGCTGCGCGCAAACCGTCTACGGCGCGGTGGAGGGCAGGATCACGCCGCCGGCGAACACGCTGAACTCAGACTTGCCCGATGGCGTCGTCACCCGTACGCCGTCGACCAGCACACGGAGTCCGGAGCCGTCGCCCACGTGCACCCAGATCGGCGGCCGCGCCTGCACGGTCTTGGCCGTGCCGGCCGGCAACGCGCCGGGCGTGAAAAACGTGGCTCCCTCTGGCCCATTCTGGCGTACCTCGAGGTAGGTCGGTTTTGCCCCTGCCGGGCTGAACACCACGGTCAGTGGCGCGGTCTCGGGGGGCGGCGCGGGCGCGGCGCGATCGTCGGCAAAGCCGACCCACAGGCCGGTCGAGGCCAGCAGTACCAGCGTCGACGCGACGAGCAAGACGCGACCCTCGCGGCTGCGACGCCGTTTTGCGCGCCGTTTGCTGGGATCCCCGTCCGGGTTGTACGGGTGATCCTGACGACCCGTGAAGCGGGACTCGTACTCGTCCAGGACGAGGCGTCCGTCCAGATCGAGGTACTCGGCGTACGTGCGCAAGAACCCCTTGACGTACGTCGGTCCGGGAAGGATTTCGAACTGCTCCTCCTCGAGCGCCCGCAGGTACTTGGCGCGGATCTTCGTCGCCGATTCACAGTCGGCGATGTCGAGCGCGCGGCGAAGGCGCGCCTCTCTCAATGTGTTTCCGATTTCGAACATGAAAACGACGCACCCAAAGCGGGCGCGTCGGTCCAGGATACCAGGGGTTTTTTGGAGCGCCGCAGCCGGACGATCAGACGTCGTCGGGCGACCGGTCCGCATCGTCGTCGGGCGTCGAGCGGCGCAGGATGCGATCCAGGTCGCCTTCGCCGACGAGTACCGTCCGTGGTTTGGATCCCTCGTGGCCCGAGATGATGCCCATGCGCTCCATCACGTCCACCAACCGCCCGGCGCGCGCGTACCCCACCCCGAGACGGCGTTGCAGGAGCGAGACCGACGCCGTCCCCTGTGCCACGACCATCTCGATCGCCTTGGTGATCAAGTCGTCGGCGTCGGGATCGAGCGGGTCGTCCTCGGGCACCTCGGGGCGCTCCAACAGGTCCTCGCGGAGTTCGGGCTAGCCCTGACGGCGCCAGTGGTCGGTGATCGCGAGGATCTCCTCCTCGCTCACGTACGCGCCCTGCAGGCGTTGCAGGCGAGAGGTTCCGATCGGCCGGAACAACATGTCACCGGAGCCCAGCAGGCTCTCGGCACCGGTTGCGTCCAACACCACGCGGGAGTCCACCTGTGACGAGACCGCAAACGCGATCCGGGACGGCACGTTGGCCTTGATCATGCCGGTGATGACATCGACGGACGGGCGCTGGGTGGCCAGCACCAGGTGGATGCCGACAGCGCGGCTCTTCTGCGCGAGCCGGATGATCGCGTCCTCGACCTCGGCCGGTGAGACCATCATCAGGTCGGCCAGCTCGTCGATCAGCACGAGGATGGTGGGGATCTTCTTGTCACCCCGGGCCTCGCGCGTCTCGTTCCAGTCGCGGATGTTCCGGGCTCTGTCCTGGCCCATCAGGTCGTAGCGGCTCTCCATCTCACGCACCACGTTGGCCAGCACGGCCGACGCGTTCTTCATGTTGGTGACGACCGGCGTCAACAGATGCGGGATGCCCTCGTAGTGGTTCAGCTCGACCTTCTTGGGGTCGATCAGGATCATCCGCAGGTCGTCTGGAGTGGAGCGCAGCAGGATCGATGCCAGGATCGCGTTGAGACAGACGCTCTTGCCGGTTCCGGTGGAGCCGGCGATCAGGATGTGCGGCATGCGTGCCAGGTCCAGGTAGACGGCGCTGCCGCCGATGTCGATGCCGAGCCAGCTCATCAAGGGGCCGGCGTTCTCGGGGAAGTCTCGGAACAGGTCGCCCAGCGTGACCATCGTCGCGTTGGGGTTGGCAACCTCGACCCCGACGGCCTGCTTGCCGGGGATCGGCGCGATGATGCGGATCTCCTCGCGTGCCGCCAGCGCGTAGGCCAGGTCGTCGCGCAGGGCGGTGACGCGGCTGACCTTGGTCCCGGGCGCCAGCGCCAACTCGTAGCGTGTGACGCGGGGACCGCTGACGGCTTCGGTCACCTCGGCGACCACCCCGAAGTGGCCCAAGGTCTCGACCAGGCGCTTGCTCGTCTCCTGGATGACCGATGCCGGTTGGGTCTTGGCCCCGGTGGAGCGCTTCAGCACATTGCGGGAGGGAGGCCGGTAGCCACGCTGGGGGTTGTGCGGAGGGATGAGCGTCTCGACGGGCGGCACGACCGATGGCGTCGCGACGTAGTCGTCCTCGGCGAGCGCCTCCCGGGCCGCGATCGACTCGGGACGCCCGGACGGCCCGGTCTCGGGTGCGTCATCGCCGTCGCGCCCGAGCGCGGGCGACCTCGGCAAGGTCCCGGTCGTGGTGAACAGGTCAGGGAAATGATCGGCGCCGTCGAGCGGTGGGGCGGCGTTCGCACCGCCACGACGGGCGATCGCGATCGTGGGCTCATCACCCGCGTCCAGACGGGTACGGACCTGCTCGCCGAGGATCCTGCCGCCCCGCACCGCTCCCAATGTCACGGTACGTGCGCCGCGACCGACGACACGGCTTGCGACGGCGGCGCCCTTGCCGGAGCGCCGGAGCACCACGCTCAGCGAGGCCCCGGTCACGAGCACGGCACCACCGATGAGCGCAAGGATCACGAGCAGCCCGGTGCCGGGTCCGCCGACCGTGTTCGACGTGATGAAGTATTCGATCTCGCCCAGCACGCCGCCACGTCCCTGCATGACGGTCGTGTCGAACCATCCGGCGCGCGTACGCCCGCCGATGCCGAAGCTGCCCGCGGCAAGCGCCAGGAGCATCGCAGCCACCAAGGCGCCGGCGCCGAAGCGAAACGGCCGGGTGTCCAGGATCTTCCAGCCGAAGATGATGCCCACGCCGAGCGCGATCAGCGCCAGTGGTGCGAGTGCCACCGCCCGACCCACACCAAGGCGCGTGAGCGTCTCGAGTCCACCACCGAGCGGCCCCACCGAGACGCCCAGAAACAGCGTCATCGCGAGGAACGCGCCGAGTCCGACCAGGCCGAGTCCCGCGATCTCGCGCATCTGCATGTTGTGGGCGGTGGCGGCCGCGCGCCGAGTCCGGCTCTGGCGGCTTCTGCGAGCGATGGTCGTGACGGCCATGGGGTTCCTCATGCGTGGGTGATGGACGGATTGGTCCCGGTCATCAAAGGTTGGCCACCGAGCGCCGTGTTCCTGCCGGGCCAGCGAGTCAGACCGGGAGTAGGGTGGGCGGCACGAATCACTTGTCAACGCACGAAGGAGCGCGATCGGTGGCGACACTGCACAAGGTCACGGCGATGGCCAAGCCGGACAAGATCCTCAAGCTCGACGGCATCTCGGCCGAGTCGGTCGAAGCCCATTGGGCGCTGTACGAGGCGTACTGCAACAAGTACAACGAAATCTCTGAGAAGCTCCAGTCTGCGGACCAAAGCGCCGCGAACCAGATCTACTCCGACTACCGCGCGTTGCGCGAGAACCTGACGTTCGCGATCGGCGGCATCAAGAACCACGAGCTCTACTTCGACAACCTCGGGCCGGCCGGTGGCGCACCGAACGATGGTCTCGGCGCGATGATCGAGCGCGATTTCGGCGGGCTCGACGCCATGCTGGCCGAGCTCAAAGCCGGCGGCATGGCCGGTCGTGGGTGGGCATGGCTCGCGTTCGATTGGGACTGGCAGCGTCTGGACGTCTACATCGGCGATGCGCAGCACACGTTCCCGGTGTGGAACGCGACGCCGCTCATCGCGTTGGACGTCTACGAGCACGCCTACATCCGGGACTTCTCGACGGCACGTCCCAAGTACATCGAGGCGTTCATGGCGAACCTCGACTGGGCGGCGATCAACGACCGGTTCGACCGGTACCGCATCGGCCACATGTAGTCATGCCGGTGAGCCCGGGAGTCGCCGACCTGGGCGACGTTCGGTTGCACTACCTTGAGGCAGGGGACGGTCCACTCGTCCTCTGCCTCCATGGCTTTCCCGACCATGCGCCGACGTTCCGGCCGCTGCTGGAGGACCTCGCCGCAGCCGGCTTCCGCGCCGTTGCGCCGTTCATGCGTGGGTATGCGCCTTCGACCGTGGAGGCACGGACGTACGAGACCGCCGCGCTCGCGGGCGACGCGCTCGGCCTGCTGGACGCGGTTGGAGACGGCTCGCCGGCCTGTGTCGTCGGACACGACTGGGGTGGTGTTGCCGCCCAGCACGCTGCCGTGCTCGCTCCCGACACGATCAGGCGGCTCGTCACGATCGCCATCCCCCACGCCGCCGCCTTCGCCGGCGCGCTGCGGCGGGATCCAGAGCAACTCCGTCGCTCGTGGTACGAATTCGTGTTCCTGGCGGAAGGCTTCGCAGAGCGGGTCGTCGCACAGGATGCCTTCACCTTCATCGACCGGCTCGTGGCGGAGTGGTCACCCGGCGGGGCGCTCGCGCCCGAGGAATGGGAGGCGATCAAACGAACGTTGGGCGCGCCCGGTGTCCTGACCGCTGCGCTGGGCTACTACCGGGCCGCGTTCCTGCCCCATCACCGCGACCCGGCGCTGGGAGCGTCGGCCGCCCGCTGGGCCGATCCGGTGCCGGTCCCGACGCTCGCGATCGTCGGTGCAGATGATGGCTGCATCGCGCCGTCTGTCAGCGAAGGTCAGGACGAACGCTTCCCCGCGGGGCTCCGCCGTGAGGTGATCGCCGGTGCCGGGCACTGGCC
>JANMKR010000218.1:0-9837 GCA_031372145.1 Actinomycetota bacterium | reverse complement strand
AGTCGGTAGTTCAGCGAGACGCCGACGGCACGGCCGGTCGCGGCGAGCCCGGATGCGTTCGAGGTGGTCTGGGTGTTCGCTCCCATCTCGAATCCGCCGCCGTAGATGTAGACGATGACGGGGAGCGGTTCGTCGGCGGCGTCTTCGGGTGCCCACACGTTGAGGTTGAGGCAGTCTTCGCTGAATCCGTTGTCGGCCTCGAGCCACGTGGGGGCGCCTGCCTGGAGGGGTGCGGGTCCCTTCTGGTCGTATGCCACGTCAGGGTTGAAGGGCAGCAAGACGGGGCTGTGGAAGCGTTCTGCGGTGGCGAAGGGGACGCCGAGCCAGGAGCGGACGGGGTGTGATTTGGACATGTGGTGAGCCTTTCGAGCGGTGGTCAGTTGTCTTCGGGCGGTGTCGTCGCGGCACCGGGTTGGTCGTTGCGCAGCTGTGCCCAGTGGCGGAGTCGTTCGCTGATGGCGCGTTCGTAGCCGCTAGTGGTGGGTTCGTAGAATGTTTTCCGGGGAAGGCCGTCGGGGAAGTCGTTGGCGCCGGAGAAGCCGGTGTCGGTGTCGGGGTCGTATTGGTAGTCCTTGCCGTAGCCGAGGTTCTTCATCAGGCGGGTGGGGGCGTTGAGGATGTGGGCGGGTGGCATCAGCGAGCCGGTGCGTTTCGCGGCAGCCCACGCCTTGTTGAACCCGCGGTAGACGCCGATCGATTTGGGTGCGGTGGCGAGGTAGAGCACGGCCTGTGCGATCGCGAGTTCGCCTTCGGGTGAGCCGAGGCGTTCGTAGACATCCCATGCGGCGAGGGCCTGCTGCACGGCGTTCGGATCGGCGAGGCCGATGTCTTCGTTCGCGAACCGGGTGATCCGGCGCGCGATGAACAAGGGATCTTCTCCACCGTCAAGCATCCGCGCCAGCCAGTACAGGGCGGCGTCGGGGTCAGAGCCCCGCATGGATTTGTGGAGCGCGGAGATGAGGTTGTAATGGCCTTCTTGCGACTTGTCGTAGAGAGGTGCCCGCTTCTGTACCGCGGCGGCAAGCACTGGCGTGTCGACCGGCGCAGCGAGGGACGGCACCTGTTCGATCATGTTCAGCAGGTACCGACCATCCCCGTCAGCCATCGCGATAAACGCGTGGCGCGCATCGTCATCAAGCGGCAGCCGCCCGCCGAGCAACTGCTCCGCCCGGGTGACGAGTGCGCTGAGGGCCGTGTCGTCGAGGCGCTTCAGGACGAACACCTGGCAGCGGGACAACAACGCACCGTTGAGTTCGAAACTGGGGTTCTCGGTGGTGGCCCCGACGAGCACGATGGTGTCGTCCTCCACATAGGGGAGAAAGGAGTCTTGTTGCGCGCGGTTGAAGCGGTGGATCTCGTCGACGAACAGCAGGGTTCCTTGCCCGAGCTCTCGCCGGCGCTGCGCGGTCTGGAAGACCCGGCGGAGGTCGGCGGCTCCGGAGAAGGTGGCCGAGAGCGGTTCGAAGGCGAGGTTGGTCTGCTCGGCGAGGAGCCTGGCGATCGTGGTCTTGCCGCATCCGGGCGGCCCCCACAGCACCATCGACACCAAACGGTGCGCGCCGACCATCCGCCCGACGGGTGCGTCCGCTGCGAGCAGGTGATCCTGCCCGACGACATCGGACAGGGCGTGAGGTCGCAGACGGTCCGCCAGCGGCCGGGAGGCGTCGTCGACGTCGAACAGCGACGGTGGTTGCTCGGTCATGGGTGCCGTTTCGTGGGGGGTTGGCTGGCGAGGTCGTAGGAGCCGTGCACCAGGTTTTCGATCAGTGAGGCGGTGATTCCCGCGCCTGGTCCAATAGAAATCCAGTGCTGCTTGTCGAGGTAGTGGCCGGCGGTGATCGCGTCGTGGTCGCGGCGCAACGCGTCGCCGTGATGCGGGTCGACCTTCACGGTGATGATCTGCAAGTCAGGATCGTCGTCGGTGACGATGAGGAACACCTTTTCGTGGACCTTCCACACGTCCAGGTGCGGGGTGAACGGATGCCCGTGGCTCACGTCGTCGAGTGACGCCGCTGTGTCGCGGGCGATCTGCTGCAGCCGCGCCCCGGAAGGTGTCACCAGTTGTTCCGCCCGAACGCGGCAGGGTCGACCGGCCGCTTCGCGTGCGGGAGGTTCTCCACGACGAGCAGAAATGAATCCGTGACCAGGTCATCGATCAGCTGTGTCTGCAGGTCGCCGGAGGGGTGCAGCGTGATCCAGTGTTTCTTGTTCATGTGGTACCCGGGAGTGATGTCGTCGTGCTGTTCCTGGAGCGCTTTGCTGTCCTCCGGGTCGGTCTTCAAGATCACGATCGGCTCACCGGTGACATCCGTCATCAGCATAAAGACCTTGTCGCGCCCCTTGAATACCTCCCAGCCGGGCCCGAACGGATGCTCCAGAACGGCCTCGCGACCGCGTCAGGGATCAACCAGGCCGGCATCAGCCGTATCGAGCGCGGTGAGCTCAACCCGACCGTGCTTACCGTGGCTCGACTGCTGCGGCCGCTCGGCCGGCGCCTTCAGCATCGTGCCAGCTGAGCGTCACGCCGCTTAACGGAGGCATCACAGGTCACTCGTTGAGGGGACCCTCGATTTCCTTGAAAGCGACATAACTGCAGTTTGCGTGCGTTCCGTGCGAAACGACGAGCTGGCCAATTTGCCCCCGCCGGGATGGAAAGCCACGTGCCAGGGCAAGTCATGCGCGCGGCTCCACGCGTAGGACAAACTCAGGCGGATCATATGGCGCGCAATGGACGTTGACACGGCTCGGGCCGCTTGGGGCAAAGTTGACGTAAGTGTTCGCAGGACCGCACAGTCCCGCTACCAGCGATTGCCGCACCCAATCACCACGAGCCCCGCATATCAGGGCAGGCTGGCACGAGGTGGAAGAGCCTGGTCCGTGTCGGGTTGGATGTACCTGCCGATTGGTTCGCCGTCATCGTCGATGCCGACGACCGCGATGGGACCAGGGCCATACTCGGTGGCCGATCGCGGTCGTGGACCAACGACGACGAACAGCCCTCGCTCGTATGAGATGCGGTGGGCGGCTGCCCCGTGTGGGAACTCCACGTGAATCTCGCTCACGCGCGGATCGGCGCGGCCGACGAAGAGGGAGCGGACACCGGGGTCCTGGTTACCGCCGCAGATCCAAATCATCGTGCCTGGCGGCGGCGGCGAGCAACCCAACGAGAGTGGGGCGTTGACCGAGCCAATTCGCTTGGACGTGTCCTGCAAATCGAGCACGCTGACGATCGGGCCGTGAGGCGTCGGGCTGATCCATGTCGTGTACTCGTTGAGGCGGACCACATCCGACGCGTCCGGCGCCGGCGCCCCAAGACGCTTCAGAGCGGCAACGAGGCGTGCAGGAGCCTGAACGGTCGGGGCGCGAGCATCGGCGACGGGGAGCGCCGGGCCGCCACCGATGTCTCCTTCTGGGAATGCGTGTGGCCCCTTTTCAACGACCGTCACGGCGCCCGCCGCAATGAGCACGACGAGAAGAATCGCGACACACCACCGGCTGCGGTTGGCCGGTTGCGTTCGTGCCACCAGCGGCGCCCTCATGCGTCCAAGCGAGCGACTGGTCCGGCAGCCGACGACGGCTCCGCAGGGCTCATGATGCGCACGAGCGCGTCGACCGCCCTGGGACAGAAGCTCCGGCTCGCCTGGCGCTGACAGTCGGCGAGCGCATCGGCGTGGTCGCGTGCCGACTGCCGGTCTCGTCCGTTCGTCATCGCGTCCCAGGCATCTGCAAGCGCCAAGATCCGGGCGCCATCCGGGATCCTGTCCCCCTTGAGCCCATCTGGATACCCGGTTCCGTCAAACGATTCGTGGTGATGCCGTACCCACGTCACCTGCTCCTCGGACAGGCTCCCGGCCAGAACCTCCGCACCGAGCACGGGGTGGCGTTCCATCTGAGCCCGCTCCGCGGACGTCATCGGCGCCGGCTTGAACAGGATCGCGTCGGAGAGCCCCATCTTCCCCACCTTGTGCACGAGTCCGGCCTCGTACAGGTCCGAGGCGCGCTTCGGGGCCCACCCCAACTCAAGCGCAAGCCGTTTGGCGATTTCAGCGACGAACTCGGAACGGCGAAGCGTCCCCGGGTCCCGCGAGTCAATGGTGCGAAGCAAGGTCAGACTGCCGCCGTGTGCCTGCCTGCGTCGGGTCTTGCTGACCTGCTCGTCGGCCGACACGAGTGGATCGAATGCCAAGGCGTCGACCGGATCGCACAGCACCGGTGCCTCGAGCCCGACGCGGGCATCGACACGTGAAATCGCGATTGCTGCCAGCGACGAAAAGCGCAGCAACGCCGCCTCGGCGTCTGGCGGGATTGGCTTCTCGTGCGTGGTTGCGATGAGGATCGCCCCCCAACGGCGATCTCCGACGGCAATCGGTACAGCGGCGCCCGCGCGGCATGAGGGGTGGACGTGCCTGACGTTCGCGGGGTCATCGGCGCGGAGCGAACGGTAATCGGCCACACGTGCCGGCTGACCTGTCCGTGCGGCCTGCGGTACCGCGTCGTCGCCACGCAGCGCAAAGCTCGCTCCGACAGTGTGTGCGGTGACGCCGTGGGATCCGACGAGGATCATCTGGCGACCTTCGAAGCGGTAGACGGCGGCGGTGTCGCACTGCGTGAGCGCCGCGACCTCGTGGGCGAGGTGCGCAAAGATCGCGCCCTCTACAGCCCCTCTCGCGATGGCGGTCGCCACACGTTTGAGTGCACCTTGCTCCGCCCGGGCCTGGGCTTGACTCGACCGAAGCTCGTGCTCCGCGCGACGCAGCGAGGTGACGTCTTTGACCGTGCCGACGTACCCCACAAGTTCCTTGGCGGCACCAAACAACTGCGCGACGCGCATCGTGACCGGAAAGCGGCGGCCGCCTTTGCTCCGAGAGGCCAGTTCGAGGTCTGCGGATGGAGTGCCGGCCTGTCGAAGCATCGCCAGGAATTGCTGGAATGCGATCGCGTTGGCGTCCCGGTCCTCGGTCGCCCAGAAGGGATATGGGAACGACTGCCCGATCAGCTCGTGACGACCGAAGCCGGTCATCTCGACGAACCGTGCGTTGACGTCGGCGATCCGCCCCGATTCGTCCACGACGAAGAGACCATCCTGGATTGACGCGATGAGGGCGGCGGCGTGCTTTACGGCCCGCCGGGCGGCAAGCGCCTCGAGCGCACTCCGTTCGCCGTGCCGGTCATCCCGGGTCGTCGATCGTGGCTGGTCTCGGTTCAATGACCACATCCCCGGACCGATCTGCGCGCCACGTCGTCTCACTCTGCCCTCCCCGGACCGATGTACCGCTGACGCGCGACCGCTCACGAAATGCGTCACGCGACCCCTGATTCGATATCCCTTGTATCGGCTTTGGCACCGGAGGCGGGGACTAGCCGATCGGATGATCTTTGTCCGTCAACGAGACGATCGTTGGAGGCGCCCCGGCGACGCGTGACCTCACCGAGGTCGGCTTATCGTGCCTCGTCGAGGGCGGTGCGGAGCTCAGAGGCCGAGATGAGTCCCTGAAGGAGGGCCTCCGCGACGGCTGCCGCTCGATCAGGGACACTGAGCTTCTTGTAGATGTTGGCCAGATGTGCCTTGACCGTCGCGGTCGAGATCCACAGTTCGCGTGCGATCTGGGGCGCCGAGTGACCGAGGGCGACTTTCATCAGAATCTCTGCTTCACGCGCCGTGAGTGGCTGCGTGGGCTCGGGTTGAGCCATGGCTGCGCTCACCACGTGCATGAGTTCCTGCGTGATCATCTACAGCTCTAGTGGCGTCGGCCCCTGATTTTCTTGCATTGCGGTGTTGCAAGCTGGTCGACGCGTAGATCGCATGGCGCCCCGCCTGCGGCACCGAACACCATGTCGTCGCCTCTCCGCCCGGTCAGCGGTGGAATTTCCATTGCCGATGGGCGATGTTGAGGGTGGCGATGGTGAAGCCGGATGGGTCGTGGGCCGTGAGGGTCGTGGGTCGGCGCTGCGGGTCAACAAAGATCACGAAGCCGTGTGCGATCCCGTCGGTGTGCTCGGTGGTGCCGTCGCCGTAGTGGATCGTGACCGTGCTGATGTTGTCGGCGGTGGTACCGAACAGCGCGAGTCGTGCCATGGGGTTCGATTCCGGGAGCGGGCCGGCGAGCTGAACGGGTGACGCTCTGAGAAGGGTCGTCCATTCAGAGTCTGGGCGGCAGACGGAGGCGACTGTGCCGTATGCGAGGCATGCCATCCCAGTGGTTGTTTGGCGGTAGGCGACGAGTCTGGTGCCCTGGGTTTCGGCGATGATCGATCCGTTCGTGGTGTCGGTCCCGCGGAACCAATTGAGTTGCCCGTCGGCTTCGCCCGGCGGGATCGGGGTGCCGGGCGGGTCTCCTTGGTTGGTGAGGAAGTCTTTGAGGGTCCCGAAGCCGTTGGTCAGTGCGTGTCGCGTTTGCGGGACGGCGAACGCGGTGCCTGTCACCAACGCGAAGGAACCGGCGAGGACGGCGACGAGGCGCCGTCCGCGTGGTCTGCGGGGTGCAGGTCCGCGGGCCGCCCGCACCGCAGTGGTGATCTCGTCTTGGGTGGGTTCAGTGGTGCGGGCGTCGTGGAGTGCGCTGCGCAGAAACTCGTCGAAGCGGTCGTGGTCGCTCATCGTTGCTCGCCTGGGTCATCGTGGGCGAGGTGCTCGAGGGCGTCCATGGTGCGCAGTGCCGCGGTGCCGCGGCTGATGAGGGCGCTCGCTGTGCCTGGCCTGATTCCCATTGCCTCGGCGATCTGCTCGTGTGAGAGATCGTGGACGTACCGCAACACAAGTGCCATTCTCTGCTTCGCGGGCAATAGGCCCATCGCGTCGTTGAGAGTGGAGGCGAGTTCGCGGCGACTGACCTCGTCGTGCGGCGACCCGTCTGCTCGCGGTTCAAGGACCTCGGGGAGGTCCGCGAGTGGCGTCTCGTGGGCGGTGCGGCTGCGTTGTCGACGGATTAGGCGCATGGTGTGGCGTACGGCGATGCGGTGGATCCACGCGTCGAGATGATTGGGTTCCCGGACGGTTTTCGCGCTGCGGAGCACTTCGATTGCGGAATCTTGCGCGGCGTCGCTTGCCAGTTCCCTGTCATGGAGCATGCCCATCGAGGTGCGCAGCGCAATGCGAAGCGCTCGTTCGGCGAGGCGCTGCCTCGCAGCGGAGTCGTCTTGCCGGTAGGCCTCCAGAAGGGTGGCGGGATCCTCGTTCATCCGTTTGTGCGTGCACTTCGTGTATCTAGTGCACTGCTCCCCTCCTTTTCTTGCATCCTCATCCACATCCAAGTCTGCAGGGCGGGAGTTACCCGCGCCCTGCAGACATCGTGATGTTTAGCAAGGGCAGCGAAGAGCGCTTGAGGCGAGGTTGCTGAAGGTCCCGAGGGAACCGTCCGAACTGTTTGCGGGCAAGCCAATGCGGGTTCCTGCTCCACCGGTGCCGTCGGCGAGGTACCCGCCGACGCAACCAGTGCGCCACGACGATGTCCGGTTGCTGAACGAGAACGCGCTGAGATTCACCCAAACGCTCTGCTGCGTGATGTTCACGCTCGCACCAGTGAAGCTCGCCCCGTCGTAGAGGGTCATCGCCGGTGTGCAACCTGCCGCGGCGACCATGCCTCCCGGCGCTGCGAGTGCGTCCAGCGCCTCGGCCTCGGTCTTGTAGCAGGATGTTCCGGCGGGAGTCAGGTTGCAGCTGAGCCCCATCGCAACCGCCAGGTTCATCGGAACCTCGAGCGAGCCGTATTGCGCCGTGGCCGGCAGATCCGTCGCCTGCGGCGTCGCTGCGGTGGCGAGCACCGGGGTGATAGCGGCAGCAGCCATCGCGCCCGCCAGGGCAAGCGTCATCTTGTGCGTCATGTTGGGTCCTCCGTTGATCCGAATGGCAAGGGAGGTCCGGCCGAACCGACGGCAAATCTAAGACCCCGCAGACGCACCCGCCATCGTCTCGCAGACGAACCTCACATCGTCTGGGAGACGACCCCGGCCGGTTGCGGGCCCGCCCCGTGGACCACTCCTCCGTGTTCGAGCAGGCAATGCGCGCTGGCCGTCAACCCGCGCTGGCCTCCGGGCACCCCCAGCCGCTCCCCGATCTGCTTGAAATGGGTCTTGACGGTGCTTGGGGTGACCACGAGATGCTCGGCGATCTGCGATGTGGTCTGGCCCTGCGCGAGCAGTTCAAGCACCTCCCGTTGACGGGCGGTCAATGCCGGGCCCGGCTCTGACGGTGGGGCGACGATCAAACGCAGCGCCTCGGCACTCACGATCGCCTGGCCACCCAACAACGCCATCACGCTTCGTAGCGTCTCGCGCCGCGACGAGCTGGCAGGGATCACGGCGCTCACACCGCTTCGCACGAGCAGGGCTTCGGCCGCCGGGCTCTGGACCGACGCCAACACCAAAATTCGTGACCCGGGAACGTGTGCGCGGATCTCGCCGAACAGGTCCGGCGGCCCGATTTCATCCGTCGCCACGATCACGGCTGTTGGCGTCACGGTCACCGCTGCCAAGAGCTCCGGGCCGCTCACGCATGTTGCGGTCACCCGCCACTGCGCCGCCGCATCCTCGAGCCATCCCACCAGCCCTTCCGAAAATGCCGGGAACGATGTCGCGACGACGATTTCGCATGGGCCACACGCTGCGGCGCGGCGTTCCTGCGGGTCGGGCTCAGGGTGCGCATCACGCGAGCTTGCGAACAGGCCGCGCTGCAACTGCATCGGCTCGCGCAGGGCGTCGGCCAGCGCCGGTGGAGGTCCGAACTCAATCCGGCCGCGCGCATGGCCCGACCCCTCGGTCGAGACCCTCGAAGCGTCGGTTGGCGGTTGGGTCGACATGGGTTGGCAAAGGTCTAGTGGTCACAGCCCCCGATTCTCTTGCGTCGCGGCGTGGACGCGTTCAAAACACCAGTGGGCATGTCACCGAGAGAGCGAGGTGAACTCGGCGTGATACACCGTCGGGGCAACGTCGACCGCCGACCGCAGCTGGGGCAGGTCGTCAGCCCCACCCGGCCATGACACGCACGTGCTCAGCCAAGGATGCGGCGGCCGTGCAATCGGCGATCGGTCACCCGGTCGGGGCCGCCCGGCCATGCGGCGCAGAACGACGGCTCCCCCTGGCAGCGCCGAGGCGCTCCGGCGAGCCCGATTGTCCTCTCAGACCGCGGTGGCCCCGGGTTGGTGGCGCAAAAGCTCTGAGATCTGGAACGCGAGGTCCAGGGATTGGCGGGCGTTGAGACGGGGGTCGCAGAGGGTCATGTAGCGGACGCCGAGCTCGTCCTCCAAGACCGCGTGGCTGCCGCCGATGCACTCGGTCACGTCCTCGCCGGTGAACTCCAGGTGCACGCCGCCCGGCCAGACGCGCTCCTCGCGGCACACCGCCACGAACGTGCGCAGCTCGGACATGATCGCCTCGAAGCTGCGGGTCTTGACGCCGTCGTTCGAGACGATGCCGTTGCCGTGCATCGGGTCGCATGCCCACACCACGGGATGGCCCGAATCGCGCACCGCGTGGATGAGCGACGGCAACACCTCCCCCACCCGCTCCGCCCCCATCCTGGGGATCAACGTCAAGCGCCCAGGTGTGCGGTCGGGGTCGAGGCGATCGCAGAGCGCGACGATCTGGTCTGGCGGCGCGGTGGGGCCGACCTTGAGGCCGATCGGGTTGTGCACGCCGGCCAGAAACGCCACGTGCGCCCCGTCGAGCTGGCGGCTGCGCTCGCCGATCCACAGCATGTGTGCCGAGCAGTCGTACCAGTCGTCGGTGAGCGAATCCTGACGCGTCAGCGCCTCCTCGTAGTCGAGCAGGAGTGCCTCATGACTCGTCCAGACATCCACTTGCTGCATGTGCTGGCTGGAACCCAGTTCCACTCCACAGGCA
>JANMKR010000212.1:0-3801 GCA_031372145.1 Actinomycetota bacterium | reverse complement strand
GCCGTTGCTTGCCTTATAGGAGCTTGTCCACCCCAGGGTTGGGGCGTGTCTGAGCCGGGTTGGGTTTCACACACGCCGAGATCGTCGCGGCGGCGGAGGTCAGTCGCTCAGCAACTAGTTACCGGCTGCGCGCCGCAGCGGGGCATTCACGTGCAGGCACCCCAAAGTGAATGGAGAGCCCGTCCGTTCCTCGCCTCATTCGCGATTCACGCGAAATGCATGGCGCTGCCATGGTGTGAGACGTTTTCGACGACTTGTTCCCTCTCGGAGGCGAACATGGTTCACCTCCCGGTGTCAGGCACTCCACGTGAATGGACGTCGGCCCGTTGGGTGGCAGGATGGCCGGGTCGGTCGGTTTGTGCCCTACCTGGCGTCGTTGCTTGTTTGGGAGTGGCTTCGTTTGTCCAGATCTGGCCGACTCTCCGAGGTGGATGCATGGCCGCGCGCGGTGATCAGTCCCCGTTGGCGCTTGCCAGGGTGAAAATCCGCCGTTCCCTACGTGTTCCTTGTGACAGTTGTTGTCGTGAGGGAGGAGGGCCAGGTGGGTCGTGCGGTTCGGGTGCTTGGGGCGGGTGCGTCGTATCACGTGGTGGCACGTGGGAACAATCGGCAGATGATGTTCCTGGATGGCGAGGATCGGGCGCGGTTCATGGAGCTGCTTGTCGAGGTTGCGGGCTCGGCGGGGTGGCGGGGGTATGCGTATTGCCTGATGGGCAATCATTTCCATCTGGCGTTCATGACGCCCCACGGTGATCTGCCTGCGGGGATGCGGGATCTTCTCGGTCGGTATGCGCGGTGGTTCAATCGGGCTCATCGCCGGTCGGGGCATGTGCTCGGTGGGCGGTATCGGTCAGCGCCGATCGAGTCAGACGGCCATCTTCTGGCAGTGATTCGGTATGTCGCCCGCAATCCGGTGGCAGCGGGGTTGATCGCCGACCCTGTCGCGTGGGAATGGGGCAGCTATCGGACGCTTGTCGAAGGGTTGCCTGGTGAGGGGTTCGTGGATGTCGACGAGGTGTTGGGGTTGTTCGCTCTGCACCGGTGGCGGGCGCGGCGGGCGCTTCAACACTTCGTGCTGGATGGTCTTGTGGTCTCGCCGCCACGGGAGCCGTCTCCTCTGCTTGCGGGTGAGGCGTTCCGTCGTCCGTCGGTGTGGCACGTGTTCTGCGCGCTGCCGTCGTTCGAGGCGACGCGTGTGTGCGCGGGATTGGGTTACACACACGCCGAGATCGCCGCGGTGGCGGAGGTGAGTCGCTCAGCGATCAGTTACCGACTGCGCGCCGCGGCGGGGCATTCACGTGGAGTGCCTGGCACGCGGAGGTGAACGGAGTTCGCCTGCCCAAGGCCTTCGGCGAGTGCGGCGTCTACATCGACGGTCGCCAGTCGAACGTTGCGGCAAAGTCATCGGCACAGCCATCGCACAGGAAGCTCGGTTCGGGAGTGCAGTGGGGGTCGAGCTCTTCATCGGAAAGCTTGATCCCGCGCGAGTCTTCCAGGCTCATTAACCACTCGATCACGTCGAGGGAGTCCTCGCCGATCGCCTCGAAGTCGGGCGGAATCAGTTCGTAGCCGGCTGTTGATCCGACCCTTCTGTTGTGACCGAGGTTGGTCCCGCAGAGCGTGCAGAACACAGGGTCATCCGTGGTCTGGGGGAGTCGCTGCCGGAGCGTCCCTTTGACCATCCAGAGTCGCGCGTTCGCCAGCCGAGCGTCGTCACCGAAGATCACGCTCCCAACTTACCGCGGCGCGGCATTGGTGGTTGTTGCGGAGGCGAACATGGTTCACCTCCCGGTGCCAGGTACCCGAGGTGAATAGGAAAGCCGCAGCTGGCCTGCGTCTTCTGGCCGGGTTCGCACAGCGTGGCTGACTCCGTGGCCGATCAGACGAGCCGCTATGGCATCTCGGGTGTGATGCGCGTCCCCAGTCCGTCCGGGACGATCGCTGCGAACATGTCGATGACGTCTTGGGCGTGACGGGCCGCTCCGTAGGAGGCTGACATCCCTCCGTCGACGACGAGGGTGTGGCCGCTGACGTAGCTGGAGGCATCCGACGCCAGGAAGAGCAGCGGGGCGACGATCTCCGAAAGCTCTCCGATGCGGCCGGCGGGCTGCTGGATGAGGATCGAGTGCATGAACGGCGGCGCGGCGAAGTACGGGTCGGTCATCTCGCTCGGAAACCACCCCGGAGCCATCGCGTTGACCCGGACGCCGCGATCGCCCCAGCTGACGGCGAGGCTGCGAGTGAGGTTGATCACCGCGGCCTTGGTCGCGGAGTAGGCGGGCGGGTAGTTCTGCTGGCCGCCCAACCCGAGCACGGACGAGATGTTGATGATCGAGCCTCCGCGTCCGTCGCTGAGCATGCGACGCCCGGCCGCCTGGCAGCCGTACCAGACACCGAGGAGGTTGACCCGGACCGTGTGCTCGAACAGCTGATGGGGGAGCCGCTCGGGCGTCGGTCCGCCGTCTCCCGCGGTGCCTGCGTTGTTGACCATGATGTCCACCCGGCCGAACCGCTCGCAGGCAGCCTCGACGACCGCCTCGACCTGGTCGGCCTCGGTCACGTCACAGGGCATCGCGAAGGCGCTCCCGTCTGCGGCTTCCAGTCGCTCGACCAGGGCGGCGAGCCGGTCCTGGCGGCGGGCGGCGAGAACGACGTTCGCCCCACGGGTCGCCAGTGCCTCCGCGAAGATCTCGCCAAGCCCCGACGAGGCGCCCGTGACGACCGCGGTCTTGCCGGAGACGTCGAGCAGATTTCCGTTTGCTTGAGTCATTGATTCCCCCTTGATCAGCACGTCGCCGTTTCCGGTCCTCTCAACGAGGAGAGGCAGGTGGGCGCTGTTCTGAGACACCCATTTGTCCGCTCTCCGCGTGGACCAGATGGCGGTGGTTGCGGAGGCGCACATGATTCCTCCCGGCGTCAGGCACCCGAGGGTGAATGAGAGGGCGGACTCGGCCTGTATCGCGTAATCGATTCACGCGACTGCCTGGCACCGTGAGGTGGACTCTCAGGTACCCGGCTCCTCGGCGTCTTCGATCGGAGCGGCAAGCACCTGCTGTGCGAGTTCGAGATCGTCCTCATGGACGAGCACCTGTTGCGGGGCGAACTGATCCCGTGCAAGGTTGCGACCAGCGGAGACAAGTCCACCGAGCCCTGGTCCCCCCGGAAAGTCAATACCACCGGAGACGCACCGCACGCCGTACTCGCGGAGTAACGCGCACACCATTTCGGCTTCCGTCCCGCTCTGCGCACGCATGAGTCGAACGAGGCCCACGGTAGGATCCTACCGCCGCGTCGGTGGAAAGGCCATCGGTTACTACCGTGTCGAACCTCTACCGGGATTGTTCGATCAGTCGGCGCTGCGTGATGATCTCTTGGTCGGCCATGCAGAGCCTAGACAGGTCGGCGTCGCCGGCCTGGAGTTCAGCCTCGCCAGCTGCGGAGGTGAACACGCTTCACCTCCCCGTGCCTTGGCCGATCCGGGAACCTCAGAAGGTAGGAGGGCGTTGCTGAGGCGAACATGGTTCACCTCCCGGCGTCAGGCACCCGAGTGTGAATGAGAGGGCGGACTCGGTTGGTATCGCGTGACCGATTCACGCGGCGTGCAGCGTGAGGTCGACCCTCTGATTCACCGTAACGAACATATGTTCGCGTTTTCGTGGAGAACGCGCTACGGTTTGGCTCATGGAGAACGCATCGGATTTCCGGCTCGCCATCGTCGCCAACGCCTGCACCGGCGCCGCGGCGCTTCGCAGCCGCCTTGCCGCGCACGGATTTGACACCGCAACCGTCGCGCGGCTCGTG
>JANMKR010000180.1:0-2430 GCA_031372145.1 Actinomycetota bacterium | reverse complement strand
CTGCGAGACACCCGGACGGTCGGGGGTGGCGTTCTTGGCGTTGGGATCCTGGTAGCGCTCGATGGCGCGGCCGATGTCGTAGACGATGGTCTGCAGGTCATCGGGGCTCGCGTCGGCAGGTGTGGCGGCAAGGGCGTCGGACAGGCGGGTCAGCGCATCACGCTCGACGTCGTCAACCAGGCGATAGCGCTTGGCGGGCTTGACGAAGTCCTGGTAGAAGCGGAGTGCGTAGCCGAGCAGCGCGTCCAGGCGCGCGTGGGTCTGGGCCGAGACGCCGGGGGCATAGCGCTGCAGAAACGCCCAGAGGACGTCCTTGCTGTCGGTGTTCGCAACCGACACCAGGTTGAGCAGCAGGGCATACGAGACCGTGGTCCCAGCGCCGCCGCCCAGGGCTTCGGGGGCTGGTGGCGCGCCGGCGTGGATATGCCACACCGGGTTGGAGAGCTGACGCGCCGGGTCCTGACGGGTGTAGCCCTCCAGGTGTGACAGGTACTCGTCGACGTTGCGCGGGATCACGTCGAAGTACAGGCGCTTGGCCTCGCGTGGCTTGTTGTAGACGAACAGCTGCAGGCTCTCGGGGCTGGCGTAGGTCAGCCACTCCTCGATGGTCAACCCGTTGCCCTTGCTCTTGCTGATCTTCTGGCCGTGTTCGTCCAGGAAGAGCTCGTAGGTGAACGTCTCGGGCGGTGTCCCGCCCAGGATCGACACGATCTGCGTGCCGAGACGGACGGAGTCGATCAGGTCCTTGCCCGACATCTCGTAGTCGACGCCCAGTGCATACCAGCGCATCGCCCAGTCGGGCTTCCACTGCAGCTTGCAGTGTCCGCCGGTGACTGGGGTCTCAAACCGCTCGCCGGTCGCCGGGTCGGTCCACACGAGCGTGCCGTCCTGACGGCGGACCTCATCGATCGGCACCTGCATGACGACCCCGGTGGTCGGGTGGATCGGCAGGAACGGCGAGTACGTGGACGCGCGCTCCTCGCGCAGCGACGGCACCATAACGGCCATCACCTCGTCGAAGCATTCGAGCATCCGTAGCAGCGCCTGGTCGAACCTTCCCCGGGTGTAGTAGTCGGTCGACGACACGAACTCGTACTGGAACCCGAAGCGATCGAGGAAGTCCTGCAGCATGGCGTTGTTGTGGTGCGCGAAGCTCTCGTGCGTCCCGAACGGGTCCGGGATCCGGGTCAGCGGCTTGCCGAGGTGAGGGAGGAGGAGCTCGGCGTTGGGGATGTTGTCCGGCACCTTGCGCAGGCCGTCCATGTCATCCGAGAAACAGACGAGCCGGGTCGAGACGTCCGAGAGCGTCTCGAACGCGTGGCGGACCATCGTCGTGCGGGCGACCTCCTGGAACGTCCCGATGTGCGGCAGCCCGGACGGCCCGTACCCGGTCTCGAACAAGACCGACGCGGGCGTGGTGCCGGAGCGCTCGATGCGCGCGACGAGCTTGCGGGCCTCCTCAAACGGCCACGCCCGGCTGGTGGCGGCCAGTTCGCGAAGGTCAGGGTCGACGGCCACGCTCAAACCAGCAAACGGAGCGTCGGAACTGTCGGGAAGCTTGTAACACGGTTTTCGACCCTTCCCTCCACCCCGCGATCCGTTACGCAGAGAGGGGTTGGGGGAAATTTGGTGTCAGTTGCGCGGGCGTCCACGCCCGCCCCCCTGGGGGGAAAATGCGGCTCGCGAACGGCGACGTGTCGCCGCGCGAGCCGTATTTTCGCCACAGACACGGTTAATGAACGCGTAACAGCCTGCAAGGCACACGAGACGGTCTCCTGGCAGACGGTCAGTGACCGCCGGGCTGGATCTTCATCACCTGGTACTCCATCGCCCCGCGGGGGGTGGTGACCATCAGCTTCTCGCCCTTCTTCTTGCCGAGGAGTGCCTTGCCGAGCGGGCTCTCCGACGACAGTCTGTGCGCACGCGGGTCCGCCTCGGCTGAGCCGACGACCGAATACTCGGTGTTCTTCTTGCTTGCGAGTTCCTTGACCGTCACGCGCGCGCCGATCGACACCGACTCGGTCGAGACGTTTTCGGCGTCTACCACGCGGGCGTTTCTGAGCTGCTGCTCGAGCATGATGATGCGCGCCGCGACCTGTGCCTGCTCGTTCTTGGCGTCGTCGTACTCGGAGTTCTCGGAAATGTCTCCGAACTCACGGGCCTCCTTGATGCGCTCAGCGACCTCGCGGACCTTGACGGTCTGCAGGTGTTCGATCTCCACCTTGAGCTTGTTGTAGCCCTCTTCGGTCAGGACGACTTCGCGCTCCATACATCACCTTTCGGGGGGTCTTCCGCGCCGGGAACGGCGAGGTACCGTAGTTGACCTACGCCGCTGGTTTCAAGCCATCCCGCTCCGCCAGCGCGCGAAGCAGGTCAAGCGCCCCCTCGAGAGTGGGCTCCACGAGCAATGCATCCCGGTCGTCGCCGGCA
>JANMKR010000122.1:0-4244 GCA_031372145.1 Actinomycetota bacterium | reverse complement strand
GTCGTCGGCGGCTCGGGCGATCACCCGCAGCTGACCGAGAATGGCGAGCGCTTGATGCGTTTGCTCGTCTGGCCGGAATAGCGAACGGGACTTGCTCAGAAGTTGTCTGAGCGATGAGCATGATGACGCGGCGAAAGTTTCTCACCTTGGCCGGACTCGCCTTGCCTGCGCCGTTGGTCGCCGATGCGTGCCTTGAGCCGACCGATCTGCGGATCACGGAATTGCCGCTGAACAAGAACGGCGGCGTGCGCTTCGTTCACTTCACCGATTTTCATTTCAAAGGCGACACCGCCTACGCGGCGAAGGTGATCCATGCGATCAACGAGCTACGGCCGGACTTTGTCGCCTTCACCGGCGACCTGGTGGAGGACAAACGCTACGCAGCCGCGGCGCTCGACTTCATCCGCGCGATTAAGGCCCCGGTTTACGGATCGCCGGGCAATCATGAGTACCGCTCGGGCGTCGACTTCGCCGGCAACAAGGTCCCCTACGGCGGCGCGCCCGACCTGGGCGCCTTCGAGCAGGCCCCGCCCCCGGCCGCTGCGCGCCCGGGCCTGGTCGCCCGGATCGCGGTCCCGCGCACAATGCGGCGATCCCTGCTGATTGCGCGCGGGCTGGCCGGCGCCGGCAGCGCGAACCTGCCATCCCGCTTCCAGATCTTCCTGGGGTTCTCGCCCGGCGACGCGAGGCGCCTGCGGATGTCGGGCCGCAAGCGGCACGGCATGATCGTGATCAGCGTGAAGACGGCCAACATCGCGGGTCCGCCCACCCAAGCCGTTCGCATCACCCTGTCGCGGGTGGCCGCCCGGCGCCTACGCCGAGCTGCTCACATCCCGGTCACACTCCGCCTCCAAGTCGAGGTCACAACGAGTGATGGACAGGCGACGCTCGTGCGCCGCAGCATCCGGCTCCTCGCCACCTGAGCACGTCCGCAAGGACACCACGCCTGCCCGTTCTGAGACGATACGGACATGGCACGCAACGTCCTCGGCGGTGAACTCGAGCCCTGTTCCACTGACCCGATGACCGGGTACTTCCGCGACGGCTGTTGCAACACCGGCTCTGGTGACACCGGCGTCCACACCGTGTGCGCCGTGATGACCGAGGAGTTCTTGGGATTCTCGCTCGCAACCGGCAACGACCTGTCGACGCCGCGGCCGGAGTTCGGGTTTGCGGGACTTCGTCCCGGCGACCGTTGGTGCCTGTGCGCGCCACGCTGGCAGGAGGCGTTCGAGGCCGACCAGGCGCCGCAGGTCGTGCTGGCCGCCACGCACGAGCTGACAACCGAGTGGTGTGACCGGGCGGCCCTGTTCGCCCACGCCGTCGACGCTCCCGACGACGATTGAGGATGATGCGGCGTCGATGACCGACGCGCCCGTCCTGCCACCCGAACCCACTCGCCCCACCCAGGCCACCGCGCTGCGGTTCTGGCTCAAGTTGGGCTGCGTTTCGTTCGGCGGCCCGGCCGGACAGGTCGCGATCATGCACGACGAGCTGGTCGAACGACGCGGCTGGATCTCGGAGAGCCGTTTCCTGCATGCGCTCGCGTTCTGCTTTGCACTGCCCGGCCCCGAGGCACAGCAGCTGGCGACGTACGTCGGATGGCGGCTGCATGGGATTCGCGGTGCCGTGGCTGCCGGTGGCCTGTTCGTGCTTCCGAGCTTCGTACTGCTCTGCGCGTTGTCGTTCGTCTATGTGGAATACGGCGAGGTCACCGAGGTCGCGGGCGTCGTACGCGGATTGGGTGGCGCGGTCGTCGGGCTGGTCGTCGCCGCGCTGAGTCGGATTGGGGGGCGGGTCGCGCGGACGCCCGTGACAATCGGCCTGGCGGCCGTGGCATTCGTTGCGCTGATGCTGGGGGTGGCGTTCCCACTGATCCTCGTCGCCGCCGCCGTCATCGCCATCGCGATGCAGCGCCTTGCGCCCGGATCGTTCCCGGGCTTGGGCCATGGCGACACCGCGACTGCGGAGCCCGCCGCCAGCCGTGTCACGACCAGCGCCCGCCGCACCACCGGAGTGCTCGCAGCGTGGATCCTGCCCGTCGCCGGCCTGCTCCTTGTCGGTGGCGTCGTCTCGGACCTGACCGGATTCTTCTCGGTCACCGCACTCGTCACGTTCGGCGGCGCGTACGCGGTGCTGCCGTTCGTCGCCGACCAGGCGGTCCACCACTTCCATTGGCTGACGTCCAAGGACATGGTCGCGGGCCTGGCCCTGGGCGAGACCACGCCCGGGCCGCTGATCATGGTCAACACGTTCGTCGGGTATCTGGCGGGTTGGACGACGCACCATTCGCACCTGTGGGCGCTCGGCGGGGCCGCGGTCGCGACGCTCTGCACGTTCGTGCCGTCATTCGTGTTCATCCTGTTGGGCGGCCCGTACATCGACCGCCTTCCGCAGCGAGGGCGCGTCGCCAGCGCACTGCACGGTGTCAGCGTCGCGGTCGTCGGTGTCATCGCCGGCCTGGCCGTATTCGTCGGTCGCCACGTCCTCGTCGACGGCGCCGACCCTGACTGGCTCACAATCGTCCTCGCGATCGGCGCGTTTGTGGCCCTCGCGCGCTACCGCGTCAACGTCCTGTGGATCATCGCCGCGAGCGCCTTGGCGGGCCTCGTGGCGGGAGTATTCTGAGCGACTGCAAGGTCGGTTCGTCGAAATCGCATCGCGCCGTTGCTACCGTGATCGGCATGACACAGACGAATCGACTGGCAGTGATGATCGACGGCGAGGTCGTCCCGGGTGACGACCCGGTCCGCGTGACGATGGACGACGGGCTGATCCGCGGCGACGGGGTGTTCGAGGGCATGCGGTTCTACGCACGCCAACCCCGCACGCCCGACGCCCACCTGGAGCGCCTGGCCAAGTCCGGCGCCGGCGCGGGCATCCCAATCGACACCGACATGTTGCGGCGGGAGATGGCGGCGTTCTGTGACGCAACCGTCAACCCCGATTGCGCCGCACGCCTGATCGTCACCCGCAGCGGCATCCGCATCTGGCGCGAAGAGCCACTGCCCGCCTGGGGTCCGGAGGGCATCGGGCTGATGCCGGTCGCCCACCGTGTCACACCGCTGCTCATCGGTGTCAAGACGCTGTCCTACTCGGCCAACATGCGCGCGCAGCGCATGGCCAAGGATCAGGGCATGAACGATGCGTTGCTGTACCGCGCAGACGACCGTGTGATCCTCGAGGGCCCGACCACCTCGTTCGCGTGGCTCGAGGGCGACACCCTGGTGTTCCCGCCGCTCGACGCCGGAGTGCTCGATTCGATCACCCGCCGCGTCGCGACCGACGCCGTCCAGACGGTCGAACGCGAGATGACCCTCGAGGGCCTCGCGACGGCCGACGGGGCGTTCCTGCTCTCGAGCTACCAGCAGGCGGTCCCGGTCCACACCGTCCTGGGCATCGCCACGTTCGACGTCACCACACCGCGTGTCCGCGACGTCGTGGAGGCCGTCGACGCAGCGACCCTCGCCCGGGTCGAGTCGGTCAGCGCCACCGCCACGTAGCCTTTTAAACCGCTCCGCGAGGCGGTCGATCGCGCTGTCGATAGGATCGACCGCGATGGCTGTCGCTCCGGCCGCGAATTCGATCGACACCGACGTCCTGCGCGAGGTCGAATCCCGCGTACTGTGGCTTGCGACGGCGATGGTGCACCACGCCAACTCGGTGCGGACGAGCCAGTCGGGCATCAAGGTCGGCGGCCATCAGGGGTCGAGCGCCTCGATGGTCAGCATCATGACCGCGCTGTGGTTCGGTTTTCTCGAGGCCCCGGATCGGGTCTCGGTCAAGCCCCATGCCTCGCCGGTGCTCCACGCCATCAACGCGCTGCTGGGACATCTGACGCCTCGCCAACTGGAATCGCTGCGCGCATTCGGCGGGTTGCAGAGCTACCCCAGCCGCACCAAGGATCCCGATCCGGTCGATTTCTCCACCGGCTCGGTTGGCATCGGCGCCACCGCCACCCTCTGGTCGGCGCTCGCGCACCGTTACGTGGCGGGCCACTTCGAGGTCGGGGTCGGCGGACGCCACATCGCGCTGATCGGTGACGCCGAGCTGGACGAGGGCGCAGTTTGGGAGGCACTCGTCGATCCCATGGTGCCCAACCTGGGCGAGGTCATGTGGGTCGTCGACCTCAACCGCCAGTCGCTCGACCGGGTCGTGCCCGACATCGCCGTCGATCGGCTCATCGGCATGTTCCAGGCGGCCGGGTGGCACACGATCACGGTCAAGTACGGGCGATTCCTGAC
>JANMKR010000090.1:0-2103 GCA_031372145.1 Actinomycetota bacterium | reverse complement strand
GAGCTCGTCGCCGGCGGCGCCCGTCACCGACGCGGTCACTCCCGACTGGGTGTCGCGCAGCGCCATCCCTTCGGCGGGCCGGACCTGCATCACCTCAAACACCCCGAGCGGCCGCTCGAGCCAGCCCTCGGCGACCGCGACCTCGGGAGCGGGAAGCAGCGCCTCGCGTTCGTCGAGAAATCGCTCCAACAGGCCGTCGTCGAAGAGCGACAGCTCCGCGAACCTGTGGTCTCGGCCTGCCCGCAGCGCGGATGACTCCTCGGCGCCTTCCACGTCGAGTGCATGTGCGGCCAGGTGCACCGGCGCGCCGCAGCGGGCGGGATGCATGACAAACCCGATCGCCTTCTCGTAGAGCCACCGAAACTGCAGCTCGGCCGGGACGGTCGGAGTGTCGATGCAACACGCCTTGAACTTCTTGCCCGAGCCACACGGGCAGAGTTCGTTGCGCGCGACATTGGGACCGGCGTGGGCCACGACCTCCGCCAGGCGCACCATCTGCGCGTCGTCCTCGCGGACACCGGCGCGCCGCAGGTGCTCCAGCGCACGGGCCGCCTGACCACGATCGTCGAGATATGTCCCCATGGCTTCGTTGGCGGCCCGGTGCGTCGGCTCGGCCCGCAGGGCGGCGCGGAGCGCCTCCTCGGCCTCGACAACCTCACCCAAGCACTCGAAGCCCACCGACTGGACGTAGAACGCACCCGCGGCCTCGGCCCCCCGCGATGCCGCCAACAGCTCGTCCGCGAACCCGACCATCCGTTTTGCGGCCTCGTCGAGATGATGTCCGGCGCGGCCGATCAGGTTGGTCGCAAACGCATCGGCGACGGTGCCGTGTGAGAGCGCAACCGCCGTGTCTCGGGCCGACGCGTCCCGAATGGCGCCGGCGAAGACCCCGTTGACCAGATCGAGCGCATCGTGGCAGCACTCGTCGAAACCGTAGACCTGTGCGTTGGTCTCGCGATCCTCGATCCGCATCCGCTGGTGCGGTGTCAGCCATTCGCTGCCGGCCCGACCCACAAAGTCGCCGCGGCTCTCAAGCCCCGCCGCGACCACCAGGTCGGCCAGCGGCTCGTGCGGCGTGCGCAGCGCGTCGGGTTGGGCGAGCAACCACGCGAGCACCAGCTCGATCAGATCAACCGGATCGTCGTCGTAATCCACAAGCTTCGCGAAGGTCTCCGAGAGCGCTTCGGCCGCGGCCAGGCTCAGGCTCGCATCGGCCTCGACGGGCCGGCACGCCAAGACATCGGCGTCGAACCACACGCCGACGAGGGCACCCTGGCTGCAATCGCCCAACCACCCGTCGGGTCCCATAAGACCGCCACCGTGGAGCGCATCGGCAAAGTCGGGGTCGATGTCACCAAGGTCGTCGTCGAACACCACCGAGCCGACGACGCCGTCGGCAAACGGAATCTCCGTACCGAACGGGAGGGTCGCGATGTCGATGTCGGGCCGAAGCGCGACCACGGCGGCAGCCGCCTCCGCCGCGGTCAATCGGTGGGTGAAGCACCGCCCGTTGAGCAGGGCATGGAGATCGAGCCACCGCTCGTCATCCATGGTGATGAACCGCCCGTGGCCCTCGAGTACGCCATCCAAATCCTCTTCGGCCTGGTCGGTGTCCTCGGGCAGCAGGTCGACCGCCTCATCGAAGAGCCGCTCGAACGTGTGGGCCTGGCCGTCAGCAAGGAGACCGACGAGCTTCGCGACGATCAGGGCATCGTCGCGTTCAGGAACGTCGTCGGTCATCATCACCACCTCGTCCGACGTGAACCGGCGCGTGGGCGAGGGTTGCTCTGTCGCTGCCATCACCACAAGGCTACCTCCGAGGTGGGAGTCGTTGCCTCCGCTCAGCGACGCCGCGGGAGGTGACGACGTACGCGGACGAGCATTCGGACCATTTCCTCGGCGAGGTCCGCGGCCTCGGCACGGGGGTTGTTGTAGACGACGTACTCCTTGGCGACGAGGCCGTCGTGCCCGGGGTCTGGCGGGCCTTGCGACGTTCGCGCTCGAGTTTGGCGGTGGCGCGCCCGCGCTCGAGGCGCAGTACCCACGTCTCGGCGCTGTCTTCGGCGCGGCTGACGATGTCGCACCGGCCGCCCAACTGCTGGA
>JANMKR010000082.1:0-12159 GCA_031372145.1 Actinomycetota bacterium | reverse complement strand
TCCATGACTGACCCACACGGTAGCCTGACGCCACGATGAATGACGGCGAACTGCGACCTTCGGAAGGCTGGGGCGTCATCCACCTGTTCCTGCGCACCGCCCGCGGAGCGGACGCAACCGGCATCCTCGAGGCCATCGCGAGCTTCGTTGCGACGGACCCGAACCAGGCGATCGCGTTCTCGGTGATGGGTGGCCGGGCCGATCTGGGCCTGATGTTGCTCTCACCCGATCTGGACGAGCTCGACCGGGTGGTCAAAACGATCACCGCCGGTCCGGTGGAATGCCTCGATTCGTTCGTATCGTTGACCGAGCGGAGTGAATACACGACGACCGAGGACGAAGAACGCTCCCGGCTCGAGGCCACCGGCGAGGCCGATGTCGAAGGAACGCTCGCCACGTGGCGGGAGCGCATGGCCCAGTACATGGACGCGCGGCTGCATCCCCGCCTCCCGGACAAGCGGTTCATCTGCTTCTACCCGATGTCCAAGAACCGGATCCCCGGCGCCAACTGGTTCGACCTGTCGTTCGACGAGCGCAAGATCCTGATGCGCGGCCACGCCGGCACGGGGCGCACGTACTCGGGACGGATTCTGCAGCTGATCACGGGCGCCACCGGACTGGACGATTGGGAGTGGGGCGTGACGCTGCTGGCCGACGACCCCGTCGCGGTCAAGGAGATCGTCTACGAGATGCGCTTCGACGCCGCGAGCGCCAAGTACGCCCTCTTCGGCCCCTTCTGGGTGGGTCTGGTCATGGAGCCCGCCGCCGCGTTCACGCGCGCCGGGCTTCGGGTCGGGGCCCACGAGTAGTCCTCGCAGCGCTGCCGGTCAGGCGAGCGAGCGCTCCACCGGGATCGCGGAGCCGGTGAAGTCGAGCACCGGGCAGTGGCTGTCAACCGCGTCGGCCAGCTCCTGGTAGCGCTCGGCCGACTCGGGGCCATCGAGCTTGACGCGCAGACGCACTGCCGAGAAACCGGCACGAATCGTGTCGTCGATGCCGAAGAACCCGCGCAGGTCGATGTCGCCGTCCGCCTCGACGTTGACCGCATCGAGTGCGACACCGAGCTTGATCGCCCACAAGCGGTAGGTGATCGCCTGGCAGGTCGCCAGAGCGGCCAGCGCCAGCTCCACGGGGTTTGGTCCCTGGTCGGTCCCACCGATGCCCTTGGGCTCGTCGACGGTGATGCGGTGCTTGCGGATGTCGACGTCCATCTTGAAGCCCTCGGTCAGTTCCGCACCGACGGTGAGCGTCATCTGCGCCGACTCGGCCGTGCTGAACCGCTCCATGGCTGCGAAGACTCGCGCGTGGGCGTCCTGAACGTGTGTCGTCATCATCGCCCTTTCGCGTGTGGCACCACTGAACCTCAAAATACCTTCGCGCGATCCGACAATGCAAGTGCGGGACATCCGCACGTCCATGATGCGCACCACACGGTCGATTGGAACGGCCCGGGCGTATGCTGGGCGTTCGTTTCTCGACCGCACCCGGAGGTGCAGATGCACGGCGTGACCTTTCATGGCACCGGCGACATTCGCGTCAGCACCGTCCCGGAGCCGACCATCGTCGCGCCGACCGATGCAATCGTCCGTGTCACGCTTGCGGCGATCTGCGGCTCGGACCTGCACATCTACAACGCGGGTGCCGCATTCGGTTTCGCCGAGGGACAACGCCTGGGTCACGAATTCATCGGGACGGTCGAAGCCGTCGGTTCCCAGGTCGTGGGATTCACGCCCGGCGACCGCGTCCTGTCCTCGTGCAGCGTCGCTGACGGAACCTGTACCTACTGCCAGGAGGACCTCGCCTCGTCGTGCCGGCAGTGGTCGCTGTTCGGATGGGCCGGTCGCGTCTGGCAGCACGGCGGCGACCCGCAGGGCGGCCAGTCGGAGTTCATCCGCGTGCCATTGGCCGACGGCACGCTCCAGGCGATGCCGGAAGCGCTCGCCGGCGCCGAGCACGAGATGAAGCTGCTCCCGCTGGTCGATGTCATGTCCACCGGGTGGCACGGCCTGACCCGCGCAGGGGCAAAACCCGGTCACAACGTCGTCGTCATCGGCGACGGCGCCGTCGGGCTCTCGGCCGTGCACGGTGCAGCGGCGATGGGCGCCGAGAACATCATCTGCACCGGCCACCACCCCGACCGTCTCGCCATGGCGACGAAGCTCGGAGCCACCGAGGTCATCCCATCCCGCGACAACGACGAGATCAAAGCCCGCGTTGACGAGCTGACGAACGGCGAGGGCGCCCATGTCGTGGTCGACTCGATCTCCAGCACCGCCTCGATGGCGACCGCCCACGCCACCGTGCGCGCCGGCGGATCAATCGCATGTCTGGGAATGGATCACTTCATGGGGAAGACCCCCGAGATCAACTGGTTCGACCAGTTCCTGCGCAACATCACGATCACCGGCGGACTCGTGCCGGGCAAGACCTACATCCCGCGGCTCCTCGAGCTGGTCGCCGCCGGGAAGATGGACCCGAGCCCGATGCTCACCCACCGCTTGCCGCTCGCAGAGGGAGCGGAGGGTTACAAGATGATGGCCGAGCGACGTCAAGGCGTCGTCAAGGTCGCGCTCGTCCCCTAACCCACTCGCACACGGAACATCGCGATGGACGCACTCGAAGAACGTCTCAAGGACACCTGGCAGGAGCACCTGGTCGACGCGTTGGCGCGCCTGGACGGTGCGTCACGCGCCCGCTTGGAAGCGCAGCTCAACGACATTGACCTGATGCTCGTCCGGCGCCTGATCCGGCAACTCGTCCAGAGCGACAAGCAGCTGCCCTACGCGCAGATCGAACCCCCCGACGTCGTTGGGCTGCCGCGCTCGGACGGGGATGTCGCCCGCGATCGGCATGCGCTGCTCGTCGGGCAGGAACTCCTCGCCGACAACCGGGTCGCGGCGGTGCTCGTCGCCGGCGGGCAGGGCACGCGCCTGGGGTTTGACGGTCCCAAAGGCGACTTTCCGTTCGCGCCGATCACCGGGCGAACGCTGTTCGCCCACCACGCCGCCAAGATCGCGGCGGTGCGCAGGCGCTACGGCTGCGAGCTTCCCTGGTACATCATGACCTCGCCGCAGAATGACGTGGCGACCCAGGCGCTGTTCGCGCAGAACGGCTGGTTCGATCTGCCCCAGGACTCGATCCAGATCTTCGTCCAGGGGACGATGCCCGCGGTCGAGCGCAAGACGGGCCGCATCCTGCTCGACGCACCAGATCGCGTCGCCCTGTCCCCCGACGGCCACGGCGGCCTGTTTCCGGCCTTGCGCCGCCACGGACTGCTCGAGGACATGCGCGCGCGAGGCGTGACGACGATGTTCACGTTCCAGGTCGACAACCCGCTGGCACGCGTTGCGCGACCGGAGTTCCTGGGCCACCACGCGAGCGGTCATGCCGAGATGTCCAGCATCGTCGTGCGCAAACGCGACCCCGCGGAGCGCGTCGGGATCGTCGCCCGTTCGCAGGGCAAGACGGTGCTGGTCGAATACAGCGACCTGCCTGACGAGCTTGCGCAGGCCAGGGATGCCGGCGGCGATCTGCGGTTCTGGGCCGGATCCATCGCCGAACACGCGATCGAGCTGACGCTGGCGGAGCGGGTCACCGAAGACGGCGCCAACCTGCCCTTCCGCAGAGCACTCAAACGTGTGCCCCACATCGACGGCCAGGGGCGTCAGGTCACACCGGAGGCCCCCAACGCCGTCAAATTCGAATCGTTCATCTTCGATGCCCTGCCGCTCGCGCAGTGCGTGATGTCGGTCGAGGTCGTGCGCGGGGAGGAGTTCTCGCCCATCAAGAACGCCGACGGCGAAGATTCGCCCTCAACCGCGCGCAAGGACCTGAACCGCGAGTACGGACGGTGGCTTGAGCGGGCGGGGGTTGCGGTGCCGCGTGATACAGACGGCGATCCCACCGTCGACATCGAGGTCGACCCGCGCTATGCGCTGGATGCCGAGGAGCTCGCCGAGCGGATCCCGTCCGGGCTTCGCGTCGATGGTCCGCTGGTGCTGGCCGCCGACAGCGGAAACGGCGGACGCACGGCACCCGCGTAGCGTTGGTTGTACCAGCGTTCGGAGAGCTTGGAGATCCGAACGTAGTCGCCGCTGTGCGTCGCGTGGATGAACCGCCCCCTGCCCACGTAGATCCCCGTGTGGCCGAGGCCGTCGAAGAAGACCAGATCGCCGGGCCGGAGGCGATTTCGCGGGACCTTCCGGTACGCCGCGTACTGGGCACGTGTGTAGTGCGCCATCCGAACACCGAACTTGCCGTAGACAAAGCTGGTCAAGCCGGAGCAGTCGAACCCCCCGGGCCTTGAGCCGCCCCAGCGGTAGGGCGTTCCGACGAACCGCGTGGCGTACGTGACGAGTGCGCCACGCTCGGGTGGCGGCGCTGTCGTGGCCGTGACCGGGCCTGACTGGACGATGCGCGCGTTGAGGGGAGGTGTCGCCACCGCGCAGAACGCAGCGGCGGCGAGCAGGGCATACGGGTACTTGACCGCGCGAGGGCGGCAGGGATCGGGGCTCCGGATATGAACCTCCTGATCGGGGACGGGGACGGGGGCGCGTTGCGTCCGAGCGCCCCGTCGATGTCGGCTACCGTAGCCCTGCCCTCAAGAGCGCCTCAAGGACACTCGTCATGCTCAAGGCATGCCTGATCAGCAGTGCGTAACAGCTGTTGCAGCCACGGAATGCGGTGCCCTCACCGGCATCGAACCCACTGTTGACGCGGGGGGACACATGTCCCTCCGACAACTGTTGCGGTGGAACCTTCGAGCTACGGGCGGCGTCCGGTCGCCAACTCCACGGGGAGTGCGAACACGACGCCTTCCGAGCTTGGGGTCTCTTCGCCACCGCGCTGCCAGCCGCGCCCGGAAAGCCATGCCGCGACGCCCTGGACCAGATCCTCGGGCGCGGACGCACCGGCGGTCAATGCCACGCGCCGGTGCCCGTCGAGCCACTCGGGCTGCAGATCCTCCTGGGAGTCGATCAGATACGCGTCGGCGCCACCGGCCTGCGCCACGTCGACCAGACGCTGGGAGTTGGACGAGTTCTGTGAGCCGACGACGAGCACGAGATCCGCGCGGTCATCGACGACGGCCGCCTTGACCGCGTCCTGGCGGTTCTGCGTGGCGTAACAGATATCGCTGGACGTCGGTGCCTGCAATGCCGGGAATCGGCGTCGCAGCACCTCGACGATCGCGGCCGTATCGTCGAGCGACAGCGTCGTCTGCGTCGTCAGCGCAACGTTGTCGGGATCAGACACCTGGACCGATTCGGCTTGCGCGACATCCTCGACGACGATCACCCGCTCGGGCGCCTCGCCACGCGTCCCGATGACCTCATCGTGCTCCGGATGCCCGACGAGCAGGACCGTGGCCCCCCTCCCCGCGTACCGGCGGACCTCTGCATGCACCTTGCTCACCAGCGGGCACGTCGCGTCGATGACCTGGAGTCCACGTTGCCGGCACCGCTCGTAGACCTCCGGGGCGCTCCCGTGCGCTGACAAGATGATCCGGGCACCTTCGGGCACCTGTTCGGGTTGGTCCACGAAGACGGCCCCCTTGTCCGCCAGGGTGGCCACGACATGCTTGTTGTGGACGATCTCGCCCCGAACGTAGATCGGCGCGCCGTGCTCCTGGAGCGCCCGCTCGACCGTTTCGATCGCACGGTCGACGCCGGCGCAGTACCCGCGGGGGGCGATCAGAGTGACTTCGTTCACCCGTGTAGCGTAGCCGAGCCGCCGACGATGGCCTCCCGTACCATCCGCCAATGGGCGCCGTCCGTCTCCAACACACGTCTGTGCAGGTTCCCGAGGAGCTCTTGGACACCTGCTGTGACTTCTACGCCGGGGTGATCGGCATGGAACGGATCCCGAATCTCGCCGGCCGCGCGTGGTTTCGATTCGGCGACGGGGATCACATCCATTTGCTCGAGGGGCCGGCCGCCACGGGGTCGATGGCGCACCTCGCGTTGCAGGTCGACGACCTCGACGCAACGCTGGCGCGCTGCCGCGCGTTCGGCGCCCAGCCGTTCGAGGCCGATCGGATCTGGGGTGAGGAGCGCTGGTTCGTGCGCGATCCCGCCGGCAACATGATCGAGCTGTTCGCGGTGCCGCCGCCGGACCCACCGAGGTGAGCGACATCGACGCGCTGCTCGACCTGGCAACCCGTGCCGCCCGGGCCGCGGGGGGGCTCCTGCGGGACCGGTTCGGGGGTCCACAGTCCGGGCTCGAGGCCAAGTCGAGCCGCACCGACCTGGTGAGCGATGCCGACCGCGACGCCGAGGCGCTCCTGGTCGGCATGCTCCGGCGCGAACGCCCGGACGACGGGGTACTGGCCGAGGAGGGCAGTTCGGCGACCAGCGCGACCGGCGTGCGCTGGGTGGTGGACCCGCTTGACGGGACCATCAACTACCTGTGGGGGATCCCGCACTGGTCCGTCAGCATCGCGGCCACGGACGGTGTCGGCGATCTGGTCGCAGCGGTGTTCGATCCGTGTCGCGGCGAGATGTTCAGGGCCGTGCGTGGCGGTGGCGCATGGCTCGCAGAGACCCGGCTGGTGTTGACGCCGAGTGACGACCTGGCCGAGGCGCTCGTCGGCACCGGCTTCGCGTACGTCGCCGAGGAGCGGGCGCGACAGGCCGAGACGCTGCAACGGTTTCTCCCCCACGTTCGGGACGTGCGCAGGTTCGGCTCGGCTGCACTCGATCTGGCCTGGGTCGCCGCCGGACGCCTTGATGCGTTCTACGAGACCGGCCTGTCGCCCTGGGATTGGGCGGGCGGCAGCGCGCTCGTCCGCGAGGCCGGCGGGACCGCCACGACGCTGACCACCGCGAACGGACCCGACGGGTTCCTGGCAGCCCGGCCCGGACTTGCAACGCACCTGCTCGGGCTGATCAACGGCTGACGACCCTCACCGTGCCCCGCTCACCTCAGCCCTCCAGACCACCACGCAGAAGTTCGCTGAGTCGATCAACGCGGTCTTGCAGGTCGTCGGGCAGGCCGTCGTCGATCCATGACCGGTATGCCTGACTGAGACCCGCCATGAACGTCGTGGCGATCAGGCGCGGACGCGGATCCACTGCCGGGTCGACGCCCATCCGTGCTCCGAGCACCTCGGCCAGCCGTTCCTCACGCGCCCCGTTCAACGCCATCTTTCGGGCGACCAGGCTCGGACAACCCTCCACCATCTTCATGACACTGCAAAGATCCGTCTGGGCCCTCAGGCGGGACACCGGCTCCCGAAGCGCCTCGCGGAGCGCGGTGAGCGGTGGCTCAGACGCCGGGCGCGTCGCCAGGTTGTGGACCAACATGTCCGACTCGTCCTGCAGACGCGCCAACGCGACGTCCTCTTTGACCGCGAAGTAGCGGAAGAACGTCCGCGGCGACACATCGGCCGCGTCGGCGATTTCGTCGACCGTGCACGCCTCGAAGCCGCGTTCGGCAAACAGGGCGAACGCGGCGTCGATCAGCTCCTGGCGCGTCCGGGCCTTGGTGCGTTCACGGAGCCCGGGCCGCACACGAGCCTCGGTGGCGGTGACGTCGGATTGCGTCATGCGGACATCTTAGCACCATCCGCCGATGTGGCAGTTTGACTCTGATCGGCAGTTTCTGTACAACTGTCAGTCACTGACAGCAACGTACCCCACGATCGGCATGCAACACGCGGGCCGACCTCAGCACGAAGGAGCACCACCACGTGAAGGCAGTCGCTCGAGCAAGATCGTCCGCTCGCAAATCCCCCGCTTGGCTCATCCTGGTGATCGTCTGCCTGGGCCAGTTCATGGTCGTCCTCGACGCGACGATCGTCAACGTGGCGCTCCCCACGATCCAGGCTGATCTGGGCTTTTCGGCCTCGTCGCTGCAATGGGTGATCAACGCCTACACGTTGATGTTCGGAGGCTTCCTGTTGCTCGGCGGGCGCGCGGCCGACCTGTTCGGTCGACGCAATCTGTTCGTCGCAGGGATCGGTGTGTTCACGATCGCCTCGTTGCTCGATGGCCTCGCGACCTCGCCCGGACTGCTCATCGCCGCCCGGGCATTGCAAGGGCTAGGCGCGGCGTTGGTGTCTCCGGCCGCGCTGTCGATCGTCACCAACACGTTCGCCGAGGGACGGGAGCGGACCCGTGCCCTCGGCATCTGGGCGGCGATCGCGGTCGGCGGCGGCGCGCTCGGCTTGCTGCTGGGCGGCATCCTGACGGAGTACGTGTCGTGGCAGTGGATCTTCTTCGTCAACCTCCCGGTCGGCGCGCTCGCGATCGCACTCGCCCTGCGCCACCTCCCCGAGTCGCGTGTCCCCGGGCACCGTGGCTTCGACCTGGCCGGTGCCGCCACCATCACCGGCGGACTGATGCTGCTCGTGTACGGCATCGTCAAGGCCGCCGACGTCGGGTGGGTTGCGGGACAGACGCTCGGGCTGATGGCGGGCGCCGTGGCCCTGATCGTCGCATTCGTCGCGATCGAGCTGCGCTCCGCGCATCCGCTCGTGCGCCTCGACATCTTCCGCACCCGATCGCTGAGCGCTGCCAACGCTTCGATGCTCGTGGTCGCCGGCGGCATGTTCGCCGTCTTCTTCCTCGCCACGCTCTACCTGCAGAACATCCTGCAGCTGTCCCCCGTCGAGACGGGGCTTGGCTTCCTTCCGCTGACCGGTGGGGTCATCGCCGCGTCGGGACTGGCACAGCGCCTGATTCCGCAGTTCGGTGTGCGCGCGGTGACGATGGCCGGCACGCTCATCGCAGCCATGGGGCTCATCCTGCTCTCCTTGGCGCCGGCTGCGGGTTCATACCTGCCGGACGTCCTTCCCGGCCTGATCGTGATGGGCGTCGGGCTCGGATTCGTCTTCGTGCCGATGACACTGATCGCGACGACCAACATCGCGCCGCAGGACGCCGGCCTGGCATCGGGGCTGTTCAACACCTCACAGCAGATCGGCGGGGCCCTGGGCGTGGCGATCCTCTCGAGCATTGCGACGAGCCGGACCGCCGGCAGCCTCAGTGCGTTCAGCTCCCCCACGCCGGCTCAGCGCGCCGATGCCGCGGTCGATGGATTCCAGGCCGCCTTCCTGACCGGTGCCGGACTGATGGTGCTCGGAACGATCTTTGTCGCACTGCTGGTCCGCCGACGTGATGTCACGGCAATCAACCACGTCGAGATCCCGTCGACGGCGACGCCGTAGCGCTTCCTGAATCCGATGCGCGCCCCAACCCACGTGCCCATGCACCGCGCCGTCGCCCCGACCGGAGCGGCGAGCGCGAGGCGTGGGACTGGAACGGTCCACGAACGCACCGGCGGGTGGGCGCGCGAGCTGGTCCTGTTCGCGTCCGCCTACATCGTCTACCAGGCCGCGCGCGTGGTCATCCGTGGCGACGCTGCAGATGCATTGAACAATGCGCAACACGTCTTTGACGCACAGCAGCGACTTGGACTTGGGATCGAGAAGGCGGTGCAGGACGCGCTGCTTGGCACGCCCTGGATAGCGATGCTCGACTGGGTCTACCTCGGCGCGCAAACGGTGGTGCTGATCACAGGTGTGGTGGTGGTCTATCGCACGGGTCGCCGGGTCTATCGCATCTTGCGCACCACGCTGCTCACGACATGGGTGCTGGCACTCCCGATCTCCGCGTGGTTCCCGACCGCCCCTCCGCGTCTGGCCAACCTCGGGTTCGTCGACGCGGTCAGCGCCGACACACCGATCCGACTCGCCGCCGGTTCAACGACGGTGCTGTTCAACCCCTACTCGGCGGTGCCGAGCCTGCACGTCGGATTCGCGTTCGCCCTGGGCATCGCGATTTTCGCGAGCGCCCGGAGTTGGTATCTGCGCCTCGCCGGCCTCGCTTGGGGCCCGCTCGTCGCTCTCGCCGTGCTCGCGACGGGCAACCACTTTGTGCTGGACATCGCTGCGGGCTTGATCCTGACCGCGCTGGCCTTTGGATACGCCCGCTGGCACGAGGCGCGGATCTCAGACGGCCGGCGTCGCCTCGACGAGCCGAAACCGCGCGGTACGCTCGTCCGTGCCGAACGTGAAGCGCAGGACGACGTCCATCGGTTCCGGCACGATCACCTCGACCGGCGCGGCGAACATGGTGACGGTGTCCCCGCTTCGCTGACCGGGCGCGCGACCGGCCTCCAGCTGGCCTTCGAGGCTCCAGCAGTCCAGCGGCTCGGCGTCGAGGGTCTCCAACCGTCCGCCCAGCTCGATGCTGGTGTTGGTGTACGTCCACGGGATGCGCAGCGCCGCCGCAACGAAGAACCGATGGGACTGGCCGAACTGCGCAAGCTGCACGGCGGTGAACCCGCCGCCCATCAGGTAGAGCTTGCCGTTGACCACCTCGGCGAAGTCGGCCAGCAACAGGCTGTCGATCGTCGGTTCCATCACCCCTCCGCGGCGTCAAGCGCTCGTTGGATGTCCCAGAGGATGTCCTCGACCGTCTCGATGCCGACCGAGATGCGGATCATGTCTTCGGTCACCCCGCTGGCGGCCAGGGCGTCCTCGTCCAACCGGCGGTGGGTGGTCGAGGCCGGATGGATGACGAGGGTCTTGGCATCGCCCACGTTGGCCAGGTGTGAGCACAGCTCGCACGCCTCGATGAACCGCTCGCCCGCCGCGCGCCCGCCGCGGATCCCGAACGTCACCATCGACCCGGCCCCCCGGGGCAGGTAGCGCTCGGTCAGCGCCTGTGAGGGCGAGTCCGTCAGTCCCGGGTAGTTGACCCATGCGACGGTGGGATGTCCTTGCAGGAGCCGCGCCACTGCCACGGCGTTCGCCACGTGACGGTCCATCCGCAGCGACAACGTCTCGAGCCCCTGCAGCAGCAGGAACGCATTGAACGGTGACATGGCGGGACCGAGATCGCGCATCGTCTCGACGCGCGCCTTCATGATGAACGCGAAGTTGCCGAACGTCTCGGCGAACTGCATGCCGCGGTAGCCCGCGCTCGGCTCGACGAGACCGGGGAACATTCCGGCCGCCCAGTCGAACCGGCCGCTGTCGACCAGCACCCCGCCGATGGACGTTCCGTGTCCACCGATCCATTTGGTCGCCGAGTGCGTGACCAAGTGCGCGCCGTGCTCGAACGGGCGGCACAAATACGGGGTTGCGAACGTGTTGTCGACCAAGAGCGGCAGCCCGGCCCCATCGGCGACGTCGGCCACTGCGCGGATGTCGAGCACGTCAAGGCCCGGGTTGCCGATGGTCTCGCCGAAGAGCAGACGCGTGCGCGGAGAGATCGCGGCGCGCCACGCATCCATGTCGTCCGGCGGCACGAACGTCGTCGTGATCCCGAACTTCGCCAGCGTCACCGACATCTGGTTGTGACTGCCACCGTAGAGGTGGGTCGACGCGACGATCTCGTCACCGGCTTCCAACAGCGTCGTGATGGCCATCGCCTGCGCCGCCAAGCCACTGGCGGTGGCGAGGGCGCCGACGCCGCCTTCGAGGCTCGCCACGCGCTCCTCGAACACCGCGGTCGTGGGGTTCATGATCCGTGTGTAGATGTTGCCGAAGCGGTTGAGGTCGAACAGATCGGCGGCGTGCTGGGCATCCTCGAACACGTACGCAGCCGTCTGATAGATCGGCACCGCACGCGCTCCGGTGACGGGATCGACGCGTTGCCCGGCGTGCACCGCCAGCGTGTCGAACCCCAGCGCGTGCTCCTCGGCGCTTATGCCGGCACCTCCATGCGGCGCGAGCTGACCACCCCGGTCGCCAGACCCACGACGTTGAGCCCGCCGAAGAACCGGCAGTGCTCCATCTTGATGCAGCGGTCCTCGACGACCTCCAGGCCCGCGTCGCGCGCCTTGGCCGCGGCCTCGGCGTGTTCGAGGCCCAGCTGGATCCAGATGACTTTCGCGCCCAGCTCGATCGCCTCGTCCACGATCGGCGGGATGTCCTCGACCTTGCGGAAGATGTCGACGATCTCGAGCGGACCGCGCTCGGCCGCCTCGGCCAGCGTCCCGACGGCGGGGAACCCGAGCACCTCGTCGCACATCGGGTTGACCGGCGTGATGTCGTAGCCGTAGGCCTTCATGTGCACCATCGCCCGGTAGCTCGGCCGCGAGATGTTGGGCGACAGACCGACGACGGCCAGGCGCGTGTAGCGCAGCAGGATCCGCCGAACGTCGTCGCTGGGTGCGCCTTGGGTCATTCCCGCAAGCATCGGCATTGCGTCA
>JANMKR010000209.1:0-11701 GCA_031372145.1 Actinomycetota bacterium | reverse complement strand
GACTCGGCCAACGCCTTGAGCGCCCCCGGATTCGGCGGAACCGGCCGCCCATTCGGAAGGATCCCGTCCGGCGTTCCCAGTGCGACAGTCGCAATCGGGACATCGGCCTCGCGGGCCGCTTGGGCTGCGAGTTCGGGCGTTCGGCCGACGGTGTTCTCGCCGTCCGACAGCAGGAGGATGCGGGCCGACTTGAGCTTGACGGCGCCCGGCTGGGTGGTGCGCATCGCGTCCAGCGACGCAAAGATCGCCTCGCCGATGGCCGTCGCGCCGTCCGCGCGCAGCGTCTCGACCGCGGCGCTGAATGCGACACGATCGGTCGTCGGCGTCACAAGCGTCGCGGCGCTCCCGGCGAAGCTGACGAGCCCGATCTTGTACTGGCGCGGGACGCGCTCTGCGAACTTGAGGGCGGCGTCCTGCGCCGCGCGCAGGCGGTATGGCGTCACGTCATCGGCGGACATCGATCCCGACGTGTCGATGGCCAGCATGATCGTGGCCTGCTCCTTGGGCACCGATCGGGAGATCTCCGGGCGCGCCAACGCAAAGAGGAACCCGGTCAGCGCAAGGGTGGCGAGTCCGATCGGGACATACCGACGAAGCCGCCCCCGCTGCGAGGCGACCACGAGCAGGTCGACATCGGGGAACGGCACGGCGTGCCGCGCGATCCTGCGACGGTAGGCGACGTATGCGAGTGCCCCGACTGGCAGCGCGAGCAACGCCAGCAGCGCGTATGGCCAACCGAAGCTCATCTCGCGGCTCTCCGCACCGGGACTGGCCGCATCAGCGCACGCGCCAGTGGCAGCACCCAGTCGGCGTCGGTGCTCGCAATCAGGTGACGCCCACCGACCCTGCGAAACATCGCCTCGCGGCGACGGTCGGCTTCGGTGGACACGGCGCGAAACCGCTCCTGGAACCGCGGGTCGGCCGTGTCGACCAAGACGGTGCGGCCGGTCTCGACATCACGCAGGCTGAGCGGGCCGACCTGGGGCAACTCACGCTCGCGTGGGTCACGGAGTTCGATCAGGAGCAACTCCTGCCGCCGGCCGAGGACGCCGAGCGCCTGCTCGAGCCCGTCGGACATCGGGAAGTCCGAGAGGATCGTCACCAGGCCGCGGTGTTTCAACACCCGGCCGAGCGACGTGATCGCCGCTGCCAGGTCGGTTCGCGATCCATCGTGCGTCGGCGTGTATGCGTCGTATGCGGCGAGTGCGGTGATGAGCCCGCGCCGGTCGCCCCGCGGCGCACCGACGACATCGAGCCCGGTCCCACCGCTGACGGCAACCCCGAGCCGGTCGCCACGGCGGCGCAGGACGACGCCAAGGCCACCGAGCACCTCGCGGGCCAGGTCACGCTTGGTGGTCCGCACCGTGCCGAACGCCATGGACGGCGACGTGTCGATCAGCGCCCATGCCGTCAACACCGGTTCCAGCTCGGGGACGCGCACCATCGGCTCGCCCACGCGCGCCGACAACGGCCAGTCGAGCCAGCGAACGTCGTCACCCGGCTCGTACGAGCGGGTCAGCGAGTGGTCGCTGCCCGGACCGGGACGCCGTCCCCGACGCTCGCCCTGCAGGAGTCCGTCGAGCCTGCGCGCGACGCGCAGCTCGACGCGGCGCAGGGCGGTCTCAGGCGACAGCGCGACCGGTTCCAAGTTCCACCTGTGGCTGGGGGATTGCATCCAGGATCGCGTCGAGCACCTGGTCGGGTCGGACGTCCGCCGCCAGCGCCTCGTAGCTGAGGATCACGCGGTGGCGTAGACAGTCCAGGAAGAGCGAGGCCACGTCCTCGGGCAGCGCATAGTTGCGCGCGCGCATGACGGCCAGCGCCTTGGCGCCGCGGATCAGCGAGAGCGACGCACGCGGCGATCCGCCCAGCTCGAGGTACGGCGCCAGATGCGCCAGGTTCTCGCGCGCGGGGTTGCGTGTCGCGGTGACGAGTCGCACCGCGTACGAACGCACCCGGTGATCGACGAACACCGCGTCAGCGGTCTCCTGCAGGGTGATGATCTCCTGCGGGGACATCAGCTGCCGCGGCTTGGGCGGCTCCGAGGCCATCCGACGGACGATCTCTTCCTCGTCTTCCTGCGTCGGGTACTCGACGATCAGCTTCATTGCAAAACGATCGAGCTGTGCCTCGGGAAGCGCGTACACGCCTTCGCTCTCGATCGGGTTCTGCGTGGCCAGGACGAAGAACGGGGCCGGCACCGGGTGGGTGCCACCGGCAATCGACGCGTGTCCCTCGGCCATGACCTCGAGGAGCGCCGACTGCACCTTGGCGGGCGCACGGTTGACCTCGTCGGCCAGCACGAAGTTGGCGAACACCGGACCCAGGCGGGTCGTGAACGCACCGCTCCGGTCGAGCACCTGGCCACCGACGACGTCCGACGGGACGAGGTCGGGCGTGAACTGGATGCGGCTGAACTGCCCACCGGCGACGCGCGCCACGGTCTCGAGCGTCAGCGTCTTGGCGAGACCGGGCACGCCCTCCAGCAACACATGCCCGCGCGAGAGGAGCGACACGATCATGCGATCGAGCAATCGGTCCTGACCGACGATCACGCGCTTGAGCTCGTAGAGCACCGCTTCGAGGCGCTCACGCGGAGACTGCTCCGGGGACGGCACTGCGGTGGGTTCAAACATGGACATAGTCGTTCTCCTGATCAGCTGACGCGCGCGAGCATTTCGCGAACGCGTGAGGCCGGGACGGCGAAGCCCAGGCCCACGTTGCCCGGAATCGGGCTTTGGATTGATGTGGGAATACCGACGAGCCGCCCCTCGAGGTTGAAGAGCCCACCTCCCGAGTTGCCCGGGTTGACGGGGGCGTCGAACTGAATGAGCGGCCTGCCTTTGTCGTCGCGGAACGCACTGACGATGCCGGCGGTCACGGTGTTCTGGAATCCGAAGGGGCTGCCGATGGCGAAGACCGGGGCGCCGATCTCGGGTGGACCCACGACGTCATCGACCAGTTGGATGCCGGGGCCGATGTCACCGGCGGGGCGCAGCACGGCCAGGTCCTGAAACTCGTCGGTGCGGATGACGTCGGCCGCCATGCTCGTCCCGGAGGCGTTCGTGACCTCGACGCGTGCTGCGCCGCGGATGACGTGGAAGTTGGTGATGATGAGCCCCTGCGGCTCCACGATGACGCCGCTGCCCAGGCCGACATCGGTCTTGACTTCGACCACCGAAGGTCCGGCGACCCGCACGGCGTCTTGCAGGCGCGGGGTACCCGTCGATGTCGCAACCGGCTGCGTCTGGCGATCGGCGACGGGGGTGCTGGCACGATCAGGTGCAAAGAGACGCGCGGAGACGGCTCCCCCGGCAGTGGCCGCCACCAACACGAGCGCGGCCATCACGATCCGACGCCGTGCGCGGCGCGGCGCGGGAGCCTGCGCGGGGATGCGCTCCGTCGCATGAGCGGCGTCGATCGCAACGGGTCGCGTGGCCGCCCCTCCCAGATCACGCTTCGGCAACGGCTTTGGCGGGCCTTGGATCGGCGGCAGGCCTTCGTGGCGGGCGGGAGGCGGTGCAAGCGGCGGCAAATTGCCGTCCGGGCGATTCGATCGTGGGGTCAGTGGGGGGAGTGGATCGTTCACAGTCGACGTTGTACCGCGTAATTCTGAGGAAATCGTGGGAGACATGTTGTCCCCACGCTAAGACGCCGCCTACGGATGGTTGACGCGTCGCGCGCGGATGTCGTCGAGATGGTCCGCCAGCGCATCGGCGAGTGATGCGCGCTGCGCGGCCTTGGCCGCCTTGTAGCGGGCGCGATCCAGGCGCGCGAGCGTGTCGGGGTCGGCATCGACCATCTCGGCGGCGGCCGCTTCGAGCTGCGCCACCTTGTCTGCAAGCGCCCGCACACGGGTCCACGCCTCGTTTGCCACCCCGTCCGCTCCGTCGGCCCGATCCTCCACCTCTCCAAGGATAGGCTTGTTTGGTGTCAAACGCACGCACGTTCACGCTCGTCCGGCATGGACGTACCACGTTCAACAATCTGGGCCTGGTCAACGGCGACCCGCAGGTTCCGGTGGAGCTGGATGAGGTCGGGCGTGCCCAATGTCGTGCGCTGCGAGAGACGTTGGCGGGACAGGACTTCGACCTCGCGATCCGTACCCGATTCCAGCGGACCGGCCAGTCCCTGGCGCTCATTCTGGACGGCCGCGACGTGCCCGTTGTCGAGTACCCGGAGTTCGACGACGTACGGCTTGGAACGTTCGAGAGCGGCCCTGTCGACGTCTACCGGCAATGGCGTCGGAGCCATACGCCCGACGAGCCACCGCCCGGCGAAGGCGAGAGCCGCGTCGACGCCCTGTACCGCTACGCACGTGGGTTCGAGCAGATGGTGACTGAGGATGACGCCGACACCGTCCTGGCGGTCATCCACGACGTCCCCATCCGCTTCATGCTCAACGCGATGACCTCCGCGGACCCGCTCAACGGCCCGGTCCGCGGTGTCGCCAACGGCGAGGTCCACACCCTGAGCGAATCAGATATCGAGCGTGGCCTCGCGGCGATGCGCGACCGGCTCGGCATGTAAGACCCCGATGGGTTCAGGCGGCATCCTCGGAGGCCAGGCCGCGATCGACGGGATCGTCAGGACCTGCCGCCTCCGACGAGCCGCCGTTCGCGTCGACAGCGGCGGGCTTGCGTCGCCTGCGGCGGCGGCGGCGCTTGCGGGCCGGCGTCGACCCGTCGGACGGTGCGACGCCGTTCTCGGTGGCGACGCCATTCTCGGTGGCGATGCCCTCGGAGGCGGCAGCCTGGTCGTCCTGTGGCCCATGGCCGTTCGCCGCCGCCGGCATGGCGTCGACCGTCGCGGTCTGCAACCGGCGACGACGACGACGTTTGCGGGGGGAGCGCTTCTCACCGTCTTCCCCGTCGGTACCGCCGATCCCCACGACGGACGCCTCGGGCAGACGGGGGGACTTGGCACGCTGCGCGTTCCAGGCACGTGGGCTCGACAGCGCCCGCTGCGTGGTCGCGCCCACCGCGGCCCGAAGCGAGCGCACCGCGTCCGGCGCCGACCAATCGATGCCGTCCAGGAACGCGCGCATCGCCGCCCAACCTCCACACGCCGCCGCGCCACGCGCGCACATGCGCAGATACTCGGGTCGTGACGGGACATCACCCGGACCCAGCATCAGCACCAGCCGGGCGGCCTGGCCGAGCCGCACGGTGGGCGGCGTGTCCCCCGACGCGGGAGGCGGAGGCGGTTCGCCCGCAGCGCGCAGCCAGTTTGCGATGAGCGCGAGCTCGCCGCCGTTGCCGATGATGTGGCGGGCCTCCCACGAGGCGATGCGGTGAAGCTCCTGGTTGCGCCCGGGACGTAGCTCGGCAAGCGACCGGCTCAGGTCCCACGCCCATCCCTGCGCCCACATCGAGGCCTCGTCCAGGGCCGACCAGCGCCGGCGGCGCTCGCCGGACCGCGAAAGCTGCTCGAGTGACGCCAGGCGATCCCATTTGCCGGCCTGATCACCATGCCACCACAACGCCCGCAAGCGCTCGCGCGACGTCATGTGCAACCGGTCCAGGATGCTGCGCGGCGCATCGGCCGGGAGCCCGCTTCGCAGGTCGGGTTGCACGAGCACGGCGGTCGCCCACGCACGCCAGACCGGCTGATCGGCCCCGTCATCGGCCTTGCGTGCCACCACACCGCTCAACGCCCACCACGCAAGCGCCGCCTGTTCGCCCACACCTTCGGTCAAACGGTCGACGAGCTCGGCGACGGTGATGTCGTGCCCCGCCGCCGCGACCCAGTCCTCAAGCGCGCCACGGGGCAGCACTCCGGGATCGGCACCGCGCCAGCCGCCATCGACCAGACCGGCGGCGATGTTGGCCGGCGACGCAGACGGGTTGACCAGTTTGGCACCGCCTCCATCCTGTTCGGCGAGCAGCTTGGCGGCCGCGGCGAGCTTGCCCGACTCCGCCCCGTCCGGCGGCCCGGCGACACGCCCGAGCGGCTTGTACCAGCCCATGCCGTACAGGTCGTGGCTCGTCTGGACACCCATCGGGTCACCCGCGGGGAGGAACTCGACCGACACGGCCTCCTTGCCCTCCTGGGGACGCATCACGCGGCCGAGCCGCTGCACGAAGACGCGCTCCGACGTCGTCGGTGCGAGGTGCATCACGACCGCGGCACGCGTCTCGTCCCAGCCTTCGGTCAGCAGGTCCGCGTTGCACAACACATCGATGTCACCGCGGGCGAACTGGGCGAGGACCTTGGTCAGCTCCCGCATCGGCGTCTGCCCGGAGACGGCGGCGGCATTGGCGCCACGTGCCTGCATCTCGTCGGCGAGCGCGTGGGCCTGTGCCACGGTCGCCGTGTATGCGACCCCGGCCAGGCCGAGCGGGGCGAAGTGGTCCGTCCACACATCGGCACAGGCTTGGTGCCAGAGCGCGCGATCGAGTGCGCGGCCCAGGCTGGCCTGATCGAAGTCGCCGCGGACGCGTATGACGTCCGACAGGTCGACAGCACGCTCGACGCGCAGGCTCCGCAACGGCGCCAGGATGCCGCGTTTGATCGCCTCGAGCCGGTCGAGCGTCGCGGCAACGGGGCCGAAGACCTGCTCGACATGACCCGTCGTCGTGGCAGGGGTCGCGGTGAACCCGGCAAGCGTCGCCTTGGCGGCCCGGTCGAGCAGCCGGCGCGTCTGCTGACCGAGCGTCGTGTGCGCCTCGTCGCAGATGACAAGGCCGATGCGGTCCCACTCGATCTCGTCCGGGTGGCGCAAGCAGGCCTGGTATGTCGCGATCGTCACGCCGTGGCGCCCCGCTGCCGTCGGCCCGTCCATGTTGTACGGCACACCGGGAAAGTGACGCACCAACGCGGCTGCGGTCTGGTCGGCCAGGTTGCGGCGCGGCACGAGCACGAGCGTGGGCACATCGAGCGCCGCCGCCAGCGCGCAGAACGTGATCGTCTTGCCGGACCCGGTGGGCGCATGGATCCAGGTCCGTGTCGCGCCCAGATGCAGGTGGGTCGCCAACTCGTCGAGCGCCTCCAGCTGATGCTCGCGCAGCGTCACCCCGGGCCAGGCAGCCGCCGGATCGGCGAGCGCCTTCCTGAGTGCATCGGTTCGCGAGTCGGCCGCGACGGTGGTCGGTTCGGTCATGCCCCCAACGAAAGTTGGCGCGCTCCTCTGCAGCGAGCTGTGCCCGGTGGCGTGTGCTGCGGTCCCGAGTGCTGCGATCTCGGTGTCGGTACTCCGGGCCACGGTGGGCTGAGAGTTCGGGACCTGCCGGACGGGCGCCCCGATCGGCGCGCGTCCGCAGTATACCACCAGGTGCATGCGGAGTCCGTCAAAGACTGGAGCGAATGCACCGTCTCGGAGTTCACCAAGTGACTTCCGAGACGGTGACTATGGTGCTGCGCGTGTCGTCATCCAGTTGGATCCGTCCGGTCGTCCTTGCGGTGTCGTGTCTCATCCTCGGCTTCGTCGGAGGCTGGGCGCTGGCCAGCGTCGGTGGCGACCAGATCGCGCTTCCGGATGCCAACGTCGACGTGACCGTCGAGCGGTCGGCGCCCAAGACGACGACCGCCGAGACCAAGCAGGCCGAGCCCCCCGCTCGCGCCACGGTCACGGTCAGCGTGCTCAACGGAACGACACGGCCCGGGTTCGCGGCGACCACCGCCACAACGCTCAAGAGCCTTGGCTACGCCAAGGTCACGTCCGGAAACACCGCGACGCAGACCGGGTCGACGACCGTGTACTACCGCGAGAGCGCAAAGCTCGCAGCCGACCAGTTGGCCAAGGACCTTCGTGCCGCGATCGTCACCGCGATCGACGGCACGGCCCTGGCGCAGTCCACGCCCGCCGGCACCCAGCTGGTCGTCGTACTCGGCACCTGACAATCGCGCGCGCTACCCTCCGTGGGCAGTCCGAATCGAGAAGGAGCCGTAGCGGTGGACGTCACCGAGGCGACATTTCAGGTCGAGGTCATCGAGCGATCGCGGGACATCCCGGTCGTCGTGGACTTTTGGGCGGCGTGGTGCGGTCCGTGCCGGCAGTTGGCACCGATCATCGAGACGATCGCCGGACGACGCGACGGTGAAGTCCTGCTGGCCAAGGTCGACATCGACGCCAACCCGGGCCTGGCACGCGAGTACGAGATCATGAGCATCCCCGCGGTCAAGGGTTTCCGTGACGGCGCGGTCGTCGCGGAGTTCGTCGGCCTGCAACCCGAGCCGTCGATCGAGTCGTTCTTCAACCAGGTCATCCCGTCGGCGGTCGAGAAGCTCGTCGCCGCAGGAGACGAGGACTCGCTCCGAGAAGCACTCGTGCGTGACGCCGGTTCGACCCCTGCCCGCGTGGCGCTCGGTCGGATCCTGCTTGCCGATGACCGCATCGACGAAGCGGTCGACGTGCTGCGCCCGGCAGACCACGACATGGACGCCGCGGGACTGATCGCTCTCGCCGGCCTTCGGGCGATCGACCTGCCCGATGTCGCCGCCGCGCTCGCCGCGCTCGATCGCGGCGATCGCGAAGCCGCGCTGACCCACCTGCTCGACGCGGTTCGCGGGTCCACGGGCGACCTGCGCGACACGGTGCGCGTCGCCATGGTGGGCGTGTTCCGCGAGCTGGGCGACCAACATCCCCTGACCGTGCGGTTTCGGCGGCGCTTGTCGCAGGCGCTCTACTGAGTTCCGCGCAGAAAGGCTCGACCCAGTCGCTGTTCTCAGGCATCGCGGACGGGTATGTCGCGGGCGGATCCCGGCTGTCGCTGGGGCAGGATCCCAACTGGCGACGGTTCCTGGTCGATCGCGTCCAGGTCGGTCCCGACGCCCACGTCCTTGACGTCGCAACCGGCACCGCGGCGGTCGCAATCGAACTCGCCGAGCGCACCGGGTGTCGCGTCACGGGCATCGATCAGAGCGGCGACATGCTCGCGCAGGGCCGCCGAGCCGTTGAGGCGGCCGGCCTGAGCGACCGCATCACCCTGATAGAGGGCGAAGCCGAGCGACTGCCATTTCCGGACGCATCGTTCGATGCGCTGACGTTCACGTACCTGCTGCGCTACGTGACCGACCCCGGTGCGACGTTGCGCGAGCTTGCTCGAGTCGTCCGCACCGGTGGCGTCATCGCGAGCCTGGAGTTCGGAGTGCCGCCATCACTCCTGCCCCGCATCGGCTGGCACGCGTTCACGGGTGTCGTGGCGCCGCTGGCCGGTCGTGCGATGTCACCCGGGTGGGGTCACGCGATGTCGTACCTGCGGACGAGCATCCCGGACTTCTGGCGCGCCCACCCCTTGAGCGAGGTCGTCGACATGCATCGCGCCGCGGGCATCGAGGACCTGCGCGTCAAGCGCATGACCTTCGGCGCGGCCGTCGTGATCTGGGGCGTGCGCCGAACCTAGTGCGGTTCGGGTGAATCATCCTCGGGCGCGGTGGGCGCTTCGGCGCGGCGCGCCTCGGCCCGCTTGGCGGCGCGGCGGGCAAGGAACACACCTGCGAGTCCGGCGAGACCCAGCGCGACCAGCACCGCGATGAGCCCTTTCGAAATCCCGTCGCCGGACGTGGTGGTCGGCCCACCAACGTCCTTGCAATCGGAATCGCGCAGGACCTGGGCCTTGTTGAACTCTTGCAGCCGGTTCGCGACGTTGATCGTGCCTTGGACGTCGTCGATCTGCAAGGCCGTGAACTCCGCATCCAACGCAATGCGCCGCTCGCAATCGAATACCTTCGCGTCGACGCCGAGTTGCTTCGGTCCCAACACCAGCACCGCCTCGACCGCCGAGTCGCCGACGTCCTTTCGCAGCTGCCGCGCCAGCGCATCGATGTTGTCGACGCGATTCGCAACGACGACGAACTTGGTGCGAAAGCCCTGGCCGCCCAGGTCGCGCGCGGACTGCTCGAGCCGCTGCCGGTCGGCATCGGGACGCTGGACGCCTGTGTCGAACACCACGTTGGCCGTGCGCAGCTGCGCAGCCGTGACCGCGCTCTGGGCGGTCGACACGAATCCGACGACGGCGAGCATGAGGGTGAGGACGAGGGTCAGACGACGCATCAGGTGACTCTATCGACGGGTCCAGGGGTGACCTTGAGCGAGGCCGCGCAAGCGCGCACGTACGAGCCCCACAGCGGTCGAGCCGGCTATCTCCGGATGGTGATCGGAGTACCCGGGGAGACCAGCACCGCGATGCGTTGGATGTCGGCGTTGGTGTGACGGATGCAACCGTGGCTTGCCCTGGTTCCGATCAATCCCGGTTCGTTGGTGCCGTGCAATGCGAACCTGCCGTTGCCACCGGCGTACTCGTTGAGCACCTCCGAGAAGCCGGTTGTGGGCAGCACGATCGGGCCCAGGACGCCACTCGGCACGGGAATCTTCTCGGCGACCGCAAACCGTCCGAGTGGGGTCGGCGTGCCCGGTTTGCCGACCGCGTCGCGAACCTTGAGCACGGTCTTGCCGTTGCGCAGCACGTACGTGCGCCGCTCGCTTTGGTCGACGATGATCCGCATGGCGTTCAACCTGAACCGCAGGACGTCGGAGCGCACCCATCCGGACGTGCCGTTGGGACGGCGCGCCAGAAGCAGTCGAGTCCATTCGGTCTCACCGACCACCCGCGTCTCGAGGACGAGGAGGATCATGGGGCCGGCACCCAGCGGAGCCGTCGGCTGCAGGATCCCGAGCGACTTGGACGCGCGATTGGGCGCGGAGCGAACAGTCGCCGGCGCCAGCACCCGCGCCGCCCACGACCACTGCGCGGTGGGTGGACCGACCTCGATTGGCGCCGCTGGCGCAACGCCGAGCGCACGCGGCGTCACGACGGCGAATGCAGCGCAGATCAGCAATGCAACAGCGGCCAGCGCGAGCCGACCACGGTCAAACGAGGGTTCTGTCATTGCTGTCATGATGAACTAGTTGTCGTCGCAAACCTCCGTTTCCTCAACATCTTTACGTGCTCATGCTGAAGTTCTTTACATTCTCCGCAGCCGCTTCAGGCGTCGGTTTTTTCGACCAGTTCACGAACTGGGCCACCGACCACGGCTACTTCGCGATCTTGAGCATCGTCGCCGGTGACGGTGTCTTTCCGCTCTTTCCCGGCGAGACCGTCGTCATCACGGGCGGAACGCTTGCTTCCACGGGATCCCTGAACCTGATCGCCGTCATCCTGGCCGGCGCCGCCGGTGCGGTGATCGGCGACTCCGCCGCGTATTGGCTGGGACGTGCAGGCGGGGACCGGATCCGCGGGTTCTTCGGGCGCCGACTCGGACATGACCGGGTTCTGGCGGCCGAACGCAAGGTGCAACGACGGGGACCGAGCCTGGTGTTCGTCGGGCGTTTCCTGCCGGGGATTCGCCTGGCGATCAACCTGACGTGCGGCGCCGGGCAGATGGACTACCGGCGGTTCGTGATCTTCGATGCGCTCGGCGGCCTCCTGTGGTCGACGCAGGCGGCGGTGCTGGGATACATCTTCGGCAAGTCGTTCGAGTCACGGCCCTGGATCGGCCTGCTGATCGCGCTCGGCGTCGCCGGCGTCGTCGCAGCCGCCGTGACGCTCCGCGAGCGCAGGGACGTCGCGCATGAGAAGGAGCAGGCGCAGCTCGAGGCCGAAGCCGGCCAGTCGCCGTCCTAGTGGTCTGTCTCAGGAATGCGTTGACAGTCTGGCGAGTGAAAAGCCCGCAGGGCGAGGACGCAGCCTTCGTTCATATCGGACCATATGGGCGAAGGCGAGGACAACGCTCCACAGGCGAAACGTCTGTCTGAACGGTA
>JANMKR010000026.1:0-19845 GCA_031372145.1 Actinomycetota bacterium | reverse complement strand
GGTCCCGGGCGTGGCGTACCGGCGGTTCGCGGTGCTGAACACCGTCGAGCGGGTCTCGAAGACACCGTCGCCGTTGAGATCCCACTCGTACCGGGCGATGTGCCCGTCGACGTCGCGCGATGCGGACCCGTTGAACACGGCGTTGTCACCGACGGCAACGGGGTTGGGCGCCGCGTAGAACGAGGCGACCGGGGGGAGGTTGATTGGGAACGGAAAGGCCGGGATGGCGTGTGCCGAACCGGCGCCGGCCAGACCGGCGAGCGCTGCGGCGCCGGCCAGGATCGAGGTGCGGAGGGTCTTGGCGGTGGGGTGCGTGGTCGTCATCGGAAGCTCCTTGTTTGGGGTGTTCATGACCATGCAGTCAAGGTACGAGGAGGGGTTCCACCGTTCTCACCACACCGCGACACACCGAATGTCACGGTCGCGACAGAAGGGGTTTTTGTATTCGGCGAATGGACGTTTCTGCGGCCGCCCTGGGCCACGCCGAGGCTGCCCGCTCCGACCTGGTGAGCGACCGATCGCCACCCCGGCGAACCTCGATGCGATGCGCCGTGCACTCGGAGCCACGCTCCCGGACGAGCCACAGGATCCCGTGACCGTGATCGACCGCCTCGTCGAGGTGCGCGGCCCCGGCATCCTCGCCTCACCAGGCCCGAGATACGTCTGCCAGGCCGTACGTTTTTAAACTCTCGTGTCTGTGGCGAAACGAGGACCTCATCACGCGAGGCATCGCGTGACGAGTCCTCGTTCACCCGCAGCGGGGCGGGCGCCCGCGCCCGCGCAACTGACACCAGATTCCCCGGAACCCCTTTCCGCGAAACGGATTACGGGGTGGCGGGAAGGGTCGAACCGGGCGTCAGCGACTCAGGGGGAGTGGGAGCTCCTCGGCGACCCGATCTGCTTCGAAGCTCGAACGCACCAAGGGACCGGCTTCGACGTGGCCCAGGCCAACGGATCGGCCCAGTTCGGTGAGCGCCGGGTATTCCGCGGGCGCATAGAAGCGCTCCACCGGAAGGTGTTCCGCCGACGGGCGCAGGTATTGCCCGACCGTGACCAGCTCGCAACCGACACCTGCCAGGTCACTGAAGACCTGCGTCACCTCGGGCAGACGCTCTCCCAACCCCACCATGATGCCGCTCTTGGCCCGCAGACCGGCAGCCGCAGTGCGCTCCAGCAACTCCAGGGTCCGCTCGTACCGGGCTCCCGGGCGTACCCGCTTGTAGAGGCGCGGCACGGTCTCGGTGTTGTGGTTGAGCACGTCCGGCGCGGCTTCGATGATCGCGTCCAGCGCGTCCCAGTTGCCGCGCAGATCAGGGATCAGCACCTCGACTTTGGTCTCCGGCAAGCGCTCACGCAGCGCCGCGATCGTTGCGACGAAGTGACCTGCGCCGCCATCGGGCATATCGTCGCGCGCCACCGCGGTCACGACGACGAACCGCAACCCCATCGCCGCGGCCGCCTCGGCGACCCGGGCCGGCTCCTCGGGATCAGGGGGGGCGAGGGGCTTGGCGCTGACGACATTGCAGAAGCGACATCCACGCGTACAGCGCTCCCCGGCGATCATGAACGTGGCCGTGCCGCGGCTCCAACACCGCGAGATGTTGGGACAGGCGGCCTCTTCGCAGACGGTCGTGAGCGCCTTGTCGCGCATCAGCGCGCGCACCGCCACATAGCCGGCGCCATAGCTGCCCTTGCCGATCACCCAGCGCGGCAGGCGCTTGGCATCGACGAGCTGCTGCAACTCGGCGACGCCGACGTCGACCGTCGCGAGCGCGGAGGGCAGTGCATCGCCGACGACGACACCATCGGCGAACACGACGTCGGGCACACGACCGGCTGCGTGCGCGGCCGCAAGACCCGGGACCAGATCCGGTGTGCCATCAACTCTGAATCCGCGTTCACGATCCACTCCGCCAGGGTACCGGTCGCCCCGGTATGCTCGCCTCCGCCCATGGTCCTCTCCGATCGCACCATCCGTGAACAGCTCGCCACCGGACGACTCGTGATCGACCCGTTCGACGATGCGCTCGTGCAACCATCATCAGTCGACGTGCGGGTCGCCCGCCAGTTCCGCGTCTTCCACAACAATCGGCAGCCCTACATCGACGTGCGCACACCGTCGGAGGAGCTGACCGATCTGGTCGAAGTCGCAGACGACGAACCGTTCATCCTGCATCCAGGGGAGTTCGTCTTGGGCTCAACGCTCGAACGGATCGCGATCCCCGACGACCTGGTCGCACGCCTCGAAGGCAAGTCAAGCCTGGGACGGCTGGGCTTGTTGATCCACTCGACCGCCGGCTACATCGATCCCGGCTGGGACGGGTACATCACCCTCGAGCTCTCAAATGTCGCGCGGCTGCCGATCACGATCTACGCCGGCATGAGGATCGGGCAGCTGTCCTTCCAGATGCTCACCACCCCGGTGGACACCCCCTATCAGGGCAAGTACCAGGGGCAACGCGGACCCACCGCCAGCCGGATCTCCCAGGACTTCGACGCCGACAGCTGACGCGTACGGGAGTTGGTCAGTTGCGCGAGTCGCCGCGACGACGGCGGTCATCGCGCTGCGGTCGGAGCCAGATCATGGCAATGACGCCACCGAACATCGCGGCAAACAGGCCGAGGAGCGCCGTCAGAAGCCAGGTTCGCGTCGAACCCGGCACGAAGCCGGGTGACGAAGGTCCGCCCAGGACACTGGCCAGGTGGCCGACCACGACGAAAAGCCCGTGGAACAGGTAGGCGGCGATTGCCGCCACGGCGGCATGCAGCGGCCGCAGGACCTCGGCGCGCACGCCCGCGAGGAACCCGCCGATCACGAAAGCCACGACGACGGCCACCGCCCGCGTCAGATCGCCCCGCTCGGCGCCGACGAGCAAGCCGATCGCAGCGATCAGCCCACCCCAACCCACAGCCATCCACTCGAGCCGCCTCACAATTCCAATGACCTCACCGACCCATGCTACCCTCGTGGGACTGGCGTCCCCCCAACTCCGAAGGAGCCAGCATGGGACAGATCGGTTGGCCACAGCTCGTCATCGTGCTCGTCATCGTGCTCGTCATCTTCGGAGCCAAACGACTGCCAGAGGTTGCGCGCAGTCTGGGATCCGGGGTACGTGAGTTCAAGGACTCGGTCACTGGCAAGGATGATCCAGACGAGCCGACGATCACTCAGGGCGACGACACCAAGCACACGTAGCGTCGGGGCGCGCCTGCGGGCCGCCCACGTCATCCCCATCGCAGGCCTGCCGATCACCGGCGGGTCGGTCGCGGTCGACGGCGGTCGGATCGTCGGGATCGGTACCTCCGACGAGCTGGCCCGGGAGTGGCCGCATCTGCCGGAGCGGGACCTGGGCGACGCGATCCTGTTGCCCGGCTTCGTCGATGCGCACTGCCACCTGGAGTGGAGCCTGACGGGTGGGCTCGTCGATGTCGGGGGCTTCGCCGATTGGTTGGGCTCGCTCCTGGCGCTGAGCCCCCGGATGGGCAGCGATGATCACCGGGCGGCCGCGGCGGTGGGTGCCCTGCGCTGCCTGCAGCACGGGACGACGACCGTCGCCGACAGCGGGCCCACCGGGGCGGCGGCGGCGGCCCTCAGCGCAACGGGCCTTCGGGGCATCGTGCACCTGGAGACGTTCGGCAGGCATACGGGTGATGCCGCGCGACACGCCGCGGCCGAGTTCTCGGCACGTGTGGCCGCGCTGGACGCCGACGGGGGCGAACGCGTTCGCATCGGGGTCTCACCGCACGCCCCGTACACCGTCGGGCCCGCCTACTGGGATTCCCTCGTCAATCGCCCGGACCTCGCCGATCGCCCGTGGACGACCCATCTGGCCGAGTCTCCCGACGAAACGACGTTGCTCACAACCGGCGACGGACCCCTGGCACATTTGTTCGCGGCGCGTGGCTCGGAGCCTGGTGCCTGGCCCGGCACGGGGAGCCCGGTGGCACGACTCGAGCGCGCCGGCGCGTTGCGGCCCGGGTTGATCGCGGCCCACTGCGTCCAACTCGATCCGGATGACCCGGGTCGCCTGGCCGGCGCAGGCGTTCATGTCGCCCACTGCCCGCTGTCGAACGCCGCGCTGGGATGCGGGCACGCACCGATCGCCCGGCTGCGGGCCGCAGGAGTGACCCTCGGCCTGGGCACGGACAGCCCGGCGAGCGCCGGCGACTACGACCTTCGTGCGGAGGGACGCGCGGCGGGCATGATCGCGTCCCTCACCCCCGCGCAGATCCTCGAACTCGCCACCCTCGGAGGGGCACGGACCCTCGGCATGGACGCGCTGATCGGGTCGATCGAGGTCGGAAAGCGCGCGGACCTGATCGCGGTCAGCGGTGCTCCTACCGGCTTGGATCCGTGCGCGGCCGCCCTGGATCCGGCGGCGCGCGTCTGCCTGGTCATGGTGGACGGGATCGTGCTCCTCCCTGGCGGGGATGGCGTCGGGTTCGATCCCGCCGACATCCTCGCCCGCGGGGCCGCCTCACGTCAGCGTCTCACCGCCGGGTGAGCGTCGGCACCGCTGTGTTACCTTCCTGATCGTGCTGATGGACCAGAAGAAGACCCGCAGGATGGTGGTGATCGTCTCGATCATCTGCGCTGTCGCGTTTGTCGGTGTCCTGCCGATCGTGTTGGGGCTCGTCGTGTTCGGCGGCGGGAGCGGGTCGCAGACCCAGCAGGTCCTCAAGGACGCGGAGAATCGGGTCAAAACGTCTCCCAACGACATCGAGGCGCTCGTCAACCTCGCGGCGCAGTACCGCGGCGCGGGACGCGCACAAGACGAGGCCGTCACGCTCCAAAAGGCCATCGGCGTGGGCGCCAAGAACAGCGAGCAGTTGCAGCTCCTCCTCGGAGGGTTGGGGCAGCAGGTCGGTCAGCGACTCCAGGTCCTGCAGACCTACACGAAGGCCCATCCCAAAGACGCCGACGCGTTCTTGACTTATGGGCAATCAGCTGAGGCGGCCAACCAGATCCTGACGGCACGGCTCGCATATCAACGGGCGTTGCAGCTCGCGCCCAAGGGCTCGACGCTGCGTCAGAACGCCCAAACCGCGCTGAATCGGCTGAAGAACACGCCGGTGGCACCGACGCCGACCGTGCCGACCCCGACCACGAGCGGCCCCGTCACTCCGGGAGCACCGGTCACCCCGTAGCGGCTCCCGGACTGCTGGTAACATCCCGCGCCGCGGGCCGTTAGCTCAGCTGGTAGAGCAGGGGACTCTTAATCCCAAGGTCGAAGGTTCGATCCCTTCACGGCCCATGGACAGGAGGCGCCAGGATGACGGGGCGCCGGCTACCCGGCGACCCCCTTCCCGCGCCGCACACGTGTCATCGACGAGTGGCTGTTCTCGTGCTCGAACGTGAACGCACCGTTGACGCGGAGCTTCGTCGCGATGGCAGTCTCCGCCGAGTGGCCCTCTCCCGTGTACTCGAACCCGCCCGGGATCGTGACAAGGATGCGGTACGGCGGCGGCGGATCCCCGAAGCCGCGGAGCGTCTCCACATCACTCTCCATCACGTCGCCCGCCTTCACGCGGCCTGTGCGGCCCTCCAGGTCGAACTCCCATTCGAACGGCACATAGAGCACTTCCTCGACGATCGGGCAGACGGCGCGGACGATATCCATGAGCACGTCGCCTTCACCCTCTGCGAGGGCGCGCACGAGCGCCTCGCGCTGCGCGGGCGCCGCGCGCTCGTCGATCAGCAGCTGCAGCCGCCCGTTGCCCTCGTCCATACGGCCCGGCCACCAGACGACCCCCGCCCAGTGGAGGCCCGACACATCCACATCGTCCACGTGCCCCTTCTCGATCCGCATCGCCACCAGGCCCTCGCAGTTCGCGTGCGTCGGGTGCTGGTTGAAGTCGCAGGGGCAACCGGGATCGCAGTTGCAGTTCTTGAACCACTCGCCCTCGAATAGCCAGTCCATGTTCCTCTCCTCTCGGCCTACTTCAGCATTTCCTCGGTTCCGCTCATCCCGCCCATGCCCGATCCGACGCCGGGCAACCACGAGGGCTTGACGAGTGCGACGAGCGCGAGTGCGACGAGCCCCGTCGCCAAGAGTCCGCTCGCGAGTCGCGTCCAACCCGTTGGCGCGAGCTTCTCGGCGGCGATCGCCAGCGAGACGACCACCATCCATGTGATGCTCATGACGCCCAACGCGAGCAGCACGAGCATGAGCATCCAACAACATCCGACGCAGTAGAGACCGTGCCGGGCGCCCATCGTGAGCGCCCCGCGCGGCCCCTGCCGCCAGTGCTCCATGAAGAACCGGAGCGGCCCGCGACAGTGGCGCAGGCATACCCGCTTCAAAGGCGTGGCCTGGTAGAGCGCGCCCGCGAGCGCCACCGGCGCCACCACAAGCCGTGCGACCTCCACGTCGGACATGGTGTCCAGTCCCGCCGTCCGCGCCGCTGCCAGCGCGCCGAAGGCCACCAGCCCGACAGCGGTCCACGACGCGAGGTAACCGACAACGAACATCACCAAATGACTCATCGTCCGCCTCTCCGCGGCGGCTTGGCGGCGGATGACCAGCCCGTAGACGGACACGGCCGGCCACACGGACGGAAACATCATGGCCGACATCATGATCACCCAAAGGGCGACGAAGAACCCGAACGAGCCGGCGGAGAAGCGGCTGCTCATCTCCATGCCGCTCACCCCGTCGGCGCTCGCGGCCCAAGCGGCGATGGCAAGGCACCCAAACACGGCGGCCGTCGCGAATCTCCGATGCGACAAACGCGCCATGCTCTGCGTTACCGTGCTCACCACCCGATCCCCTCGGCGCGTATTGCCCAACGGCAGTGGAAGCACGACCGTAGACCGCTCTCGACACGGCTGTCAAGAGATGCGCGACCGGATCGGCACCAGCCATGTCGCCAAGGTTGCGCTGGAGGGCTGGCGGATGTGCTGAGGTTCGCGGCCCTGACCGGCAACGGCGGCCGCACATGGTCGTCGGGGGCGCAGGCGAGATATGCGGAAGCGGCTTGCGGCATGGTTGGAGCGAGAAGCGGCGTCACAGGCCGTGACCGTTGTCCCGTATCGGGCCCGTGTGCGGCGTGCCAACGGACCCCTGCGGCTACCATCCGAGGGGATGGCGGTCGACGTCAACGTGCTCACGTACGCCGATGCGCTCGCAGCGGGATTCGTCTCGTTCGCGAGTCCCTGTGCGCTGGCGCTCGTCCCCGGGTATCTCTCGTTCGTGTCCGGGGCCTCGTACGACGACCTGACCGGGGGGTCGACGATCGCGGTGCGCGCGACCTCGGTGGCGCGGACCACGGGGGCGTTCGTGGCGGGCTTCGCCGCGATGTTCACGCTCTGGGGAGCGGGCGCCGGCTACCTGGGCAACTCCCTCAACGGGGATCGCGACGTCGTGAACGTCGTCAGCGGGCTGCTCCTGGTCGCGATGGGCATCCTGATGGTGTTCCTGCCGCGCATCGGCTTCCTGCAAGGCGAGAAGCGCCTCGCGATCATGAAACGGCCATCCACCCTGGCGGGCGTGATGCTCGCAGGAGCTGCGTTTGCGATCGCCTGGACGCCATGCACCGGACCGTTTCTGGGACAAGTCCTGTCCCTCGCGGTGCCGACGGAGTCGCCCAAGGTCGGAGCGTCCCTGCTGTTCACGTACGCTCTTGGCCTTGGCATCCCGTTCCTGCTCGCCGGACTGTTCCTGACCCAGACCATGTCGATCTCCCGCAAAGTCCGCGACCACTGGCGGATCATCAACCTCGTCGCAGGTGCGATCACGATCGCGCTGGGGGTGCTGGTGGCGACGGGCAGGTTCACCGTCCTCACTCAGAGGATCAGCGATCTGGGGATCGGGCTCTGAAGGTCCTGTCGGTCATCGGGAACCGCCCGCAGTTCGTCAAGGCCGCGCCGCTCGCCCGAGCGCTGCGCCGGCACGTGGACGAGGTGCTCGTGCATTCCGGTCAGCACTACGACCCCGAACTCGCGGATCTGTTCTTCGACGAGCTCGACATTCCGGCGCCCGATCACGCGCTCGAGATCGGTCCGGGGGCCCCAAACGCGCAACTGGCCCTGATCCTGCAGCGCCTCGACCCTCTCCTCGTGGCTGAGGCGCCGGACCTGGTCCTGGTGTACGGCGACACGACTACGACGCTCGGGGGCGCGTTGGCGGCCGCGAAGCGGGATATTCCTGTCGCGCACGTCGAGGCCGGGTTGCGATCGTTCGTGCGTTCGATGCCCGAGGAGCAGAACCGGGTGATCACCGACCACCTGTCCGAGCTGCTGTTCGTCCCCACCGATGCGGCGGTGGCGAACCTCGCCCGCGAAGGCATCACCCAAGGTGTCCACAACGTGGGCGACGTGATGTACGACGCCGCGCTCCTGTTCGCACCGGTTGCCGCACGACGTGAGGGCCCGCGCGCATTCGGCCTCGCACCCGGCGGCTACGTACTCGTCACCGTGCACCGCGCCGCGGCCACCGATACGCCGAAGGCCTTGACCGCGCTCGTCGACGTGCTTGGTTCGATCGGCGAGCCGGCCGTGTTCCCCGTCCACCCCCGCACGCGCCACAAGCTGGAGGAGGCCGGTCTGTGGGAGCGCCTCGCCGCGATCCCCGACCTGTATGTCGCGCCTCCGGTCGGCTACCTCGACTTCACCGCACTGCTCGTCGCGGCGCGCGCTGTGGTGACGGACTCCGGTGGCGTGCAGAAAGAGGCCTACTTCCACGGCGTTCCCTGCATCACGCTGCGTGACGAGACCGAGTGGGTCGAGATCGTCGAAGGCGGCTTCAACCACCTGACCGGCATGCACCCCGAGCGCGTGACCGCCGCGTTGGCCGACCGCACCGTGCCCGCGGAACGCCCTCAGTACTACGGTGACGGCAACGCGTCCGAGCGAATCGCGCAAGTCATCCTGGCGTCGAGCTAACCGCGGCACAGCTTCACGGCGCCAAGAAATTGCCCGCCCGGGTTCCGCACAAGTTCGTTAAGACATGGAAAACCGTGTCCGACACCAAATCTCCCGCAACCCCTTTCGACGAAACGCATCACGGGGTGTAGGGAAGGGTCGCTCGATTGCCGTTCTCACCTGTCACAAAGTCGGGTCTCAAGCTGGCCCAGCCGGCCGTCGATCGGGTCGATTTCCGCAAATTGCGCACATGCAACGTGCGTGACGACGGTTCGGCGCTCCCACTTGGCCCCCGCCAAAGGGGAGGCGCTCACGGTGGTGTCAGACACCAAGTACCTCTGAACCCTTTGCTCACGGGCGATTCCGGGGCGTCCGATGACCCTTCCCGCCGGGTCGTCGGTCAGCGCCAGTCGGGTGGGTCGTCGGGCTCGCGTGGCACCTCGAAGATGTCGGCCATCCCGTAGCTCGCAACCAGGGCACGTGGCCCGATGCGCACGTACAGGGTGGCCTCGCGCTCGCGCTCGGCGCGGTGCCACCGTCGCGCCTCGAACAGATCCGCCAGTCCGACGCCGACCGCGACGCCCACGATGACCCCGGCGGTGACACCTTCCCAGTCGGCCAGGCGGTCGAACATCAGGATGACGATCGCAGAGAGGAACACGGCGCCGCTCAGACGGATTCGCCGGTCGCGCCCGTCCGCGCGGGTCTCGTACACCACCCGCGCCGTTGGCAACCGCGGCTCCCGCAGCCCCTCACGCAGCCGACGCGGCACGTTGACCAACCCGGAGATGCCCGCCAGCACGGCGACGACGAGGGCGAACAACCACGTGCGTCCCGGCTGCAACGGTTGATCGAGCAGCCATTGGATCGTCCACCACGCGGCAACCGCACCCGCGGCGGCGAGCGCCAGCCAGCCGCGCAGCCGCACCTCCTCGGCGACTCGGGCGATCCGCGGGAGGCCCGCCAGCAACGCATCGGCCATATTGGCTACGATAGCGGGCCGATGCGCACTGCCAGCCACACGGACTGCCCGTGACCGACCGCTCGCCGCAAGTCGGCGTGATCGGAATGGGATATGTCGGACTGCCGCTCGCCACCACCCTCGCCGAAGCCGGCGTGGCGGTGCTCGGCCTCGATGCCGTGCAGTCCAAGGTCGACATGTTGAACCGCGGCGAGTCCTACATCGAGGACGTCACGTCGACGCGCCTTGCCCCGCTGGTCGCCGACGGCCTGGTGCGGGCAACCACCTCGTGGGATGCCATGCGGTGGGTCGAGACGGTCATCATCTGCCTGCCGACGCCGCTCGACGAACACCGCGAGCCGGATCTTTCGGCCGTGCTCGGCGCAGCCGAAAGCCTGTCGCAACGCCTCCGCGCCGGCCAGCTCGTGATCCTCGAGAGCACGACCTACCCCGGCACGACCCGAGACGAGCTCGGGCCCATGCTCGAGCGGTCCGGACTCGTCGCGGGCAAGGACTTCCACCTGGCGTTCTCACCGGAACGTGTCGACCCGGGTCGTGTCGATTGGACGACGCGCACCACGCCCAAGGTCGTCGGCGGGCTGACCCCCGAGTGCACACGCCGCGCGATGGAGGTGTACGGCGCCGCGTGCGACAACCTGGTGCCGGTCGCCACACCCGAAGTCGCCGAGATGACCAAGCTGCTCGAGAACATCTTCCGCAGCGTCAACATCGCCCTGGTCAACGAGATGGCGATGCTCTGCGATCGCATGAACATCGACATCTGGGCCGTGATCGACGCCGCCACAACCAAGCCGTTCGGTTTCATGCCGTTCCGGCCGGGGCCGGGCTTGGGCGGCCACTGCATCCCGATCGACCCGTTCTACCTGACGTGGAAGGCACGCGAGTTCGAGTTCCACACGGAGTTCATCGAACTCGCCGGCAAGATCAACTCGCAGATGCCGTCGTTCTGCGTCACCAAGATCTCGCGCGCACTCAACAGCCGCCGCAAGCCGCTCAACGGCAGCCGCGTCCTGGTCATCGGCGTCGCCTACAAGGCCAACGTCAACGACATGCGGGAGAGCCCGGCGCTCAAGGTCATCGACCTGCTCGCCGACGAGGGTGCACAGGTCGCCTACCACGACCCCCACGTGCCGCAGCTGGCCAAGGTGGGGTTGCAGAGCCTTCCGCTCGATGCCGTGCTGCTTCGCGGCGTTGACGCCGTCGCAGTCGTCACCGCCCACGATGGCATCGACTGGGAGATGATCGCCCGCGAGGCGCCCCTCGTCGTGGACTTCCGCAACGTCGTGCCTGCCGTCGACGGCAAGGTCTGGAAGCTGTGAGCGTCCGACTGGGCGTGGTCGGCCTCAACTACTGGGGCCCCAACCTCGCGCGCAACTTCGATCGACTCCCCGGCTGTGAGCTCGCCTACTGCTGTGATCTGGACGAGGCGATCCTCGAGCGCCATCGCCCGGCGTTTCCCTCGAGCACGTTCACGCGCGACCTGGACGACCTGCTGGGCGACGCGACGCTCGACGCGGTGGTCATCGCCACCTCGGTGCCCACGCACGCGACGCTGGCCGTGCGCGCGCTCGAAGCCGGCAAGCACGTGTTCGTCGAAAAGCCGCTGGCGCTGACCGTCGCCGACGCTCGCCGGGTCAGCGACCTTGCAACCGAACGCGGCCTGATCGCGATGGTCGACCACCTGCTCGTCTACCACCCCGGCTTGCAGCGGGTCAAGGACCTGATCGACGAGGGCGCCCTGGGTGACCGGACGTTCTACATGTACGGCAACCGCCAGAACCTCGGCATCGTGCGGCCCGACGAAAATGCCTTGTGGAGCCTGGGTCCGCACGACATCTCGGTCATGATCTGGTTGGCGGGTGAACGCCCCACAGAGGTCGCCGCGTGGGGCACGTCCTACCTGCAGCCGGGTGTCGAGGACGTCGTGTTCGGTCACGTGCGGTTTCCATCGGGTGTCACCGGCCACCTGCACCTGTCCTGGCTCGATCCGCACAAGATGCGCAAGATGACCGTGATCGGCTCGGAGCGCATGGTCGTCTTTGACGACATGGAGACCGAGCGCAAGGTCACGATCTACGACAAGGGTCCCATCACCCACACGGCCACCTACGGGGAGTACATCCAGGTGCGCTCAGGCGACATCCACATCCCCAAGATCGACGGCACCGAGCCCCTGCGCCGCGTGTGTGAGCACTTCGTGGACTGCGTCGCCAACGGCACGGCGCCCATGTCTGACGCCGCCGCCGGACTCGCGGTCGTCGAGGTCCTTGAGGCCATGACCCAATCCATGGTCGACTCCGGGCGGCCGGTCACAATCGAAGGGCAGACCACATGAGTCGCGAGAACCTGGTGCTTGGCGAGGGTGTCGTGTTGGGCGCGGATGTCGAGATCGGCGCCAACGTGGTGATCCACGCCGGCACGGTCATCGGGGACGGCTGCGTGATCCAGGACAACGTGGTCATCGGCAAGCAGCCCCGGCTGGGCAAGAAGTCCACCGCCAAACGCGACCCGCTGACGCCGTTGCAGGTGGGGGCCGGCACGGCGATCTGTGCCGGTTCCGTGTTGTTCGCCGGATCGGTCATCGGCAGCGACTGCGTGATCGGCGACCAGGTGGCGATCCGCGAGCGGGTCATCATCGGTGACAACGTCATCATCGGCCGCGGCAGCGTCGTCGAGAACGACACGTCCATCGGCGACCACACCAAGATTCAAGCCAACTGCTACATCACCGCCTACTCGCTGCTCGAGGACCACGTCTTCATCGCCCCGTGCGTCGCGACCACCAACGACAACTTCATGGGGCGCACCGAGGGGCGGTTCGGGAACATCAAGGGTCCCACGATCCGTCGCGGGGCCCGCGTGGGCGGAGCCTGCGTCATCCTTCCGGGCATCGAGATCGGCGAAGAGGCCTTCATCGCAGCCGGGGCCCTGGTGACCAAGGACGTCCCGGCGGGCAAGCTCGTCGCCGGACTGCCGGCCCGCGTGTGGCGAGACGTCCCGCCCGAGGAGCTCCTGAGCGCCCAATAATCACGGGGTTTTTCAGGATTCAAACGCCCGCTGATTTTGCTCGTTTCGGGAGTTACGGAGTGGTAGCGTCCGCGCACCTTGGCCGTGTCCTGCAGGTGCTGTCTTCGTTTTGGGGGGATCGCGGCCGCAACAGGCTACGAGGAGAACACCAAAAATGAAGCATGGTCGTTGGACCATTCTCGGGATCGCAGCGGTCGCTGTGCTCGGAGCTGTCGTCGCCGGTTGTGGCGGCAGCAGCTCCGGTGGCAGTAGCGTCGCTGAGCTTCCCGCATCGTCTTGTCCCGCCGCCCCGTTGAAGGGGCCGGATGGCAAGGCCGATTTCCTCATCGCATCCGACCTGCCGCTGCAGGGCGCATCCCGCCCGCAGACCGAGCAGATGGGCAAGGCAATCGAGTTCATCTTGAACCAGCGCGGCTTCAAGGCCGGCGACAAGACGATCGCGTACCAGGCCTGTGACGACGCAACGGCGCAAGCTGCATCGTGGGACTCCGCGAAATGCACCGCGAACGCCAATGCGTATGTCGCCAACAAGTCGCTGATCGGCGTCATCGGCACATTCAACTCGGGCTGTGCAAAGCTTGAGATTCCGATCCTGAACCCGGCCCCGATCGCCATGGTGAGCCCGGCGAACACCTACGTCGGATTGACCCAGGGCGGCCCGGTCGAAGCCGGCGAGCCGGACAAGTACTACCCCTCCGGCAAGCGCAACTACGCGCGCGTCGTCGCGGCCGACAACTTCCAGGGCCCCGCCCTGGCCGTGTTCGCCCAGACCGACCTCAAGCTCAAGAAGATCTTCATTCTGAACGACGGTCAGCTCTACGGCGCCGGTCTCGCAAACAACTTCCGTGACGCCGCCAAGAAGCTCAGCCTGGGCGTGGCCGGCTTCCAGAAGTGGGACCCCAAGTCGACGAGCTTCGAGCCGCTCGGCAACACGATCAAGGCGACCGGCGCCGACGGCGTGTTCCTCGCCGGCATCGTCGACAACGCCGGTGGCAAGCTGGTCAAGGACCTGCGCGCCGCACTCGGCCCGAACGTCACGATCCTCTCGCCGGACGGCTTCACGCCGATCGAATCGGTCATCAAGGACGCCGGCAAGGCTGCCGAGGGTGTCTACGTCAGCGTCGCCGGTCCTCCGGTGGATCAGCTGACCGGCAAGGGCAAGCAGTTCGTGACCGACTTCGGCGCCACCGTTGGTGGCCCCGACAAGGTCCAGGTCTACTCGGCGTACGCCGCACAGGCCGCTGAAGTGCTGCTCGACGCGATCGCCGCTTCGGACGGCACCCGCCAGTCCGTCGTCGACAACCTGTTCAAGACGAACGTGACCGACGGCATCATGGGCACATTCGGTATCGACGCGAACGGTGACACAACCGCCGGTGGCGTCACGATGTACCAGATCAAGGGTGACAAGCAGGTCACCGTCAAGGTGGTCACACCCGACGCCGCACTGGTCGGCAAGGGCTAGGCAACCAACTGATCGTCGTGAGGGGGGCTCCGGCCCCCCTCACTCGATCGCTGACAACCGTGACCACTCACGCCCACGAACCGAGTAAGAGTTGGTTCCGACCCAGGTCACGGCCAAAGGTCCAGTCGATCGTGGGCCTTCTGCTCGTCGGGGCTGTGGTGGCATGGCTTGTGGTCAACCTCATCGAGAGCCCGGCGCAGTTCATGACGGTGTTCGTGCTCGGCATCACGTTCGGATCGTTGTACGGCCTGATCGCGCTGGGCTACACCCTGGTCTACGGCATCCTCGAGCTGATCAACTTCGCCCACGGCGACCTGTTCATGATCGGTGGACTGCTCTCCGGCACGTTCATCATCTCGATCTTCGATCTGCAGGGCGGCAAGGTGTGGTACGTGCTGTGGCCGCTCCTGCTGTTGACGCTCGTCATCGCCGCCACGCTGTGTGCGTCGATCAACGTCGGCATCGAGGCCATCGCCTACCGCCGTTTGCGAAACGCACCGCGGCTGGCACCCCTGATCACGGCGGTTGCGATGTCGTTCATCCTCCAGGGCATCGGCCTGATCTTCTGGGGTCCGCGCCCGACGAGCACGAACAACCTGGTCTCGGAATCCAAGGTCTTCGACCTCAACGGGTTCAGCGTCACCTGGAACAAACTCGTGGTCATCCTCGTCACGGCACCGGTGCTGATCGGCTTGATCTGGCTCGTCCAGAAGACCCGCCAGGGCAAGGCGATGCGCGCAGTCGCACAAGACATGCAGGCCGCGAGCATGATGGGCATCAACGTCAACCGGACCATCTCGTTCACCTTCGCCGTCGGGGGCGCGCTCGCCGGCGTCGCGGGCATCCTGTGGATGATCTACCCGGGCCAGATGCGGTTCGACACCGGCTTCCAGACCGGCCTGATCGCCTTCACGGCAGCAGTGCTGGGCGGCATCGGCAACCTGAAGGGCGCGGTGGCGGGCGCCATGGTCATCGGGCTCATCCAGGCGTTCAACGAGGGACTCTCCATCGGATCGCCCGGCAGCAACTGGACGCAATCGATCGTATTCAGCATCCTGATCCTGATCCTGGTGTTCCGCCCCGAGGGTCTGCTCGGCGAGCGCACACCGGAAGGCCAGTGACGTGACGTCGGCCAGGGGCGCCGCCTCAGGCATCAAGCGTGCCATCGCGGGCGTCGGCACAACCTGGCGCAGCATGCCCGCGCAAACCCGGCGATGGGTCGCGCCGGGCGTCGCGTTGCTGCTCGTGCTGCTCTTTCCGCTCTATCGCAGCGGGCTCACGGGCATCCCCGGAGCGGGGCGGTACTTCCCGGACGTCGAGTCGATGATCGTCATGCTGATCTTCACGATGATGGCGGTCAGCCTCAACGTCGTCGTCGGCTACGCCGGGCTTCTCGACCTGGGGTACGTCGCGTTCTATGCGATCGGGGCGTACACCGTCGCCGTGTTCGCGTCGACGCAGTTCGGCGGAACCAACGAGCACCCCCGCACGATCCGCTTTGGCGCGATTGCACCAGAGAGCCTGCCCGGCATCCACATCTCCATCTGGCTGCTGCTCCTGCTCGCAGCCGTCGTGACCGCGGTGCTCGGCGTCATGATCGGGCTGCCGACCCTTCGCCTCCGGGGTGACTACCTGGCGATCGTCACGCTCGGCTTCGGTGAAATCCTGCCACAGGTGGCGCGCAACGGCGACGATTTGTTCGGCACCGGGTTCAACCTGACCGGCGGTTCGTCCGGCATCACCCCGGTCGACCCACCGGGATTCGGCGAATCGCTCAACAGCGTCCTTCCGTTCCTGCCCGAGAACTTCCGCACCGCCGAGAACTCCGCACGGCTCTTCTACTGGTCGGCGCTCGCGCTGCTCGTCCTGACGATCTTCTGCTGCCTGCGCCTCCGCGATTCGCGCCTCGGGCGCGCGTGGGTCGCAATCCGCGAGGACGAAACCGCGGCGGCGGCGGCGATGGGCATCCCGTTGATGCGGACCAAGACATGGGCCTATGCCGTCGGGGCCTTCTTCGGTGGCCTGGCCGGCGGCTTCTTCGCGAGCTTCAAGAGCTCGGCGTTCGACACGGACTTCTTCTTCCAGATCTCGATCTTCATCCTGTGCATGGTCATCCTTGGCGGGATGGGCAATATCTGGGGTGTCATCGTGGGGGCGCTCTTCTTGAGCTACCTGGACCGCTACGGCCTCAACACGCTCGGGTCCGACATCAACGGCCGCTTCGGGACGACGCTCGACATCCCCAAGTACACGTTCCTGATCTTCGGGGTCATCCTGCTGGTCACGATGCTGTTCCGACCCGAAGGGCTGTTCCCCGAGGCGCGGCGTAAGGCCGAAATCGAAGAAGGCGTGCACGACGAGCCGCTCTACGAGGAATCCCTCTACGACACCCAACATGAGTAGCGACGCGACCTCAACCATGGCGGCCGACGCCGGGCGAACCGACGACGACCTGCTCGCCGCGACGGGTGTCCGCAAGGAGTTCGGCGGACTCGTCGCGACCAACGATGTCGATTTCTTCATCCCGCGCCAAAAGATCGTCAGCCTGATCGGGCCCAACGGCGCCGGCAAGACGACGTTCTTCAACATGCTCACCGGGGTCTACGCCCCGACGAGCGGCGTGATCATGTTCGACGGCGAGTCCATCGTCGGCAAGCCGCCGCACGCCATCACCAAGAAGGGCATCGGGCGGACCTTCCAGAACATCCGGCTGTTCGGCCAGATGACGTCCGTCGAGAACGTGCTCGTGGGTATGCACTGCCGGCTCAAGACCGGGGTGGTCGGCGGCATCTTCCGCCCGCCGCGGGTTCGGCGCGAAGAGCGGGAGGCGCACGATCGCGCACGCGAGCTCTTGCAGTTCGTGGGACTGTCGGGGGTGGACGACGAATGGGCGCGCAACCTCTCGTACGGCGACCAGCGCCGGCTCGAGGTCGCGCGCGCACTCGGCACCGACCCCAAGCTGGTCCTGCTCGACGAACCCACGGCCGGCATGAACCCGCAGGAGACGCTCGACTTCATGAAGTTCGTCCATCGGCTGCGTGACGAGCGCGGCCTGACGGTATTGCTGATCGAGCACGACATGAAGCTCGTGATGGGTGTCTCCGAACGCGTGACGGTGCTGGACCACGGCGAGAAGATCGCCGAAGGCCTTCCGTCCGAGGTCGTACGCGACCCCAAGGTCATCGAGGCGTACCTGGGCAAAGCGGCGGTGGGATGAGCACCGCGACCACATCGAACGACCTGGTACTGGACGTCCAGGACATCCACACCTACTACGGCTCTGTCTACGCACTCAAGGGCGTCAGCCTGCAGGTGCACGCCGGCGAGGTCGTCACGCTGATCGGCTCCAACGGCGCCGGCAAGTCCACGACGCTGCGCTCGATCAACGGGATCAACCATCCCAAGCGCGGCAAGATCTTCTTCCTGGGCCGCGACATCACGCAGGCCCCCCCGCACGAGATCGTGTCGATGGGCGTCTCGCAGTCTCCCGAGGGCCGCCGCCTGTTCCCGCGAATGACGGTGCTCGAGAACCTCGAGATGGGTGCGTTCCAGCGCACCGACAAGGAGAACTTCCAGGAGGACCTCGACCGGGTCTACACCCTGTTCCCGCGGCTGCACGAGCGCATGAGCCAGAGGGCCGGAACGCTGTCAGGCGGGGAGCAGCAGATGGTCGCGATGGGTCGTGCCCTGATGGCGCGCCCAAAACTGCTGATGTTGGATGAGCCGTCGATGGGTCTGGCCCCGATCTTCGTCGAGCGCATCTTCGACATCGTCAAGACGATCAACGAACAGGGCACCGCGATCCTGCTCGTCGAACAGAACGCCCTGATGGCCCTCGACGTGGCCCGGCGCGGCTACGTCCTCCAAACCGGTCAGGTCGTCCTGTCAGGCGATGCCGCGAAGCTCCGTACCGACGACGAGGTCCGCAAGCGCTACCTGGGCGAGGAGTAGCGCCTCACCGGACCGCACGGCGGTGAAGGCGAAGTGCCTAACGCCGTGCGGCCACGAGTCGCAGCGTCGCGGGCGTCCGCACTCGGCGACGGGGGGTAAACCAGGTATCACGAAGACCGAGCAGGCTGCGCACCTCGGTGCCGCGCATCTCCTTGACCGCGCCGCTGCGCGAGGTGAACCGGATCAGCTTGACCCGCGGTGAGACCCCGCGTTCGAGCACCTTGATCTTCAGCACAGGCCGTTTGATCCCCAGCAGATGGGAAAGCTCGGCATCGGTGAAGGTCTTGGGGTCGCGCCAGATGTGATGGGGCGAGGTCGCGTCGAAGGCCTCGTCGTCGACGCTCACCAGGTAGGACCGTGGTGATCCGCGGAAGACGTTCTCGACGTTCTCGGTCCGCCCTCCGGAGGTCGAAAAGAAGAACGTCGTCACGATCTGGCCGCTCAAGGTGACCACCGTGCCGGCGGTCGCGACGACGGCCGCAGTGGTGCGCGGATCCTCAGCGTCGGCCCCGCCGTACACCTGGCTGCGCTGATCGGCGTACATGTCGAACACACCGCCCGACCGTTTGGTCGCCATGGCGTATGAGCGCGCGGCGATCGCCTGGGCTTGGAGCGCCGCAGGGGCGTCGTCGCCCCACCGCGACGGCATCTCGCGCGGCACGACCCCCGGCAGGTACTGCTCCAAGTCGATGTGGTTGACGACGGTGAAGGTCGCGACCTCGGGGATGATCCGCAACGCGCCCCGGTAGCGCACCCCTCGGAAGACCGTCGTCGACGCCGCATCGGTCGGCGCGAACCGCAGCGGTCCCTGCGCCTTCAGCAACTCGGCCCCGTCCGGGTCGCTGACCACGACGCCGTCACCGGCACGCGTGACCTTGAGGTTCACACCCGGTGGCAACGGACGGATGACCTGAAGCGGCGTGTTCTCGGCGACGACACCCCACGGTCCGTCGGCGCTCAACGTGACGCTCACGGCACCGGTGCCGAGCAGCACGCGCACCGGTGTGACGGGAAGCACCGTCAACGTGGTCCCCCGGTAGTAGTGGGCGATGATGTCCTGAACGCGCTGACCGGCGCGTGCGGCGCCGTACGCGCCGTACTGGGACATCCCCACGCCGTGACCGAACCCGCGGCCCTCGAACGTGAACACGAAGCGCGGCACCTTCTTCGGCTTTTTCCCCTTGGGCACCGGCTTGGCGGCCGGCGCGGCCGACGCCTGGGGTACCCCGCTCACGTCGGGTGGCGAGGGGACCAGCCCGAGCGCAGGCACAGCCACACCCAGGACGGCTGCGATCAGGACTACGGGATGGCGGGCGAAGCGCACGAACACAAGCGGTCAGTCTCCCACGAGATGTCGTCCCTGCAAATCAGCAGGGTTCGACGGTCCCCTCCCCGGTCCTGCCGGACGAATGACTCGTGGCCTGTCTCAGGAATAGCTTTGCAGTCTGGCGGCTGCAAAGCTCCGCAGGGGCGCATACCGTTCAGACAGACGTTTCGCCTGTGGAGCGTTGTCCTCGCCTTCGCCCATATGGTCCGATATGAACGAAGGCTGCGTCC
>JANMKR010000010.1:0-2963 GCA_031372145.1 Actinomycetota bacterium | reverse complement strand
GTCGCGGTCGCCGAGGGCTGGCTCGAGCGGCCGCTCGGGGTGTTTGAGGTGATGCAGGTCCGGCCCGCCGAAGGGATGGCGCTGCGCGACACCCAGTCGGGAGTGACCGCGTCGGTGACGGGCGCCGCCGGCGACGAGCTCGCGGTGGGGGAGTTCATCGTCGCACGGCTCCTTCCCGTCGGCGAGGACCTGCGGCTCGGCGGTCCGATCATCCGCATCCCGGAGCATCTGCGTCCCTCGGTCGAGACGTTGGCCGGCGACGCCACCGCCGATGCCTGCGCGTGGGCCGAGTGGATTGGGTCCTCCCACGCTTCACAATCCGAGGACGGCGATGGCGAACCGCCGGTGCGACAAGACGCATCGCACCACCATTATCACCACTGATCGAGGGTCGACTTCTTCGGGTTGGACGCAGCGTCTTGGCAAGTCGGTTCGACCTGGACGTCGACGTTCAGGAATCTGCCGATGTCATGGGCCTCGGAGTCGATTGCTCGCCAGGTCGCGCGAGAGAGCTTGACGAGCGGTTCGATGACCAACCGGCGACGCCGGCCGCTGCCCTGCATGCGCCAGAGTCCCGCCACCCGGCCGTCGACCACCAGCGCCGCCTGAATCACTCCGCCCACCAAGATGCGATCGGCCACGGCGGGGTCCAGAATCAGTTCGCGGGTGCGGTGGCTCAGCAGGTACTCATCCCAGAGCGCCAGGAGCCGGGGCGGGTTGTCGGCCGGCGCCGTCAGTTCCGTATCGATGAGTGCTGACATCGCAATCCCTGCGACGTCGACCTTGACCAGATCAGGCTGCAACAGATCGAAGGCACGGCGACAGTCCCCTGCCGCAAGCGCCGACCACGTGCCGAAATCCCCGACCGTCGCCGGGCCTCGTCCTGCCAGGTAGACGCGGGCGAGCCGGGCCAGGGCCGCGTCGCGATCGAGCCGCGGCCCGGGGGCGACCCACTCGTCGGTCAACGCGAACGTCGGGGCACGCCCCGCCTCCGGCCCGCGGCAGACCAGACCGTGGGTCGCCGCCAGGACCATCAGGTGCGTCGGCGCCTGCTCGGTCGTGTCGATCAGCACCCCGTGCTCGGCCAGCCGCGCCATCACCTGGGTGAGCGGCATCGGCGATGCGCCGGTCAGGATCCGCGGCAGCGCGTCGAGTGCCCGCTCGCACAACGCATCCGTGAGTCCCAGCTGCTCGCGCCGGCGCCGGTAGCGGGCGCGTATCGACGGGCCGATGAGCTCCACCATCCAGCCGATGTCCTCGGCCGTAACCAAGTGGATCGTTCCGCGCATGAGCCAGGTGCGCACGATCGTACGGGAGGCGGTGAGGGCCTCATCGAAGTCCCCCTGTGTCACTCCGTCGGTGCGGACCCGGACCGCCATTCGGACCGCGGCCGTTGACTGGGCTTGCAGCGCCCCGATGCGCCGGACCGCGTCGGCCACCTGCTGCGGCCGCGGATCTGTCAGCAGTTGGTTGCGCATGCGAATTGCCACCAACTGCTCGGGCGTAAGGGCGACCACGGGGGCGAGCCTACGCCAAGCCGCGAGCGCCTCCCATGGACACGAGGGCGCGCAAAAATGGCCAATTGGCCGTGACCGCCGCGGCCAATTGTCACAAAAGTGTGTCGTCGGGTGGCGCGTCATGGATCGAAGACGCAGCGGGCGCCGGATTTCGGTCCGGCGAATCCTCCGTGACCGGCGGGGCGGGGGCTGCGTTCTGGAATTGGCCATTTGGCCGTGACCGGGACGGCCAATCGTTACAAGAGTGTGTCGTCGTCGTCGGCGGGGTCATTGGAAACGGCACGGGCATCGGGTGGCCGGCCGGACAACTGGTCCCCACGGGGCGGAGGTCCGGTCCTGCGCCCCTCGGGGCACGCGTCAGGCCGTCGTCGTCGCCTTTCGGCGCTTGGGCGGGCGGGGATCTGACCGGCGGCCGAAGTCGTGCGCGCCTCGGCCGTCGTCGGATCGAAGTCAGAGCGACGACGACGTCATTGGGTGAGTTGAAACCGCAGTCCACCCCATGTGTCGACGACGACCTCACGGTCGCCGGTCGTCGGGTCAATCGCTGCGATCCCGGGTGCTCGGAGTGGCTGCGCTGCTCGCAGACCACGAGTCGCCCGTCCATGCCCAGCGCCATGCCGTTCGCCGTGTTCGATCGGCAGGTGCCAGGCAGAACGAACCTTGGGCGGCCGGTTGTCAAGGGTCCGGTGCCCGGCACCCAAACCTTGACAGGCCGGCCCATGTGTGATTAGGCGAGCGAAGGGGTTGGCTGCTGATCGCGGTCGCGCCTCGCTCTGCAATCGAGCGGTGGTGTTCGCCGGCGGTACGCGTGTGATCGGTCCGGCGGTCGCGGAGTCGACCGCGGCCTGACCTGCGCCCGCGTGGTGTGAATTCGGCCAATCCGGGTAGTAGGTGATCCAGGTCCCGGGATCGTTCGTAGGTACGGCTGAACATCGAGCAGCGCCCAAGCGCGCTCGACACACGACACGGAGGAGAGATACGTGCGTATCACCCGACGCAAGGCGCTCACTGTAGCGCCGCTGCTTGCCGCAATCGCGGCCGCGACGGTGATCCCAACGTTCGCGGGCGGCTCAAGCCACCGCGAGGCGCCAGGAATCAGCCAGGACCCGACGGCGGACAACACGGACGTCTACGCATTCGTCAGCCCAGACAAGCCCGACACCGCGACCCTGGTCGCGAACTTCATCCCGTTCGAGGAGCCGGCCGGCGGCCCGAACTTCTTCGGGTTCTCGGACAACGTCCGGTACCAGATCAAGATCGACAACACCGGTGACGGCGCCGAGGACATCGCCTATCGATTCAGGTTCCACACGACGATCAAGAATCCCGACAGCTTCCTGTACAACGGCGGCCCGGTCAGCTTCGACGCCGCCGCCGGGGCCTACAAGAACCTGAACGTCGTTCAGACCTACGACGTCAGCAAGGTCACGTTCAGGGCCAACGGCA
>JANMKR010000215.1:0-6505 GCA_031372145.1 Actinomycetota bacterium | reverse complement strand
GTGTCCAACGGCCAACCGGCCGCGTCGAGCACCTGCAGGACGATCTCGGCGGTGCTCGACGCGTCGCCCTCGATCAGGTTGAGGTCACCGAACCGGCCGTTGTCGTGGTGGTGGTCGATGTTGACGACGACGCGGCCGAGGGTGGCCGGCGGGTGATCGCTCAACCGTCCCGCCGACGCGCAGTCGAGGACCACGAGCGCCCGGTCAGCGACATCGACCGGAAGATCACCCAGGATCGTCTCGCCGTCGCGCAGCAAGAACGCAAGATCCTCGGGGACGGCCGGCGTGTCGGGATGCCACATCACGGCATCCCGACCGGCGTTGCGCAGGGCCCGTGTCAGCGCAAGGAGCGAGCCAATCGCATCGCCATCCGGGTTGCGATGGGTCGCGACCATCAACGGGCCTGGCTCGCCGAGCAACCACTGCGCAACCTCACCCACCGCCATGGATCGTGGTGTGATCTCGCGCGCCGTTCCCTTGCTCACTCGTCCTCCCGGGGCGGCAGATCGCCGGTCACCTGGTCGATCAGGCGGGTCAGCTCGGCCGCACGGTCCTGATGCTCGTCGAACACGAATGTCAGTTGCGGGGTCTGACGCGCACGAAGTTCACGTCCGACGCGCCCTTGCAGCACCCCGCGGGCGGATTCGAGTGCCGCGGCGGCGCCGTCACGCTTCGTGCGGTCCAGCGTCGTCCAGAAGACCTTGGCCTCTTTGAGATCCTGGGTCGCCCGAACGTGGGTGATCGTCAGGAACGACAGGCGTGGGTCCGCCAGCTCACGCTGAACCGCCTCGGCGATGACCTCCCGAAGTGCCTCGTTGATACGACGAAGTCGTCCACCAGCCTGTGCCACGTCGCTACCCGCTGCCGATGTCGAACACGGGCGCGTCGTCGATCGTGATCACATCACGCCGCTCGGCGAGCGCCTCGAACGCCGGATCGGTGTGGAGCAGGCGCGAGGCCGCGTCGAGCAGACGCTCGCATTCGGCATGCTCCCGCGTGACCACCGCGAGCGTCAGCCGACTGCGCCGATGCAGGTCATGGTGGTCGACCTCCGCGACCGCACAAGACACGCGCTTGACCAGCCCCGCCTTGACGCGGTGCAGCTCCTTGCGCTTGTCCTTGAGCGAGTCCGCCTGAGGAAGATGCAGGTCGACGGTCAACGTGCCGACGTAGCCGCAGCCCATGGCCCGATCACCCCTTGGGGCCGCCGGCCTCCGCCGTCGCCGGGGCCTGCTCGGTGCGTGCGACTTCCTTGAGCTCGTAGGCCTCGATGACGTCGCCCTCCTTGACGTCGTTGAATCCCTCGATGACGACACCACACTCAAAGCCCTGGGCAACCTCGCGCGCATCGTCGTTGAACCGGCGCAACGAGCCGATCTTGCCCTCGAACACGATCGTGCCGTCGCGGACAAGACGCATGTTGGAGTTGCGGCGGGCAATGCCGTCCGTCACATAGCAGCCGGCGATGGTACCGATGCGTGACGCGCGGAACGTGGTCCGCACTTCGAGCGTTCCGAGTGCCACCTCGACGATGTCTGGCGTGAGCATCCCGATGAGCGCGGCACGCACATCCTCGATCGCGCGGTAGATCACGCGGTAGTTGCGCACATCGACGCCTTCGCGCTCGGCGAGCATGCGGGCCTCGGGTCGAGGACGCACGTTGAAGGCGATGATGATCGCCTCGGACGCGGCGGCGAGGTTGACGTCGGATTCCGTGACCGCTCCCACACCCGTGTGGATGACCCGCAGGTGGACCTCGGTCTGCTCGATCTTCTCGAGCGCATCGCGCAGGGCCTCGACCGATCCGTGCACGTCGGCCTTGATGATGATGTTGAGCTCGTTGAGCCCACTCTGCACGCGGGCGAAGAGGTCCTCGAGCGAAACCGGGCGACGGTTGGCAAGTTCCTCGGCACGGATCCGATGCGAGCGCTGGCCGGCCAGCTGGCGAGCGACCCGCTCGTTCTCGACCGCGCGAAAGCGCTCACCGGCGTCGGGGACGCCGTCCATGCCCAGGACCTCGACCGGAACGGACGGACCGGCCTCCTCGAGGACATCGCCCTTGAAGTTGTGCATGGCCCGCACACGGCCGAACGTCTGTCCGACCAGCAGCACGTCGCCCACGCGCATGGTGCCTCGCTGGACCAGCAACGTGCACACCGGGCCGCGGCCCGGGTCGAGGCGTGACTCGATGACGCTCCCCGACGCGAGGGCGCCGGCGTTGGCCTTGGGATCGGCGTCCGCGTCCGCGACCAGCAGCACGGTCTCGAGCAGCGTGTCCAGACCGGTCTTCTCGATCGCCGACACCTCGACGAACTCGAATGTGCCACCCCATGAGGTCGGGATGACGTCGTGCGTCGAGAGTTCCTGGCGGACGCGATCGGGGTTGGCGTTCGGCTTGTCGATCTTGTTGATCGCGACCATGAACGGCACGTCTGCGGCGCGGGCGTGGTCGATCGCCTCGATCGTGGTCTCCATGACGCCGTCGTCGGCTGCGACGACGATCACCGCGACATCAGTGATCTTGGCGCCGCGGGCACGCATGGCGGTGAACGCCTCGTGGCCCGGCGTGTCCAGGAACGTCAGCTCACGGCCGTGGTGATGCACCTGGTAGGCGCCGATGTGCTGGGTGATGCCGCCGGCCTCACCGGCGACCACCTCGGTCTCGCGGATCGCATCCAGGAGCGAGGTCTTGCCGTGGTCGACGTGGCCCATGACCGTGACGACTGGCGCCCGCGCAACGAGGCTTCCGGGCTCGTCCTCTTCGATTGCCGCGAACTCGTCCTCTTCTTCCGCATGAACGATCTGGATCTTGCGCTCCAGCTCGGCGGCGACGACCTCCATCTCCTCATCGGAGAGCGACTGGGTGATCGTGGCCAGTTCGCCCATGCCCATCAGGGTCTTGATGATCAGCGTCGCCGGAATGCTCAGCGATTCGGCCATCTCTTTGATCGTGGCACCCGAGCGGACATCGACCTGCGGCATTTCAGATGGCGGGATCGTGACGGCGGGCTCGCGCTCCTCAGAACGCGGACCTCCTCTGCCACCGCGCCGATCTCTGCCCTGCGGGCCGGGCCCGCGTCGGCTGGCCTGCGCGTCGATGACGACCCGTCGGCGCTTGCCGCCGCGGCTGGCGCTCTCGCGATCGGCGCCGCGAGCCGGTTCGGGAGCGCTGCCCGGGATCCTTCGGGTCCCCGTCGGAGACGGCTCGGTGGGCGGCGCGTCCTCGACCTTCTTCGGCTCGGCCTCAGCGCGGCGCAGTGGCGGACGCGGCGGTGCCGGCGGCTCGGCCCGACGCAGCGGTGGACGCGGTGGCGCCGGCGGCGCAGGAGTCTTGCGGCGTGAGGACGACGACGCCGGAGGCGCCGGGTCAGCGGCCGGCGGTGCTTGCACTTCGGCGTCAACATCGACGATGAGCGCGGTTTCGGCAACGGGAGCGTCGGGCACCCCGGCAGCCGCTTCCTCGTCGGGCACCGTTTCTGCGACTGCGGGGACCTCGTCAGGCGTCACAACCTCGACGAGCGGCTCAGCGGGAACGTCGGCGGGGGCGGTGGACGGAGCGGCCTCGGGAATCACGGCGGCCGCAGGTTCATCCACAGGTTCATCCGCCACAGGTTCGGCTTCGGCGGACGTCGCCGACGTCTCGTCAACTGACGGCTCATCGATCGGTGCCGGCTCGTCGATCTGAGCGACCGGCGATGCCACCTCTGGCGTATCGGCGGGGTCCGTCGCATCGGGCGCCGCAACATCGGCCGTCGGTTCGTCGACCGCCACAACCTCGTCCGCAGGCGCGGTGGCCTCGACTGGCGGCGCTTCGACCGGCTTGCGGCGTGCGCGCTTGGGCTTGGGTTCGGCGGCGGCTGCAGCGGCCGCCGCCGCGTCGGCCTCGTCCTTGGCGCGTTTCTTGGGCGCGGCCTTGGCTTCGGCCGCTGCCGCAAGCGTGGCGTCGAGGGTGTCGGGCTTCGGGTACCGGTTCGGGTTGAGCAGGTGGAGTGCCTCACCGACCGTGACCGTCGACGACGCCGTCTTGATCTGCAGACCCGCGCGCTGAAGGCGCTGCAGTACGAGGCTGCTCGGAAGACCTTCATCCCGTGCGATTTCGTGGATGCGGCGCTTTTCGGTGAGATCCATCTGTTCCCCTACCTAACTTCTACCCGTCGAATGCATCTGCGAGGGTCGTGTCGATCTGTAATGGCACGCCGTCGAGGCGTGCTGCGCGAAGAAATGCCCGGCGTTCGACCGCTCGGTCGAAGCAGGCGCGACAGCGGCAGACGTAGAGCCCACGTCCAGGATGGTGGGCGCGGTCGTCGCGAACAAGGCGTCGTTCGCCCGCGTCGAACGCCGCGACGAAGCGCGCCAATTCGCGCTTCGGCACCTGCGCGCCGCAGCCGAGGCACCGTCGCTTTGGAATGTGCTGAGAGCCCAACGTCTGCTGCCGGTCGTGGCTACTGCTGTTCCTCCCCGTCGGGTGACGCGGAGTCCTCGATCGGTGCCTCGACGGCCTCGGCCATTGTGGCGACCGCTTCGGCGTCGTCGGAAGCACTCTCGTCAGCCTCGGACGCTGCGGCCTCGGGTGCCGGTGCGCCGTCACCAGCCGCGGCGCCGTTGCCGGTCTGCGGGCCATCTGCGGCCTCGGGCACTGCCTCGGTCGGCGTGTCGCCGGCCGCGGGGACAGGCGCTTTCGCGGCGTCGGCGGCGCCGGCGATGCCGACCGCCTGATCGGCCGCGATCACGATGCCCTCAGCCTCCATCTCGGCAAGACGGGCGTGGGCCGGAAGGCTGCAATACCGGGTTCCCGGCACCGCTGCGTTGACGCAGCGCTTGCCGTTGCGAAGCAGCGCTGCGCATCGCTGAAGCTCACCATGGCCCGTGCCACCGAACTCGGCAGCCGATTCCTCGAGGGCGAACGTGGACTCGCTCTTGATGTCGATCCGCCAGCCGGTCAGGCGCGCCGCCAAGCGGGCGTTCATGCCTTCCTTGCCGATCGCGAGCGACAGTTGGTCGTCGGGCACGATGACCGTGGCCTGGCGATTCTCGTCGTCGACGAGGACCTCGCGCACGCGTGCGGGCGACAATGCCTTCGCCACGAACCGTGCCGGCTCGTCGTTGAACGGGATGATGTCGATCTTCTCACCGCGCAGCTCGCTCACGACCATTCGCACGCGTGACCCGCGCGGGCCGACGCACGCGCCAACCGGGTCGACGCCCTGGGTGCGCGAAATGACGGCGATCTTGGACCGCCAGCCCGCCTCGCGCGCAACCGCGCGGATCTCGACCAGGCCGTCGGCCATCTCTGGCACTTCCAGCTCGAAGAGTCGCTTGATGAGCTCGTCGCTCCGGCGGCTGACAATCACCTGGGGGCCCTTGGTCGAGTGTCGCACGTCGACGATGACCGCCTTGATGCGGGCGCCATGGTCGTAGCGCTCGCCACGGACCTGCTCGCTTTCGGGCAGGAGCGCCTCGACGCGGCCCAGGTCGACCAGGGTGTAGCGCGAGTCCGACTGCTGGATGATGCCGGTCACGACGTCGCCGACGCGGTCGACGTACTCGTCGAACATCATCTCGCGCTCAGCCTCACGGATACGCTGCAGCACCACTTGCTTGGCGGTCTGCGCCGCGATCCGTCCGAAGTTGTCGGTGCTGACGTCGATCTCTTCGAGCTCTTCTTCGTCGTACGCCGACCAGTCGATTTCGGGCGCCGGTGGCACGTAGTCCTCGGGAGGACCCCCGTCCGGCCATTCCGGTTCGACCACCGGCAGCGTGCGCGGCTCTTCGTCCTCGTCGAGCACGAGCTGCAGGACGCGCATGTCACCCTCGTCCCGATCGATGAGCACACGGGCGAACTCGGCCGCGTCCGGTGTCTTCTTGTAGGCGGCAAGCAGTGCGTCTTCGAGCGCCAGGATCAGCGTTTCGGCGCTGATGCCCTTCTCGCGCTCGATCATCTTGATTGCCTCGAGGATCTCCCTGTTCACGGCTCGCTCCTCTCAACGACGCGAGCGCGATGGATCGCGCTGGTCGGAATCCACGTGGGCCCGTCTGCAGTCGACACCTCGACGCGGTCGGATTCGACCGCGGTGAGGGTACCGCTGACGGAGCGGGCGCGACCTGCGCCCTCAGTGACGACCCGCAACGCGACGCCTTGGCCGATCGCGTTGCGGTAGTGCTCGATTGTGCGCAGCGGCGGCTCGGTGCCGGGCGACCAGACCTCGATGGCGTACCGGTCGCGAAGCCCGCCTCCTTCAAGCGCGCGGGTGGTCGCGACACACAAGGCATGGTCGACACCGTCCGGGTGATCGATGACCACACGCAAGATCCCGGCGTCGGCTGGGCCGATGACCTGTACCTCGCGGAGATCGACTGCCGGCAGCTCGCGTGCGAGCTGCTTCTCGACCTCGTGCTCGATGGCCTGGTGGGCCATTGTCGTCGTCGCCATGTGCCTTTCTCGCGGCAATAAAAAAGTGGGCTCAACACCCACTTCTCGCGAACCGCTTTGGATTGCTTGAAGCTG
>JANMKR010000206.1:0-33748 GCA_031372145.1 Actinomycetota bacterium | reverse complement strand
CACCGCCGTCGTGGCGATGATCAAACGATCGACGTTCGTGCTGGAGGTCCGCGATCTGTGGCCGGGATCGGCGGTCGCGATGGGCCTCGTCCGCAAGGGCAGCATGATCTACCGCGTGGCGCGCGCCCTCGAGTGGTTCTGCTACCGGCGCGCGCGGCACATCATCGCGCTGACCGACGGCATCCGCGACGGGATCATCGCCACCGGCATCCCCCCGCAACGGGTCACGCTCATCACCAACGGCGTCGACCTGACCGAGGTACCGGCGACACCCGCCGACGTCCCCGTGCCCGCGGACGCATTCGTCGCCATGTACGTCGGGGCCCACGGCACCTACAGCTCGCTGGGAACGGTGCTCGACGCCGCAGACCGACTGCGTTCGGAGCCATCCATCCGATTCGTGCTCGTCGGCGGCGGTGACCAAAAACCGCTGCTGCAGGCCGAGGCGGCCCGACGCGACCTGCCCAACGTCGTGTTCGTCGACCCGGTGGCGAAGCAGGACGTCCCTCGGTGGCTCGCCCGTGCCGATGTCTGCCTGTTGCCCTACCAGGACAAGGAACTGTTCGCGGGGGCGCTCCCCAACAAGACGTTCGACTACATGGGCGCCGCAAAGCCCATCATCGCCGCCGTCCCACCAGGCGAGCTCTCACGCCTGATCGATACCGCCCAGTGCGGTATCGCCGTCGCGCCCGAGGATCCGGCCGCAATGGCCGACGCGATCCGGCGCCTGGTGTCAGACACCGCCCTGGCCACCCGGATGGGCGCCGCCGGAGCGCGATTCGTGTGCACCCACTACGACCGAACGGCCCTCGCCGCGCAATTCGTCAACATCATCGAGGGAGTCCATACGCCGCATTCAGCACGGCACTTGGGCGGCCTATGAGCGGCCCCATGGGCCGCTCAAATGCTGACTGCGGCTGGATTTCTCGGCTGACGCTAGGCTTCGCCGTCGTGATCGCGCGCTTCGACAGACGGTCGTCTCCATGACCGACGCTCTTGGGGGACGGGCCAAGCGCATCGCCGATCTGGTGATCGCCGTTCCGGCGTTCGTGCTGACATCTCCCGTCATGTTCGGGGTGGCACTGTGGGTGCGGCGGGATTCGCCGGGATCGGCGCTGTTTCGCCAGGAGCGGATCGGGCTGCATGGGCGGCCGTTCCACCTGCTGAAGTTCCGGACGATGGTCGTCGGCGCAGAGCAGTTGGGTGCGGGGTTGCGGGTCGAACACGATGACGTGCGGATCACACGCGTCGGCGCGATCTTGCGCAAGCTCTCGCTCGACGAGCTGCCGCAATTGTGGAACGTCATCCGGGGGGACATGAGCATCGTCGGACCGCGGCCCACCGTGGCGACGCAGGTCGCCCGCTACACCGACGAGCACCGGCGGCGACTCGAAGCGCGCCCCGGCATCACCGGGCTCGCTCAGGTGCGTGGGCGTGCGACGATCCCGTGGTCGCAGCGCATCGCGATCGACATCGAGTACGTGGACCGCTGGAGCATTCCCCTCGACCTCTCGATCCTGCTGCGCACCGTTCTGGTGGTCCTGCGTCGCGGCGACACCTACCGCGGCGAAACCGGCGGATTCGACCTCCCACCCCTCGACGCAGAGGACACATCATCGCCGAAGTGACCGTGCTGTTGACCTGTGCGGGATCACGCGTGGACATCGTTCGCGCATTCAAGGCCGCACTGTCCGAGGGGCCGCACACCGGCCGGGTCCTGATCAGCGACGCCGGCGAGGCCTCGCCCACCCGGTTCGAGGCCGACGGGATCGTCGAGCTGCCGCTCGTCGACGATGCGGCCTATCCGGCCTCGTTGCTCGAGGTCTGCCGACAGGAGCAGGTGCGCGCGGTGCTCCCGCTGACGGATCTGGACCCGGTCACGCTCGCGACCGCCGCGCCGGAGCTCGCCGCAATCGGGACGTCCGTGTTCCTCCCGGAGCCGCACGTGACCCTGGGATGTCAGGACAAATGGGAATGCCACGCGATGCTCCAGGCCGCGGGCCTGCCGTCACCGCCGACCTGGCTCGCCGGGTCCGTCGATCTGGCCGATCTGCCGTACCCGATGCTGCTCAAGCCGCGCTTGGGCTTCGCGGCGCGCCACATCTACCGTGCCGCGGATCCCGACGAACTCGCGTTCTTCGAGCGGTACTCACCGCTGGAGTCCGTCTACCAGCAGGCACTGGACGGAACGGAGTTCTCGACCGACACGCTGGGTGACCTCGGTGGGCGGGCGCTTGGGGCGATCCCCCGGTCGATGATGCAGGCCAAGGGCGGAGAGCAGGTCAAGGGCGAGTCACTCGACGACCCGCAGCTGGTCGAATTGGCGGTGCGGACCGTCGAGACGCTGGGGCTGCGCGGCCCGGCCTGCATCCAGTGCTTTCGCAAGGATGGCGAGATCCAGGGCATCACCGACATCAATACACGCTTTGGCGGCGCGTTCCCGTTGCCGCTCGCCGCCGGTGGCGGCTACCCCGAGCTGATCGTGCGCATGGCGGCCGGCGAACACCCCCCGTCGCGGGTCGGCACCCATCGCGCCGGGGTCGTCATGACCCGATACCTCGGTCAAACGATCCTTCACCGCACACCCGACGGACTTCGAACCGTCCCCGGCAAAGGGTAGGTTTCCACCGGTGGAGAAGGAGATCACGCTTGGTGACTACGGACGTGTGCTGTGGAGTGGACGGTGGGTGCTCGTCATCGCCGCCGTCGGCGCAGCGCTGGTCGGTCTCGTCACCAGCCTCGCGCGTCACGCCGAATACACGTCGTCGAGCATCGTGTACCTGGGTCTTGTGACCACTGCCCGAACCGGCACCGTCGTGCCGTCGCCGCTCACGACACCGTCCACCGCACAGAAGGCGCTGGCCGCGGACAAGTTCATCCAGAAGGCCGCGGACAACGCGGGCGTCGCGTTCGATCGGATCAAGGACGGTGTGTCGTTCACCGTTGAACGCGTCCCGGGCGCAGTGGGTGGCAACCTGCCGACGGTCGCGACGATCCGCTACACGGATCGCGATCGCGCAACGGCAATCCGCGTCACGAACGCCTACACCGACGGGGTGTTCGGCTTCGCCAAGGAGTCCTACCAGGGGCCGCTGGACGCCGAGCAGAAGATCGTCGACGACGGGGACACTCGGATCAGGCAGATCCAGACGACGCTGGATGCCCTGCGATCGCAGAAGACCCCTGCGACGGACACGTCGCTCGTCTCGCTCCAGCAGGAGTTTGCAACCCTGCAGCAGAGCACCAACGACGCCAGGTTGATTCTTGCGAAGACGATCCAGATCGAGCAGCCCAGCATCATCTCCAAAGCGACGTCCGCGGCCTCGTCGGCCCGACCGGGGCAACGACTGCGCACGGTCATCTTCGGTGCCGTGCTGGGCCTCCTCCTCGGGGCGATCGTGACGTTCATCTGGCGTGGGAGTCCGGCGGGCCGTGCGGCCGCGTAGCGCCCACCTGGCGATCCTGGCGACAGCCGGGGTCCTTGCCGGCTGCGGGGGAGGGGGTGGCACGACGCCGTCGGACACCGCCACACCACCGACGACCGCGGGGATCACCGTCATCGTCATCGACGGTGACACGCGCGCGCCACTGCCGGGATCGACGGTGACGGCGTACGACGCCAAGACCCAGGCCATCGCCGCGGGAGTGGTGACCACCGACGCACGCGGTCAGGCGATGCTGCCGGTCGGAACCGCCCTTGCACAGGCGATCAGCCCCGGTCACGGAACCGATGCGCGCAGCATCGGACCTGGGCGCACCACGGTGACGATCCCGCTCTTCGACCCCACGCTGCAAAGTCCCGAGTACGGCGGAGGGCCGACGCGGACGCGGTACGTGCCCGCGGTCGACCTACCCACCCCACCCGCCGATCCGACCTGGACACTGACCGGAAAGGCCCTGCTCGAATTCCCGCCCGCAGTCGCACGAGGTGTGGTCGCGTTGACGACCAACAAGGGCCGGATCTTCGTCCTGAACGCACGAACCCGCGAGCAACTCTGGACAAAGGCCCGCAGCGCCGGAGACGCCCCGATCGCCGCATCGCCGGCCATCGTCCCCGACGAGAACGCCGTGCTCATCTCGGGGATGGACGGACGGCTGACGTCGTACGTGCTGGACACCGGGGTCGAGAACTGGACGTTCTCGACCGGCCAGAGCCCCATCGAGTCCTCGCCGCTGGTCAGCGACGGTACCGCGTACATAGGCGCCCACAACGGCCGTCTCTATGCCGTTGCCACGAACGGCACGAGCGGCGGAAAATCGCGGTGGTCGTTCCAAGCCGCGGGCGCAATCAAGGGCAGCGTCGCGAAATCCGGTGACAGCATCGTCTTCGGCGACTACTCGGGAACCATCTACGCGGTCAGCGCCTCCACCCACGAGCTCATCTGGCATAACCGCGTCGGCAAGCGACTCTACGGCGGCCCGGGGATCTCGGGCAACACGGTGGTGATCGGCGATGTCGGCGGCGCGGTCATCGCGGTCGACCTGAGAGACGGACACCGGTTGTGGCGGCACCCCACTGGCGATGCCGTGTACTCGAGCCCGGCGATCGCCAAGGGCAAGGTGTTCATCGGATCGTACGACGGCATCTTCGAGGCGCTCGACCTCAAGACCGGCAACCGGGTCTGGCCGTTTGACGTCAAGGGGCGCATCTCCGGCTCGGCGACCGTGGTCGGCAACGTCGTCTACACCTCTGTGCTCGCGCGCCCGGGCGAACCCAACCGCTCGTTCGGCCTCGACATCGCAGACGGTACGAAGCTCTGGCGTGGCAACGACGGCCGCTACTCCCCCGCGGTCGGAGCCGGTCGCACGCTGTACATCGTGGGGAGGACAACCCTGTATGCGTACCGGGCGCCCTCACCTTAGGCGCGCATTCATCGCCATCGGCCTGTTCGTGATCCTGGCGGCGGGGGCCGGTGCCTACCTGTGGCTTCGCGGTGACGCGAACAACGTGGCGGGCACCCCGACGGGATTCGTGGCCACGGACACCGCACCGGCGACGCCATCCACCTCGGGGTCATGGCCCGAATACGGTTTCAACCAGCGACGCACACGCGCGAACGACGCGCTCGACCTGCGCCCCCCGTTCACGGAGCGCTGGCGCTACAAAGCGGCGTCATTGCTCGAATTCCCACCGGTCGTCCGTGACGGACGGGCGGTCCTCGGCACCAACGACGGGCGCGCCATCGCAATCGACGTCGCGACCGGGCGCGAACTGTGGTCGACGCAGCTGACAGGGCAGATGGCGGCGTCGCCCGCCCTGACACGTGACGTCGCGCTCTTTGCGACGACGCGCGGGTTCCTGGTCGCCCTCGGGGCTGCGGACGGCAGACGACGCTGGAGCGTACGCGTGGGATCATCCAGTGAGTCATCACCGCTCGTGCTCGGGGACGGCGCATACGTGGGAACGCTCGATGGCGCGGTCGTCCGGGTCGACACCCGCACCGGTACGATCGTGTGGCGGGGACGGGCCGCCGGTCAGGTCAAGGCCAGCCTCGCCGCCGCCGGAGCAAACGTGATCGTCGGTGACTACGCCGGACGCGTCACCGCCTTCGCACAGCGCGACGGCACGGTCGCCTGGCAGGCAACGAGCCCGGCACCGAGATTTCGCAACGCCGGCCGGTTCTACGCGGGACCGGCCATCGCGTACGGGCGCGTCTATCTGGGCAACGTCAACCATCGCGTCGTGGCACTGCAGGCGGATACGGGACGGCGTGCCTGGGTCCGGACGCTCGGCGACTTCGTCTACTCGAGCGCCGCGATCAGCCATCAGACGGTCTTCGTCGGAAGCTACGACCACAAGCTGTACGCACTCGACGCCGTCACCGGCAAGACGCGCTGGGAATTCGACACCGGCGAGCGCGTTTCGGGGTCACCGTCGGTCATCGGCGGTCTCGTCTACGTCTCGACGCTCGCACGAGGTGGTCGCCACGGCACGACGTTCGCGCTGGACATCACGAACGGCGGGCGCGTCTGGTCGTTCCCCGACGGTCGCTACAGCCCCGCCGTGGGCGTTGACGGCCTGTTGCTCCTGACCGGACGCCAGATGCTGTACGGACTGGCGCCCGCATGAACGCACAGGGAATCGCGCGCGCAGCCGGGATCGTTGCGCTCTTCGGCGTGCTCTCTCGCGTCCTCGGGTTCGTGCGCGAGGCCGTCCTGTCGCGTACGTTCGGCACACAGGGTCTGGGCGGTGCGCAAGCAGACGTCTTCGCCAACTCCCTGTTTCTCGTCAACACCGTCGCCGCGCTGCTGCTCTACACGCTCGTCACGCTGATCATCCCGGCGTTCGAACAGGAACGCGAGGAGCGCGATGAGGCCTCGGCGTGGGGTCTGTTGTGGACGGTCGGCGCATGGGTCGTGGTCGGCCTCTGCGCGCTGGGCGCGCTGGCGGCCGCTTGGCCGCAGGGTCCGACCGCGCTGTTTCACCTGGACCATGACCGCGCCGCACTCATGGAGCATCTGGTGCGGATCATGTCGGCGGGCCTGGCCCTGCAGGGGATCTCAGCCCTGCTGACCGCCGTATTGCAGTCGCAGCGCCGGTTCGTGGGGCCCGCCATCGTCGGTGTCGCGTTCAACCTCGGGGTGATCCTGGGACTTGCCATCGGTGGACGCAGCCTCGACGCCGCAGCATGGGGAATGGTCGCCGGCGCCGGCGCACAGGTGCTCTTTCAACTGCCGCAGCTCATCGCGGTGCTGCGCCACGCGCCAGGGCGTCCGGCATGGCGCCATCCACGGCTTCGCGGGTTCGGCACGCTGGCGCTGCCGGTCATGGCCGCGTCGCTTGCGCAACAGATCAACGGTTTCACCGACAAGCTCTTTGCGAGCTCGCTGGACTTCGGTCGCACCGCAGCGCTCAACTACGCCAATGCGGCCGGATCGGCACCCCGGACCGTGTTGCTGATGCCGCTCCTTGCACCGGTGTTCCCGGTCATCTCGCGGATGTTCGCCGAAGGTCGCCAACGCGAAACCGCCGTTGCGTTCAATCGTGCGGCCGGTGTCCTGGGCCTCGTGTCGGTGCCGGTCAGCGCGTTCCTGATGATCTTCCCCAACGAGGTTGCGCGCCTCATGTTCGGTGGTTCCAAGTGCGGTGCGGCATGCGTCACCGACATCGCGGGCCCGCTGCGCTGGTACGCGCTCGCGGTGTGGGCGGCGTTCATCGGCTACCTGCTCAACCGGAGCCTTTCCGCCGCCCACCGCGCCCGCGAGATCATGGTGGCGACGCTCATCACGGTCGCGGTGACGATCGGGCTCGACCTGATCCTGCTCGGACCGATGGGGCACTCCGGTCTGGCGCTTGCAACCGCCCTCGGCGTCATGCTCAACACCGCGATCACGACGTGGATGCTGGCGCGGGCCCTCCCGGAGTTCTCTCCACGCAATTTGATGGAGCGGCAGGGACGGTTGATCGCGTGTGGTGTGATCGCCGGCGCCGTCGCGATCGCGATCGGTCCCTTGGGACCCGGTGGCGATCGATCCGTCGGGACCGTCGCCGGGGTGCTGCTCGTCAAGGCGCTCATCGCCGGTGGCGCATACGTCGCGGCAACACGGGTGCTGGCCGCGCCCGAGCTGCGGGAGGGTGCGAACGCGGTGCGCGCGATCGTTCGGCGGGCACGACCGACGTGAGCGCGCGGCGCCTGCCCGCGGGTGTGGTCCTGACAGTGACGGTGCTCGTCGGGCTCGTCGCACGCGTCGCCGCCTACACCGGGCAGTCGTTCTCGTGGGGGTCGGACGAATCACGGTTTCTCGGGGTCGTTCAGAACCTGGCCAATGGGTACTTTCCGTCCGGCGACGCGGAATGGTTTGGCAGCCGGTTCGGCCTGCTGTGGCCCACCGCCGGGTTGTTCCGGCTGGTCCACGCGAGTGATGCGATCGCGGCCGTCTGGCCGCTGACGGTCTCGCTGACCGGCATCGTGGCGGCGTACCTGATCGGTCGGGACCTGGCACACCGCCGGGTCGGCTACGTCGCTGCCGCGCTGGTCGCGGTCGCGCCACTCGAGGCCCTGGTGGGCACACGTCTGCGGCCAGATGCAATCGCCCCGGCGGTGTTGGCGTTCGCAATGTGGTGTGCTCTGCGCGCGGGACGTGCGGGACGCGTGGGACTGCGGTGGGCATTCGGTGCGGGGCTGCTGTTGGGTATCGCGTGGTCGGTGCGCGAGAACGCGCTGGTCCTGATCCCGGTACTCGTCATGGCGGGATGGGGAGCGCGTCGACGAGGACTCGTCGCCGGTCTCGTCGGTGCGGCCGTTGTCCCCGCCTGCGCCGCCCTGGTGTTCGCGATCGGGGCGGGTGACCCCCTGCGTCCGCTGGTCGGTGCCGGAACCGAGGGCGTGTTTCGCAACCCCGTCGACGCGTTCGCGCTGACCGATACGTACGCCGCCGCCATCACCCGCGACACGTTCGATCCCGGCAGCCCGTTCTTTCTGCTCGGGCTGACCCTGATCGGAGCCATCGCGGTCGCCCTCGTCACCCGCGACCGCCGCGCATTGCTGCCCGGGGCGTGGCTGCTGTGGACCGCCGTGTACCTCGAGTTCGGAACGCTGTTCAACCTCGCAAAACCGGTTCGGTACCTGACCCTCTGCACGATTCCCGTCGCGCTGCTCGTCGCGCTCGCGGTCGACGGCCGCGCTGCGGCGCTCGCACCGGCCGGGGTGGCGATCGCTGCGATCTGCGCACTCTGGTATCTGCCCGGGCGCGTGCTGCGCGCCGATGACTCCACGCTGGTCGCACGCGTCGCAGATCGCCTCCGATCGCTGCCCGAGGGCCCTGTGCTGGCCGAGAGCTACACGTGGTACGCCAAGCTCGCCACCTACACGGCCCGGGGGCGGCTGACGATCCCGCAGGTCCAGGACCCCGAGTTCCTCTCGCCTGCAGATGCCGAGCGCACGCGCGTGCTGGTGCCGTTGCCGAACCCCGACGACAACCACGACGGATACATCGTGACCGGGCCGATCCACCCACGGGCCGGCTGGCCGTCCAACTGGGGCCAGGCCCGTGTGCGCATCGCCGCCGCCGCGGCCTCCAACCAGCTTGAAGTCGTCGCAACGATCGGGCCTGCAATGATCCTGCGGTGGCGACGATGATCGGGATTGTGATCCCCGCACAGAACGAGGAGCACACGGTCGGCGCGGTCGTGTACGACATCCGCGCCGCCGTCCCGGACGCCCATGTCGTGGTGGTCGACGATCGCTCACGCGATGCGACGGCTGCGATCGCCCACGCCGCCGGCGCCGAGGTGGTGCAGACACACGTGGGTCAGGGCGGCTACGCCCAGGCGCTGCGCCGCGGCTATCAGGCTGCCCTCGCCGGTGGTGCCGACAGGATCGCCCAGGTGGATGCCGACGGCCAACACGTCGCGCATGATCTGCGCCTGCTCATCGACGGGCTGGAGGATTTCGACCTCGTCGTGGGCAGCAGGTTCCTTGGCCCCCGCTACCCCATGCCGATTCCTCGCCGCGTGGGCATCGGCGTGTGCAGGTGGATGACCCACCACATCGGCCGGCTCCCGTTGACCGACCCCACATCCGGTTTCCGCGCCGTCCGCGCCGACGTCGCCCGTGAGATCGCCGTCCACGGGTTTCCGGACAACCTGACCGAGGTCAGTTACCTGATTCGACTCCACCGGTCGGGTCGCGCGATCGGCGAGATCCCGGTCACGATGCGCCCCACCCAGGACGGTTCGATGCACGACGGGTTCGCAGGCGTCAGGCATTTCGGCCGCATCGTCTGGGCCACGGCCGGCTTGGCTCTCGACCGCCAGTCTCGTTCGACACTCAGATGACCGGCCGTGTCGCGTGAGCGAGAGCGAGCGCGACGGTGGACGCAGGCCGTGGCGAATACCGGGAGTATTTGCCACGCCGGGACGCCGTATCGTGATGCTCGCAGCCGCGCGAAACCCCGTGTCATTTCGGTGTCGGACCGCTAGGGTGCGGCCGTGGCAACGTGCGTCGTCACCGGGGGAGCGGGCTTCCTCGGCTCACATCTGTGCGACCGGCTCCTTGCCGAGGGACACCGAGTCATCTGCGTCGACAACCTCGACACCGGGTCCCTCGAGAACATCGAGCACATCCGCGACCCGCTGTTCTCGTTCGAGTTGCACGACATGGTCGAACACCTCGATCTGCTCGGACCGATCGACGAGATCTACCACCTGGCGTCGCCAGCGAGTCCGATCGACTACCTGCGCCTGCCACTGCACACGCTCAAGGTCGGGTCCTACGGCACCCACAACGCACTCGGCCTGGCCAAGCGCCATCGCGCGCGGTTTCTGTTGACGTCGACCAGCGAGGTCTACGGCGACCCGCAGGTGCATCCGCAACCAGAGACCTACTGGGGCCACGTCAACCCGATCGGCCCGCGTGGCGTGTACGACGAGGCCAAGCGCTACGCCGAGGCCCTGACGATGGCCTACAACCGCCAGCAGGGCGTCGACACCAAGATCGTCCGCATCTTCAACACGTACGGGCCCCGCATGCGCCCGCACGACGGCCGCGCGATTCCGACGTTCTTGCGCCAGGCGATGGCGAACAAACCGATCACGGTCTTCGGTGAGGGCTCTCAGACCCGCTCGTTCTGCTTCGTCACGGATCTGATCGAAGGCCTGACACGGCTCATACGCAGCGACTACCACCAGCCCGTCAACATCGGCAACCCCGGCGAATACACGATTCTGCAGCTCGCCGAGACGATCATCCAGATGACCGGCAGCCAGTCGGAGCTCGTCTACGAGGCGCTGCCGCAAGACGACCCGATGATCCGTCAGCCGGACATCACGCTGGCGCGTGCGTTGCTCGGCTGGGAGCCGACCATCGAGCTCGAAGACGGGCTGCAAGTCACGATCGACGCGGTCGCGGCGGCGATGACCCGGCCCACCTCGCGCTCGTAGTCGTCTCCCAAACACGCGCAACCCCGGGGCAGGTGACCATGTGAGCGTCGTCACGGGCGCGCCGGTCGTCCAGGCCACGCAACTGACGAAACGCTACGGGCAGGTCGCGGCCGTCGACGCCGTCGCCTTCAGCATCCAACGCCAGGAGTGCTTCGGTTTTCTGGGACCCAATGGCGCCGGCAAGACCACGACGATGCGCATGCTCTCGTGCCTGGCGCGACGCGACTCCGGTGACCTCTCCGTTCTGGGGCTCGATCCCGCGCTCCATGCCCGCACGATCAAGCGCCGCATCGGCGTCGTTGCGCAGGAGGTCAACCTGGATCTCGAGCTGACCGTCCGCGAGAACCTGCTCGTCTACGCGCGATACTTCGACATCCCACGTCGCGAGGCCGCGCGGCGCGCGGATGAACTCTTGGATTTCGTCCAGCTGACGGAGCGCGCCAACGACGGCGTGGACCGCCTTTCCGGCGGCATGAAGCGCCGCATCCAGATCGCGCGGGCCCTGGTCAACGAACCCGAGCTGGTGCTGCTGGACGAGCCGACGACCGGCCTTGACCCGCAGGCACGACACCTGGTCTGGGAGCGACTGCGTGCGCTCAAGGAACAAGGGGTGACCCTCGTGCTGACCACGCACTACATGGATGAGGCGGAGCAACTCTGCGATCGACTCGTCGTCATGGACCGCGGGCGGGTCGCACGGGCGGGCGAGCCTGCCGCGCTGATCGCCGCCGAGGTCGGACGCGAAGCACTCGAGCTTCGCGTCGCCCCGTCAGACGTCGCCGAACTGCTCGCACGCCTCGGCACCGCCGTCGACGGACATCAGATCCGCGGCGAGGTGGTCAACCTGTACTCCGATGACGGCGAGGCGTTGTTCAACAGGGCGCGCGCCACCGGTGTGCCGCTCGAGCTCCAGCTGGTGCGCCGGGCCACGCTCGAGGACGTGTTCCTCGCCGTCACCGGGCACCGGCTTCAGGACGCGCAGTGAACACGTGGCTCGGGATCCACGCATGTTTCGAGTGAGGTGATCCGGGGCACGTCATCGGTGAGCGATGTGGCACGCGGTGACATGTCGCCTGGTCCGGGAGCGAACCGACGTCCGACGTGATGGACGGAGCGGCCCGGACACGTGTACACGTCCAAGACCCAGATCCTGGCCCGCCACGGTACAGGTTCGATGACCGGCTGTTCGCCGAACGAGAGGTACGACCGATGCTCGATTTCTCCCCAATTCAGATCATCCTGGTGCTCGGGATCGCGCTCCTGGTGCTGGGACCGAAGCGGCTGCCCAGCATGGCCAAGAGCCTCGGACACGGCCTGCGCGGGTTCCGTGACTCGCTCGCAGGCAAGGACGATCCTGACGAGCGCCCGGCTGCGACGGTCGTGGTCGTCACGACAGACCCGGTTCAGGGCGATCAGAACCCTTCGAACGCTCCTTCAGTCGAAACCGTTCGTTTGGAGCCGACCGCGGTCAACGACACGCACTGAGGGAAATGGAGTGGATCAGACGCTGAGTGATGCGTCCGTGCGTGCCGCCACGGCAGCGGCGCGGCGGGCGACCCGCGTCAACACCGTCTCGGCACCCCGCGGGATCGGGTCGGTCGCGGACGTTGCCGCGAGAACCGCGCCCCACAATTCCCCTCCGCGCCGGATGGGCACGCAGACGCTGCTCGTATAGCCGCCGGCGCGCGCAATCTGCGCGACCTGACCCCCGGTCAGCCTGCGGTAGTCGTCAATCCGAGCGGGCGCCCCGGTGCGGAACACGGTCGCAAACGCCCCGCTGCCGTCTGGACTGAACGCGTCGAGCTGTTGCCCGTCAGGGAGAAGCGTGCCCACCGGAACCACCTGTCCGCCCGCAAACCGCGCGACGACGGCACATTCGACGCCCAACTCGGCCGCGACGCGACGCGCAAGATCCTCGAACGAGGTCGACATCGCGCGCGCCGGCGCATCCGCATCCGAGGATTCGTTCTCGATGATCCCGCCGCCGGCGATCTGGTAGCCGTCGGTGATCTCGCTGAGTTGTTCGGCGATGGCGGCGAGCGACTGCGCGGCACCCTGGGTGTCGTCTGCACCGGTTGCCATCTGCGTGCTCGACGACGAGACCTCGGCCATCGCCTGGGCGATCTGGTCCATTCCGACGTGCTGCTCGCGGGCCGATGCGGCAATCGTGGTGGCGAACTCGGCGGTCTCCTTGATGTTCGCCTCCATCCGGTCGATCGCGCCGCCTGCCAGACGTGCCCGTTCGACCCCGTCCTCGACCGCTCGTGAACCCTCCTCGGTTGCCAGCACCGCGGTTGCCGTCGCCAGCTCGATCTCGGCCAGAATGCCACGGACCTGGGCCGTTGCGACCTTGGACTGCTCGGCCAGGCTGCGCACCTCTTGCGCCACGACCGCAAAACCCTTGCCCTGCTCGCCGGCCCTGGCAGCCTCGATCGTGGCGTTAAGCGCCAACATGTTCGATTGGTCCGCCAGATCGTTGACCGATTGCGTGATCGACTCGATCGCCCTGGTTCGCACGGAGAGCGAGTCGATGTCCTGCCCGATCTTGTCGACCCGTGATCGGATGACCGCCATGCTCGACACAATTTCGTCGACCGCGTCGGCGCCCTCGGCCGAGATCGTCATCATGCCCGTCGCTCTGAACGCCAGATCGCCGGCGCGCTCGGCAACCCCCTGGGCCGATGCACGAACCTCGTCGATCGTGACCGACGTCTGGGCAACCGACGCGGCCTGCTCGCTGGTTGCCGCCGTGTGTTGGGTGACGACCGCCAGGATCTGACTTGTGGCCGCGGTCATCTCGGTCGCCGCGACCTGAACGCGACCGGACAAGACGCCCAGCCGCTCGGCCATCTGATTGAGGTTTCCGGCCAGCGTGGCCAGCTCCGAATCATCCGCGGCAGCGCTCACCCGGGCGGTCAGATCGCCCTCGGCGATGCGCCGCGCAAACCGTCCGTACTCCGCAACCGTTTCACGTAGCTCCGCTGCACGCGTCTGCTCGGCCTGCTCGAGCGCGCGGGTGCGACTCAACACGGCCGCCGTGGTGTTGAACGCGACGGTGACGCGCCCGAGCTCATCGTCGGCCGTGACCGGTACCCGCACGTCGGCGTCGCCGGAGGCGAGGGCGTCGTAGGCGGCGTTGAGGGCGTCCAGACGTCGCACGACGCGTCGACCGAACAGCCCGGTACACGTCAATGCGAGGATGGGCAGCGCAAGCGCGGCGGCCTGCAGGAGCACACGGCCCCCGGTTCCCGCCAGCTGGGGACGCCCGGCGACGATCAGCATCACGACGGTGATCGGGATGGCAACGGCCAGGGCGCCGAGGAGGAGTTGTTGAGTCAGCCGAAGACGTGGCACGAGGTCTTGCTTTCTGTGAATGCTCGGTGCACGTCAGTATCGGACGATCACGCGTTCAGCTTGATCGGATGTTTTGAAGGATTTCGCGCAGATCTCTGCACGAAGAGGGTCAGTCGGGCTGGTGGTCACCTGGCGTGGCATCGTCGGTCCAAAGGTCACGTTTCCACGCGGCGGGCTGCCCGAATGCCTTGGCCAGCCAGATGCCAAGCAGGTACAGCACGACCTGCGGGACCATCAGCAAGACCATGCTGAACGGATCCGCGCCGGGCAGGATCGCCGCGACCACAGCGATCACGACGATCGCGAGACGCCACTGACGACGATAGGTGGCGGCGGTCACCAATCCCAGGCGTGCAAACGCGAGCATTGCCATCGGCACCTCGAACATCAGACCAGTGGCCAAGACCAGAGACGTCACGAACCCGTAGTACTCGCCGGCGCGCAGGGTGTTCGTGAACAGGCCGTCGCCGAACTGCAGCAGGAACCTCAGCGCCACCGGCAGCACGAAGAAGAAGCCGAATGCCGCCCCGGCCAAGAACAGTCCTGAGATTCCTGCGACGACGAGGAGCATCCGGCGTCGCGGCTGCTCGGTGATCGCAGGGAGAACGAACGCGTAGAGCTGGTAGAGACAGATCGGCAGCGCGACGACGAGCGCCACCCAGAAGCACACCTTGAGGACCGTGAAGAAGCCCTCCTGCGGCGACAACGTCAGGAGGGTCCGGTACCTCCTCGGCAGTGGAAGCGCGAGGAATCGCAGCAAACGCTCGTGGAACGCGTACGCGACGGCGAACGCGACGACCAGCGAACCGATCGCGATGATGATGCGGCGGCGAAGTTCGTCGAGGTGCTCCACCACGCTGAGAGCCTCATCCGGACCGACGCGCCGGATGCCAACGATGCCCCTGCGGGCCACTCGGTCCTACGCCGCCGCTGGCGGCTGCGGCGGCGGGCCGGTGGCGCCGCTCACCACGACCCCGTCGAGTACGTCGTCGTCCTCGGCGGCAACCGCAGCTCGGGACGCACCGGGGGCACTCGCAACCGGGGCGCCAGGCGACGGCGCAGCGTCGTCGCGATCGACATCACGGTCAACGGCCGCGGTGACGTCCTCGGTGATCGCACTGACTTGTGTCTTGAGTTCCCGGATGCCACGGCCGACTTGACGTCCCAACTCGGGAAGCCGCTTGGGTCCGAACACCAGCAGCGCGATCACCAGGACGATCAGTATCTGGACAGGCGAGAAGTCGATGTCGACAGCGTAGCGGAGCGGTCGTCGATCCGAGAAGGATCGCCTGGTGTTGGACTACGCGAGCGACACCACGACAACGGGCGTGACGCTCGGCGCGAGGGTGTTTGATCGCTTCTCGGGCGTGATCGCGAGCGCGCTGACGCCCGCCAGGTCAGCGGTCGCGATGACCACCTCGCCCTGTGCAGTCCGTGCGGCAAAGCCTTCGGAGCGCGCCGTCCCGTCGCGAATCGTCCAGAGCTCGTAACCCTCGTCCGGGGCCAGTGCCGCCAGGCCGGTCAGGCGCATCACTGCCGCGCCATCGGCGTCGATGACGACCCGGCCGGAGACCGAACCGGTCGCGACCGCGATCTGACGCCCGCCGGAGCCGTCGCGCTGCAACGCCACGTTCCACGAGACGAGCCCGAGCATCAGCACGGCCATCGCGCCCGCAAGCGCCGGCCACCGCAACAGGCGCCCGCGCCGGACGGGGACCGCAGGGGCGTGCACCCGGCTCTGGGCGTGGACCGCCTCCATGACCCGAGCTTTGAGCGCGGGCGGCGGATCGAGCTGGGGAACGGCCAGCGCAAGCCCCGCGGCAGCGCCTCTCATGATGTCCAACTCGGCCCGGCAGTCGTGGCAGCTCGCTGCGTGGCGCTCGACGTACGCGGTCTCGTGCTCAGTCGCGGCGCCCAGGGCGACGGGTGCGATGAGCTCACGAATGGCCTCGTGGTCGATCATGCGCCGACCAGGCCGGGATCGAGATTGCGGCGGACGCGATCGAGTCCGAGGCGCATGCGACTCTTGACCGTGCCCAGCGGCACGGACAACATGTCAGCGATCTCGTGGTGTGTGTATCCGCCGAAGTAGGCGAGGCGCAGCACCTGCAACTGCTCGTCCGGAACGTCGTGGAGCGCCGCCTGCACCTCGTCGGCGGCAACGCGCGCCAGCGCGACGTCGGCTGCATCAGGTGCATCCGGCTCGATCGCCGCGACGTGTTCGAGTGCCTCCTGACGCCGTTTGTTCGCGGCGCCCTGGCGAAGGCGGTCGACGGCGCGGTGGTGGACGATCGAAAGAATCCACGTGCGAACGCTCCCCTTGGTAGAGGCGTACCGCGCCGCTCCATTCCACACCGCCAAAAATGCCTCCTGCACAAGATCCTCCGCTGCTCCGCGCTCGCCGAGCAGCCTGAACGCCAACGACCACGCGACCTTGCCGTGTCGATCGTAGAGCACCTCGAAAGCCCGTTCATCGCCGTCGGCTGCATGGACCAGCAGGTCCTCATCCGCCAGGCGTGTCCGATCCTCGGTGTGTCGCCGACCGACCATCCCTACATTCTCTACGATCGGCGGACGCAAATGGATCACAAGAGGTGCTCGCTGCATGAATCCGCCGCTTCCTCCGGACCCCGCCCGAGACGCCCTGGTCCGCCAACTGCGCGACCAGATCGTCGACAACGACGTCAAGCTCATCCAGGCCGTCAATGCGCGCCTGAAGCTGGTCGCGGGCCTGCGCGCCTACAAGGAGGAACACGACATCGCGTTCGTGGACCCGTCGCGCGAGGCGTGGATGCACCGCTTCATGCAGGGCGCCAACACCGGACCGCTGTCGTCCACAGGATTGACCGAGCTCTACGGCCACCTGCTTGAGCTGACCAAGCGTGAGACCGCCCGGGAATGATGGGTCGGGTCAGTCCTCGGGGGCGAAGTCCTCGGGCGTGACGTTCTCGAGGAACTCCTTGAACTGGGCGACGACGTCTTCAGTCTCAACGGGTTCGGGTTGGTCCGGAAACTCGATCCCACTGTCCTCGATCACCTGGTCGGCGGCGAAGATCGGCGCGTTCGCGCGCACTGCGAGCGCGATGGCGTCAGACGGTCGGGAATCGACATCGAACTCCGAGATGTCGGAACGCAGCGTGATCAGCGCATAGAACGTGTTGTCGCGAAGCTCGGTCACCGTGATCTTGGCGACCTGGGCGTTGAGTTCCCTCATGATCTCGGTGGCGAGGTCGTGCGTCATCGGTCGCGGTGTGTCCGTCCCCTGCAACTTCATCAGGATGGCCGCCGCCTCGGCGTGGCCGATCCAGATCGGCAGGAACGTGTTTCCGGCCACCGTCTTCAGCAACACGATCGGCTGCTTGCCGACCATGTCGAAGCTGACGCCGTAGATGACCATCTCCTGCATGGGCGGAACACGCTCCCAATCGAGGTGAGTAACGCGCGTCGATCCATTATAGGAACACTCGGGCGGTTGTCCGCCTGACCGGTTCGGTGCTACGGTTCCGGGCCGCTTGCGGGCGATTAGCTCAGGTGGTTAGAGCGCATCCCTGATAAGGATGAGGTCCGTGGTTCGAGTCCACGATCGCCCATTGTCTGCGCCGTCATTCCACCTCGTGGAATTCGGCGGGGAGCCGAGTGTGCCGCAGGGCCGCGCACTCGGCGACGACGCGCGCGGCCATTTCACGCAGTTCACGGTGGTCCTCGTCGGTGACGAGGTCCTCGAGCCGGATCGGTGCGTCATGTTCGTCCACGGTGTGCTCCCGGGGCCATCGTATCCAGAGGTGCGGTGTCTGAACAGAGGGCCGGGAGCCGCCGCTGATACACACATGGGTCAGTCCAGGCGATCGAGTCCGCGGCGCAGGGCGTCCTCGTCGGCAAATCGCAGCTCCACGACGATCTGGTCCGACCCGGCACGGCGGCGGACCGTGACGGGCGCCTCGAACAGTCCGTAGAGCCGATCCACCGCCAGATCCGCCAATGGGGAGGGCTGGAGCGGCTCCACGGAGGGACGCCGCCGTGCCTCGCCCGCTCGCGCGGCGGCCTCGACCTGACGGACCGAGAGACCTTCGGCCACTGCGCGTTCGGCAAGCTCACGACGCGCACGGGCGCCATCGGCCATCAACACGGCTCGCGCATGACCTTCGCTCAACGTGCCGTCCTGGACCAGCTGCTGGACCGAGTCGGGCAGCTCCAGGAGGCGGAGCAGGTTCGAGATCCCCGGTCGGCTGCGACCGAGGGTCGTGGCGACGTGCGCATGCGTCTGGCCGAAGTCCTCGACGAGGGCCGCAACGGCATGGGCGAGCTCCATCGCATTGAGGTCCTCACGGACCACGTTCTCGACCAGCGCGATCTCCAACCGTTCACGCTCCGCGGCGGTCCGCACCAGGGCGGGGATGCGGTCGAAACCGGCCCGCTTGGCGGCCTGCCATCGGCGCTCCCCGGCAATCAGCTCATAGCCGCCCTCGGCGAGCGGGCGAACGACCACCGGCTGCACCAACCCACTCGTGCGCAGCGACTCCGCCAAGGCCTCCATGGCGGTGTCGTCGAAGCGCCGCCGGGGCTGGTTCGGATTCGGCCGGATCGCGGTGACCTCGAGTTCCAAGAGCCCTCCCGCAGGCACCACCCCGGCGGGTGCCGGAGCGCCGAGCAGGGCCGCCAAACCACGGCCGAGACGTTGTGGGGTCTCAGCCACGGGCTGCGACCTCCCTGGCGGCCTCGATGTATGCGGCGGCGCCGGACGAGCTTGGGTCATAACGGATCACAGGTTCTCCATGGGACGGGGCTTCAGCAAGACGTACGTTTCTTGGTATCACAGTCCGGAATGCAAGTTCCCCAAAGTGTCGCCGAACCTCGTCGATGACCTCACCGCTCACGCGCGTGCGGGGATCGTGCATCGTCATCAACATCCCCGCCACCCGCAGGGTGGGATTGAGCGACGCCTGCACGGCGGTCACGGTCTCGAGCAGCCGTGTCAGGCCTTCAAGTGCGTAAAACTCGCACTGGACCGGCACGATCAGCCGCTCAGCCGCCGTCAGGGCATTGACCGTCAACAGATCGAGTGAGGGTGGACAATCCAGAAAGATGAACCGGTAGTCGTCGGCGACCGGCGCGAGCGCGCGGGCGAGCAGGTGTTCACGCTCGTTTCGACCGGGGAGCTCGACGGCGGCGCCCGCCAGATCCGGCGCACACGGGGCAATGTCGAGGCCGGGCACCCGCGTCGGGACGATCGCATCGACGATCGGAGTCCCGTCGAGCAGGATGTCGGCCATCGTCGGATTGGGACGAACGATGCCCAATCCACTCGTCGCATTGGCCTGAGGATCGATGTCGACGAGCAGCGTGCGCATGCCGGCCGCCGCCAGGCATGCCGCCAGGTTGACAGACGTCGTCGTCTTGCCGACGCCGCCTTTTTGGTTGACGACCGCATAGATCACGCCAGCGGCCGTTTCGACGCGCGTCCCGGCCGGCGCGGAAACCGCTCGGGGGTTGGCGCGACCTTGCGGAACTCGTGCAGATGCCGCTCGGCGCCCGCGAACGGCGTCACGGCCGTGACCGGGCCGATGTCGAATCCGACGCGCGCGCACGCGGCGGCCGCGCGATCCTCTTCGGTGCGATCGCGAGGTCCGCGCCATGCGACCAGCGTTCCGCCGATGGCCACGAGCGGTGCGGCGAGCTCCACCAGCACCGGCAACGGTGCGAGCGCGCGGGCCGTGGCGAGCGACCATCGCTCGCGTTCCACGCGCGCCAGATCTTCGGTGCGTTCCCCCCCGACCCGTACGTTAGGTGAGTCGCCGGTCGCGCGTGCCAGCCAATCGGCCTTGGAACGTTCGCTCTCGACCAGCGTGACCGCACATTCCGGGCAGGCCATCGCAAGCGGGACGCCGGGAAAGCCGCCTCCACTTCCCAGATCGACGATGGAATCGGCCGCAGCCACGACGGGGAGCGACAGCGCGAGCAGGCTGTCGACCAGGTGCCGTTCGACGCCCTCGCGGTGCAGGTCGATCGCGGTCAGGTTCTGCGGTTCAAGGGCCATGCGGTCCAACAGCGCGACCATGCGGCCCGCGGCCGACGGGTCCAATACGATGCCCACCGCTGCACACGCCTCCAAGAGCAGCGTCACGGGCGCCCGCATTCCGCTCACGTCCGACCGTGCGAGGTCGCATCCGAAGGTGTTTCACGTGAAACACCCACGCGATGTTTCACGTGAAACGCCGTCAGTCGGCGAGCGACGCCGGGAGCACGACGATGCGTCGGTTGGGCTCGTCGCCCTCGCTGCGGGTCACGATATCGATACGATCCGCAAGCGCCATGTGGACGATTCGCCGGTCGTGCGGGGTCATCGGATCGAGCTCGATTTCTTCGGTGTGCGTCACGGCCTCCGTCGCCGCATGCTCGGCCAGGCGCACGAGCTGTTGGCGGCGACGTTCGCGGTACCCGCCGGCGTCGACCGTGACGCGCCGGGGCTCGCCGTCACCCGCACGCAGCGCGGTCTGGTGTGCCAGGTACTGCAACGCGTCGATGACCGCGCCGTCGCGTCCGATCATGGCGTCCAAGCCCTCGCCCACCATCACGACGGCGATCTCGCCGCCGCCGATCTCGGTCACCGACAGCTCCGCCTCGAGGTCCATCCCGCTCAGGATGGCCGTGAACATGGTCTCGAGGATGTCGCGCGGGTCGCTCATCGCTTCTTCGGGGGTCGGCGTCGCTGGTTCGTCGGGCGATTCTTCGGCGCCGCCGGCCGTCTCGGAGCCGTCGTCGCACCCTCAACCTGCGGTTCTGATGCGTCCGTGGCGACAGCGGGCACAGACGACTCCGGGCGTGCCGCGCCCTTCGCCGGCTTGGCTTTGGCTACACCGCCGCGCGACGATTTCTGCTCGACGGCCACCACGGCGGCGGCGGGCGCAGGCAGCGCCCCGCCTGCATCGGCGGCCACGACCTGAAGCGGCCCGAGGCGGCGCTTGAGCACCACCTGCTGCCCGCCGGTCCAGAGGTTCGTGGTCATCCAGTACAGCACCAACCCCGCCGGGACGTTGGGATAGAAGAACAGACCACCCACGATGAAGAGCGGCAGAACGCGAAACAGCTTGCGCTGCATCTCGTTCGTCTGCGGCGTGGTCGCCATCGAGACCTCGGTCGCCAAGAGCTGCGAGCCGCCGTAGATCACCGCCACGATGATCGCCGTCCATCCCATGCTCCGGAACTCCTTGGAGATGTCCGGGATGACCCACATGAACGACAGATCCGCACCACCGGTCTGCGCCCTGGCGAAGTTGCGCAGCACGAAGTAGAGCGCGATGAAGATCGGGAACTGGAACACCATCGGCAGGCACGAGCCGAACGGGTTGACCTTGTTCTCCTGGAAGAGGCGCATCATCTCTTCCTGCTGCTTGCGCTTATCCGTCTTGAACTTGGCCTGCACCAACTTGAGCTGCGGCGCGATCTCCTGCATCCGGCGAGCCGACCGGTACTGGCTCACGAACAAGGGCAGGATCAGGATGCGCACGCACACCGTCAACACCACGATCGCCCACCCATACGTCAGATTGGCCTGGTCGTGGAGGAAGATGAGGAAGTCGTGGAGCGGACCCTCGAGGAACTTGAGTGGGTTCACCGGCGGAACACGCGTTGATCGCGTGGATAGTCGACGCCACCGTGGGAGGCCGGGTTGCAGCGCAGCAGTCGCCAACCCGCCAGGACGACACCACGGGGGATCCCGAACTCACGCACCGCGAGTACCGCGTACTCGGAGCAGCTCGGCACGTACTTGCAGCGCGGACGAAGCAGCGGCGACACGAGTCGCTGGTAGGCCCTGACCGGCGCGAGCACGACGGCGCGGATCACGCCTGCGCCGCCTTGAGGCCGACGACCTTGCGCGCGAGCTCGCCGAGACGCTGCCCGAGCGCCACGCCGCCCTGCTCGTCGAGATACTCGACCGTGCCCGTGCGGGCGATCGCGACGAAGTCGGTCCCGCGGGGCAGCTCCGGTGCCAACGTGGCGAACTGTTCGCGAAGGACACGCTTGATGCGGTTGCGCTCGACTGCTCCCCCGACCTTGCGTGACACCGATACGCCCAGCCGGGCCAAATCGTCAGGCGACGCATCCTCACGCCGGAACGCGTACACGACGAGGTGTCGGTTCGACGCGGACTTTCCGCGGCGGTACACGGCGTCGAAATCCCCCGACCGGGTCAGGCGGGAGCGACGGGGGCGCGGAGTCGGTTCGGCGCTGGTCACGCCTGTGCCGCCTACGCCGACAGCCGGGCGCGGCCCTTGGCCCGCCGCCGCCGCAACACGGCGCGCCCTCCGGCGGTGCTCATCCGCTTGCGGAACCCGTGGGTCTTCTTCCGCTTGCGCTTATTCGGCTGGTAGGTCCTCTTCACACGGGCTCGTCTTCGTCGCTGGGGCAGGCTCTGGTGTACGACCCTCAGCGGGCCCTCACCACGGCCGCGCATGGTACCAGAGTCACCCTCGCCGCCGGGGTGTCGCGGGCGCGACGCACTTGCCCGGTCCCCAACGCGTATTCGTGTCACAGAAACGCCGTGCGGCAGGCGTCCACAGCTGTGGAAACATCTGTGGAGAACCATTCGGCCCTGCATTGCGGCCATTTTTTGTGCCCTGCGAGCTGGTCGCGGGTCCGCCCGGACGGTGTTTTTGCCGCACCCTCGGCACTTTCCTGTCCACAGGGCCCCTGCCCCCTGTCAGGTGATCCGGGCCGTTGGTACGATCGCCCTCCTCTCGCCCCGATGCCTCCAGTCACAACCCTCACCGCACCGATGAATGCCCGGACCGCTTCGGCCCGTCGGGATGTGCGTGCTGTGCGCTTCGCCAACTACGGCGCCCCCGGTGAGCCGCCGACGGTCGCAGAGGTCGCCGGCGACGAGGCATCGTTGATCGAGGAGCTCTTCGTCCGTGCCGCCGATGCCTGCGCACTCCCCCCGCTCGCCGTCCGGGAGATCATCGAAAACCTCGTGCACGCGGATTTCGAGGGTGCGTGCGTCTCGATCTTCGACGACGGCGCGTCGTTGCGGGTGTCGGACTGCGGCCCGGGCATCGACGACAAGGAACGCGCGCTTCAACCGGGATTCTCCACCGCGTGTGAACGCATCCGCAGCGTGGTTCGGGGGGTCGGATCCGGGTTGCCGGTCGCCGCACGCGCAATGGAGGCCACGGGCGGGACGTTCGAGCTGACCGACAACCTTCGCGGCGGAACGGTCGTGACCCTGTCCATCCCGGATCAGGCGCACCGGCGCGCCACGACGACGGAACTGTCCGAGGTGTCCCGCCAACTCCTCGCCCTCCTCGTCGAGATGGCTCCCGCCGCTCCGACCGTCCTCGCCAGGGAACTCGCCATCCCGCTCGGGGAATGCGGTCGGGAACTCGTGCTTCTCGAGCATCGCGGCCTCGTCCGTCGCGCCCCGGACGGCGCGCGGTCGCTCAGCACGACCGGCACCGAGCTTCTCGCGACCCTATTTTGAGTGACGTGCGTCACCATTCGGCTGCCCCAGACGCACAGCTGCAAGCGGTGTGGCAGCAGGTGCTCGCATGCCTGCACGCCACGCTCAACCCTGCGACCTACAACCTCGCCTTCTCCAACACCCGGGCGACGCGCCTCGAAGGCGACCGCATCGTGTTGGCGGTCGAGACCGATTTCGCCCGCAGCTGGGTCGCGCAGCGATACCAGGCGGTGCTCAAGGATGCGCTCTTCGAGGTGCTCGGCACCGACATCGCCGTCGAGGTCGTCGTCATCCCGGTCGAGCCCGACGCGGCGGCGCTCGGGCAGCCGACCGAACAGGCCGCCACCGTTCCTGCCCAACGCATGATCCCGACGATCGGGCGTGTTCACGGCCGTCTGCAGGATCGCTTCGTATTCGAGGACTTCGTGACCGGCCCGTCCAACCGTTTCGCACACGCCGCCGCGCTCGCCGTCGCCGAGCAGCCCGCGCAGTCATTCAACCCGTTCTTCATCTATGGCGGGGTCGGACTCGGCAAGACCCATCTCCTCCAGGCGATCGGCCACTTCGTCGTCCGCAACCATCCCGCGCTGACCGTGCGCTACGTGTCGGTGGAGACGTTCACCAACGACTTCATCACCGCCCTCGGCGAGGGCGGTACGCAGGCGTTCAAGGAGCGGTACCGCGGCGTCGACGTCCTGCTCATCGACGACATCCAGATGCTCGAGGGCAAGGACCAGACCCAGGAAGAGTTCTTCCACACCTTCAATGACCTTCACGAGGCCGGCAAGCAGATCGTGATCTCATCCGATCGGCCACCCAAGGCCATGGCCACCCTCGAAGCCCGGCTGCGATCCCGATTCGAGATGGGGCTCATCACCGATGTCCAGCCACCCGATCTCGAGACCCGCATCGCCATCCTCCGAAAGAAGGTGAAGGCCGGCGGGTACCAGATCCACGATCCCGAAGTGCTTCCGTTCATCGCAGCCAGACTCCAGGACAACGTCCGCGAGCTCGAAGGGGCGCTCATCCGGGTCGTGGCCCAAGCGTCACACGCCAAGGCCCAGATCACGGTCGATCTGGCCCGCGAGGTGCTGCGGGCGTACTTCCCGGCCGGTGGCGCGTCGATCAGCGTCGAGGCCATCCAGGAAGAGGTCTGCCGCCACTACGGCTTGTCGATCGCGGAACTCGTCGGCGACAAACGCGACAAACGCGTGGTGGTGCCGCGGCAGGTTGCCATGTACCTCTCCCGCGAGCTCACCCAGAGTTCGCTGCCGGCGCTCGGACGCGCGTTCGGCGGTCGCGATCACACCACGGTCATGTACGCGGTCAACAAGGTCGGCAACCAGATGTCAGACGAAGGCGAGATCTTTGCCGCGGTGCAGAGCTTGACGCACCGTCTCAAAAACCACGCCTGACCTGACGCGCGTCGCCCGGACCTGTCGTGTCACCACCCTGTGGAGACCACGACGGGACCCGTCCCCAACCGGGCCGCAGACCGCTCCTCCCAGCCCCACTTGGGCTGCATCTGCACATCGGATGCCGGCCCGCCGCATCGTGACGATGTCCCAGTCCGGCCACTCCTCCCGAGCCCCTCCCCATCACGGCCTCGCAAGACTCCTCCACTGAGCAGGGTGAACGGTGCTCCTCAACACCTCGCACAGGCCCAACCATCACGACCATCACAACAATTCTTTTTGCGGGTTTCTTCCTTCGCCACACCGCGTGGCGTTCTCCACAATCCACCTCGCTCGGCATCCGCACCACCAGTGTCCTGGCACGGACGTTCTTTGACCGTATGGCGGCTGCAGAGAGACTTCCGTGACAGGGCACGAGTAGTCTTCACCGATGCGCCTTACCGCTCAGCGAGACGAACTCGCCTCAAAGCTCGCACTCGTTGCTCGAGCCGCCTCGACCAAGAGCACCATTCCCGTCCTGGGACAGGTACGACTTGACGCCACCGGCCCCACCGTCGAGCTGGCCGCCACCGATATGGAGCTCTCGCTTCGCATCCCCGTCGATGCAAGCGTCGAAGACGGCGGAGCCGTCGTGCTTCCGCGTCTTGCGGGCGACATCGTTCGCACGATGGCCGACGGACCCGTCACGCTCGAACATCGTGCCAACGAGGGCGTCGTCGGCGTCAGCGGCGGGCAATCCTCGTTCTCGCTCAACTGTCTGCAGGCATCGGACTTCCCGGATCTTCCGGTGGACGAGGGTTCCGGTCTGGTGATCCCGATCGAGCCGTTCGTCGCGACGGCGGATCGCGTTGCTCGGGCGGCATCGCGCGACGACACACGTCCGGTGCTGACGGGCGTGCTCGTGCGGATCGGGCCGGACGGCATCACAATGGTCGCAACGGACTCGTACCGGCTCGCAGCGATGCAAACGCCCCTCGAGTCGCCTCCCTCCGATGTCCGCGAGGCGATCATCCCCGCCCGGGCGCTCCAGGAGGTCGGCCGGCTCGCCGCGGCCATGAAGGCGAGCGAACTCGAGCTGGTGATCGGCGAGGGGCAGGCCTTGTTTCGGATCGGGGGCGCCCGTTTGACGAGCCGTCTGATCGACGGTCAGTTCCCCGACTACAAGCAGCTCATTCCCGAACGGTTCGAGTACGAGATCGCCTTCGATCGTGCGGAGATCGTGTCGGTGTTGTCGCGCATCGGTGTCGTCGCTCAGCGCAGTGCGCCGATCCGCCTTGCGTTCGACCAGGGGCAGATCACCGTGTCGGCCGTCAGCGAGCAGCTCGGCGAGGGACACGAGTCGCTTCCCGTGTCGTTCAACGGTGAGGCGTTCGAGATCGGTTTCAACGCGGAGTTCCTGCGCGACGGGGTCGACAGCATCAGTGGCGACGAGTTGCGCATGGGGCTCATCAGCCCGCTTCGGCCGGGGCTGTTGCAGGGGGGCGCTGACGGGTATCGCTACCTCCTGATGCCGATCCGCCTCAACGTCTAGTCCCGGCGGAGCCTCCGGTTCGCCGCCGCCGGCGTGGGCCGTCAGGTCGCTTCAGGTCGCGAACCTGCGATCGTGGGAGCGCGCCGGCTTGGAGCTGGGCCCCGGGCTGATCGTCATCAGCGGACCGAATGGCGCGGGCAAGACGTCGTTGGTCGAGGCCGTCACGTTCGCGACGGTGGGTGTGTCCCCGCGCACGTCCCGCGAAGCCGACGCCGTGCGCCGCGGCGCCGAAGCCTTCCATATCGCCATGACCCTGTCGGGACGCGAGGGTGAACAGCAACGCGAGATCGGGTTCCAGGCCGGAGTGGGCCGCCGGCTGCGGCGTGATGGCGTCCCAGTGCGATCGCTGGGCGAATGGCGGGTGCCGGGCGCGGTGCTGGTGTTCCTGCCCGAGGAGCTACGGTCGGTCAAGGGTCCACCGGCCGCGCGCCGCCGGGCGATCGACCGTCTGCTGGAGGGGGCGGAACCGGGGTTTTCGGACACGCTGGCCGGCTACCTCGCCGCCGTTGCGCAACGAAACGCGCTGCTGCGACGCATCCGGTCGGGCGTCACCGGCGTGAGCGGCCTCGCTCCGTGGGACCGAGCGTGTGTCGAGCTGGGTGGTGCGGTCGCGCGCGCGCGGTCACGGGCGGTCTCGGACCTGTCGGAGCCGTTCGGACGGTGGCTGGCGCAGCTCGGTGGCGGCCTCGGGGGGCGTCTGGCCCTGGAGCCCGCTCCATCGGTCCTGTCGGGCGCGCCGGTCGATGCGCTCGAGGGCCTCCTGGCCGACGCGATCGAGCGCGGCCGCGACCGTGACATCCAGGCTGCGCAGACGCTGTCCGGCCCACACCGCGACGATGTGTGGATCGGCCTGGGCGATCATGATCTGCGGCGGCTTGGAAGCCAGGGTGAGCAGCGAACCGCGGTGCTCGCGTTGCTCCTGGCCTGCCGCGATCACCTGGCCGCGCGGGCGGCGATGCCCATCATGCTGCTCGACGACGTGTTGAGTGAGCTCGATCCCCGCAGGCGGCGTCTGCTGTTGGAGGCACTGGCGGGGCAGGGCCAGGCGTGGGTGACGAGCGCCGATCCGGACGCGGCCGCCCTGGCGGAAGCAGCCGGAGCGTCGCATCATCTCCATGTGGAGGCCGGACGTGTCCAGTAGGCGCCGTCGTTTCCGTCGCGAGCCGGTGGCGATCGGCGAACGCCTTGCCCGGTACCGCGGTGGCGTGGACTCCCCGGCGGGTTCGGAGCTCGCAGCCCTGCAGACCGCATGGAAGGGCGTCGCGGGTCCGCAGGCGGCCGCCAACTCGGTCGTGGTCCGGCGAAGCCGTGCAGGGGTGATCAGCGTGGCCTGTGCGTCTGCGATGTGGGCACAGGAGCTCGACGCGCGGCGTGATCTTCTGACGGATCAGCTCGTGCGCGCCGTGCCCGATGTCGAGGTCACTGGGATCAGGTTCGTGGTTGGCGACCACGTCATCCCGGCGCAGCCGACCCGTCAGCGCGCCGTTCCCGCGCCGACGCCACAGGAGCGGGCACAGGCCGAGAAGCTCTTCGGCGAGGTCACGGACGCCGAACTGCGCGAACGCCTGGTCCGGGCGGCTGCAGGACAGATGGCGATCGCCCGGATGAACAGTAAAAAGCCTGCAAAGAGGGAAAAACCGGGAGCGTGACGCCCGGGTGGGCTGATATCCTTCGGGACAACAGGAGTCCTGGAGAACTTGACCGAAAACACACCCGAACACCACGAACCCTCAGCGCGTTACGACGCCCAGGACATCACCGTCCTCGAGGGACTCGAAGCGGTTCGCAAACGCCCTGGGATGTACATCGGCTCAACCGGGCCGAGGGGTCTCCACCACCTCGTCTACGAGGTCGTCGACAACAGCGTCGACGAGGCGATGGCGGGCTACTGCGATCGCATCGAGGTCACGCTCCATCCCGACGGCGCGTGCACGGTGTCCGACAACGGTCGTGGCATCCCCGTTTCCGCGATGGCCGATCAGGGCGGAAAGAGCGCGCTCGAGGTCGTCCTGACGGTCCTGCACGCGGGCGGAAAGTTCGGCGGTGAGGGCTACAAGGTCTCGGGTGGGTTGCACGGCGTGGGCGTCAGCGTCGTCAACGCGCTCTCCGAGTCCCTGACGGCCGAAGTGCGGCGCGAGGGCTATGTCTGGCGGCAGTTGTACGGCAACGGTGGCGCGCCGCTGACGGCCATCGAAAAGGGTGAGGCCGCCGACACGACGGGCACCACCATCTCGTTCAAGCCCGATGTCGACATCTTCGAAGAGCCCGAGTTCGACTACGACACGCTTGCCAAGCGGTTTGAGGACACCGCGTTCCTGACCAAGGGCCTGTCGATCACGCTCATCGACGAGCGCGGCGCCCGGCGCGAGGAGACGTTCCACGCCGAAGGCGGCATCATCGACTTCGTCCTGCACCTCAACAAGGACCGCGACGCGATCCACAAGGACGTCGCGTACTTCGAGGCCGCGGGCGACGAGGGCGTGCTCGAGATCGCGATGCAATGGACCGCGGGGTTCACCGAGGCGGTCCACAGTTACGCCAACAACATCAACACGCACGAGGGCGGGACGCACCTTTCGGGGTTTCGCACCGCGTTGACCGGCACGATCAACACGTACGCGCGTGAGAAGGGGATCCTCAAGGAGAAAGAGGACAACCTGGAGGGCGCGGACACCCGAGAGGGGCTCACGGCGATCATCTCGGTCAAGCTCCGGGAGCCGCAGTTCGAGGGTCAGACCAAGACCAAGCTCGGCAACTCCGAGATCCAGGGATTCGTCGTCAGGCTCGTCAACGAACGGCTCAGGGACTACCTCGAGGAGCATCCGGCCGAGGCACGGGCCATCTGCCAGAAGGGCGTGCAGGCCGCGCAGGCGCGCATGGCGGCCCGCAATGCCCGCGACCTGGCACGCCGCAAGGGCGTGCTCGACACCCGCCTTCCCGGCAAGCTCCACGATTGCTCGGATCGTGACCCCACCGGCACCGAGATCTTCCTGGTCGAAGGCGACTCCGCCGGCGGCTCGGCGGTGCGTGCGCGACAGTCCAGCTTTCAGGCGATCCTGCCCTTGCGGGGCAAGATCATCAACGTCGAGAAGGCCCGGTTCGACAAGGTCCTGGCCAACACCGAAATCCAGGCCATCATCGGCGCGATGGGAACCGGGATCGGCGAGGAGTTCGATCTCGGCAAGGCCCGGTACCACAAGCTGGTGTTGATGACCGACGCCGATGTCGACGGCGCGCACATCCGCACGCTGATCCTCACGTTCCTGTTTCGTCACATGCCGGAGCTGATCGAGGCCGGGTACGTCTACATCGCCTGCCCGCCGCTCTACAAGGTCAAGCAGGGCAACCAGGAGCAGTACATCGAGAAGGAGCCCGACCTCGAGGAGTGGCTCCTCGATCGCAACGTCGGCGACCTGCAGGTGCACTCGACCGGCAACGGCGGCCCATCGGGGATGACCAAGACCCGGTTTCAGCGCTACCAGAAGTCGCTGCGCGAACATGACGGCTGGACCTCGGCCCTGCGTGGCAACTACGGCGGCGGGCTGGTCGACTTTCTCCAGGTCAACGGGCTCATCGACATCACGCCGACCGATTTGCAGGCGCTGGCCGCCGCGGCCGTGGCCGCCGGTTCGACCATCGCGACGCTCACGATCGACCGCATCGACGAGCAGGCCCAGGTCGTCCACGCCAAATCGGTCCAAAATCGCACCGGTGAGGCCCGCACGGCCGCGATTCCGTTTGCGATCTACGCGACGCGGGAGCTGCAGCGCCTGCGCACACTGCGGACGCAGCTGCACGAGCAGGTGGGCGCGGCCCCGTTCATCGTCCGCCGCGGCGCCAAGTCCCGCGAGGCCGCGACCTACGAGGCGCTCAAGACCACGGTGCTCGATCTGTGCCGCGAGGGCATCACGCTGTCACGGTTCAAGGGTCTCGGTGAGATGAACAGCGAGCAGCTGTGGGAGACCACGATGGATCCCGAGCGCCGCATCCTGCAGCAGGTCGGCATGGACGACGCCGCGGTTGCGGATGAGCTCTTTTCCGTCCTCATGGGCGACCAGGTCGAACCCCGCCGCGCGTTCATCGAGCACAACGCCCAGAAAGTCAAGAACCTCGATGTATAGGACTTCCATACGCCGCCTCGGACACGGCTCTTGGGCGGCCTATGGGCCGGCCCGTTGGGCCGACCCAAGTATCCTCGGCGGCTGGCATCCATACGCCGCATTCAGCACGGCTCTTGGGCGGCCTATGAGCCACCCTGCGGGCGACTCAAACGCTGACTGCGGCTGGAGTTCAATACGCCGCCCAAGTGCCGTGGTACGTGCGGCGTATAAGGGGCAAATGGTCAAGGCAAACGCTATGCCTGAAGCCACTCTTTCGTTGCTTGACAGCCAGCTGGCAGTGGGGGCGTAGGCGTGGCGATCGATCGACACGGGCGGATTGAGCCGCGGGATCTCGAGCTCGAGATGAGCTCGTCGTACCTCGATTACGCGATGAGCGTGATCGTGGGTCGCGCGCTTCCGGATGTCCGCGACGGACTCAAGCCGGTTCACCGCCGCATCCTGTACACGATGCACTCGATGGGGCTGCAGCCCGACCGGGCGTTCACCAAGTGCGCCAAGGTCGTTGGCCAGGTGATGGGCGACCTGCACCCCCATGGCGACAGCGCGATCTACGACGCGCTCGTGCGGCTGGCCCAGGACTTCTCGACGCGTCACCCGCTCGTCGACGGGCAGGGCAACTTCGGGTCCAACGACTTCCCGGCCGCCGCATACCGGTACACCGAGTCGCGCCTGACGAAGATCGCGACCGAGATGTTGCGCGACATCGACGAGGACACCGTCGACTTCACGCCGAACTACGACGACAAGGGCACCGAGCCGACGGTTCTGCCGGCGCACTTTCCGGCACTGTTGGTCAACGGCTCGTCGGGCATCGCGGTCGGTGTCGCAACGAACATCCCGCCGCACAACCTGCGCGAGATCATCGACGCCACGGTTGCGATGATCGACGACCCGGGCATCGACGTCGACGGGTTGATGCAACACGTCAAGGGCCCGGACTTCCCGACGGGCGGGTTCATCGTGGGTCGCACGGGCATCGCGGATGCGTATCGCACCGGCCGCGGCCGCGTCATCCTCAGGGCCCGAGCGCACAACGAGCCGCTCAAACACGGCAGGAACGCGATCATCTTCACCGAGCTGCCCTATCAGGTGGGCACCGCGGAGTTCGTGCGCAAGATCGCGGAGCTGTCCAAGGACAAAGTCATCCCGGAGATCTCCGGACCGGACGACGTCCGCGACGAGAGCGGGCGCGACGGATTGCGGGTCGTCGTCGAACTCAAGCGTGACGCGGTGCCGAAGGTTGCGCTCAACAAGCTCTACAAGCACACCCAGGCGCAGGTCACGTTCGGTGTCAACGCGGTGGCGCTCGTCGACGGCACGCCACGGACCCTTGGGCTGCACGCGTTCGTCCGCCATTACCTGGATCATCAAAAAGAGGTGGTCACACGGCGTTCGCGGTTCCGTCTCAATCGGGCCGAGCAGCGCGCGCACATTCTCGAGGGTCTCCTCATCGCGTTGCGCAACCTGGACGACGTCATCGAGCTCATCCGCGGCTCGTCGGACCCCGAAGAGGCTCGTACCGGTTTGATCACGCGCTTTGACCTGACCGAGGTCCAAGCACGAGCGATCCTGGACCTTCGTCTGCAGCGGTTGACGCAGCTCGAGGTCGGCAAGATCGAAGAAGAGCACGCGGAGCTGATGGGCATGATCGCCGCACTGCGGGCGATTCTGGGCGACGAGGCGCGGGTCTACCAGGTCATTCGGGAAGAACTGCTCGACGTCAAGACGCGATTCGGCGATGACCGTCGAAGCGAGATCATCGCCGCGGAAGGCGAGATCGACATCGAGGACCTGATCGCCGACGAGGAGATGGTCATCTCGATCACGTCCGGCGGCTACATCAAGCGGCTCCCGGTCACGACCTACCGCGCGCAACGCAGGGGTGGCAAGGGGTTGCGGGGCGCGAAGGTCAAGGACGAGGACTTCGTCGACCACCTGTTCATCGCGTCGACCCACGACTGGTTGCTGTTCTTCACGAATCAGGGTCGCGTCTACCGCCAGAAGGTGCATGAGCTGCCGCCGGCGGCGCGCGATGCCCGTGGTCGCCACATCGCGAACGTGCTCGCGCTCAAGCCGGATGAAGAGGTGCGCCAGGTCTTCAACACACGTGACTATGGCGAGGGCAGGTATCTGATGCTCGCCACCCGCGACGGGATGGTCAAGAAGACCGAGTTCACGAGCTTCAACACGATCCTCAAGGACGCCGGCATCATCGCGATCCGCCTCAACGATGGTGACGAGCTGATCGGCGCGGCCCTGACCGACGGCGATGACGACGTGCTGATCGTGTCGGCCCGCGGCCAGGCCGCGCGATTCTCGGAGGGTCAATGCCGGCCGATGGGTCGCGACACGATGGGCGTCAGGGCGATGACGCTCAAGCCCGAGGACCGGGTGTTGTCGCTGTGCATCGCCCGCGACGACGAAGACCTGCTGGTCGTGACCGGCAACGGCTACGGCAAGCGCACCGCGATGGCCGACTATCCGCGCAAAGGACGTCCCACGCAGGGCGTTCGCACGATCAAGGTCACCGACAAGAAGGGCGAGCTCGTCACCGCCCGCCCGGTCCGCGAGGGTCAGGAACTGCTGCTCATCTCGATGATGGGACAGATCATCCGGATCGCGGTCGAGTCGATTCGGCGAACGGGTCGTTCGACCGAGGGCGTCCGCCTGATGGTGATGGGCGACGAGGACCAGGTCTCAGGGATCGCACCGGTCGAAGAGGGGACGGGTCCGTTCGAGGACGAGGACGAGGAGGGCGACGTCATTCTGGATGCGCCGGATGACAATGCCGCGACCGAGTCCGGCGACGACGCGGACGACGCCGACCAAGGCCCCACGACCGCCGTCTGAGCCGTCACGGGGCCGATGACCCCGGCTCCGCGTCACAACGGTGGTTCCGCGGGCGGTCGTCTCGCGGGCGCAGACCCGCCGCAGCCGTAGAATCGTTCGCATGACAAGGAGATCTCGGGCGGTGTGGGCGCTCACCGCGGC
>JANMKR010000201.1:0-6309 GCA_031372145.1 Actinomycetota bacterium | reverse complement strand
CCACTCGGGCATCCCCCCGGGCCGATGGAGGGTACTGGACTGTCTCACGCTCCTCAACCCGCGCCGCGTCGCACCCAGCCGGCCGAGGTGCGCTCCGAGGACACCTAATCTTGACTCATTCCAGATGAGATGATGGAATCATGCCATCGACGACACGGCCGATATCGACACACGCCTGCGTTCCGCAGGCCTGAAGGTCACCGCGCCCCGCAGAGCCGTCCTGGCCGAATTGGCTGCCCACCCGCATGCCGACGCCGCCACGATCGCGCGGGCGGTGCGTGCGCACCACGGCTCGGTCTCGACCCAAGCGGTCTATGACGTGCTTCGGGTCCTCACCCAACGCGACCTCGTGCGACGGATCGAGCCGGCCGGCTCCCCCGCCCGCTACGAGTCGCGGGTTGGCGACAACCATCACCACATCGTCTGCCGGACCTGCGGAGCAATCGAAGATGTCGATTGCGCCGTCGGTCGTGCGCCCTGCCTCGACCCGATCATCGACCACGGCTTCGTCGTGGACGAAACCGACGTGACCTACTGGGGTTTCTGCCCCGCCTGCGCCGTTCCCGATCAGACCGTACCCAACAATCCGACCGAAAATCCCTCCACAAGGAGATCGCATGAGTGAACCCCATGGCTCGACGACGGGTACCGGCGCACCCGCCGTCAACGACGGCGAGTCGCTGTCCCTCGGCGCCAACGGTCCGCTGCTCCTGCACGACGTGCACTTCGTTGAGCAGATGGCGCATTTCAACCGCGAGCGGGTTCCCGAGCGCAATGTGCACGCCAAGGGCACCGGCGCCTTCGGCGTGTTCGAGACCACAGAGGACGTCAGCGCGTACACCAAGGCGGCGTTGTTCCAGCCGGACGTCACGACGGACATGCTCGCGCGGTTCTCGACCGTCGCCGGCGAACAGGGCTCGCCCGATACGTGGCGGGACCCGCGTGGCTTCGCGCTCAAGTTCTACACCACCGAGGGCAACTACGACCTCGTCGGCAACAACACCCCGGTCTTCTTCATCCGCGACACCATGAAGTTCCCGCATTTCATCCGTTCACAGAAGCGTCGCGGCGGCACGGGTCTGCGCGACAACCACATGCAATGGGACTTCTGGAGCCTCACCCCCGAGTCGGCCCACCAGGTCACCTATCTGATGGGCGATCGCGGCATCCCGGCCACGCTGCGCCACATGAACGGATATGGCTCGCACACCTACATGTGGATCAACGCCGACGGCGAGAAGGTGTGGGTCAAGTATCACTTCCACTCAAGCCAGGGCGTCATGAACATGACCGGCGAAACCGCCGATCGGATCGCCGGCAAGGACGCCGACTTCCACCGCCGCGACCTGCACGATGCCATCGAGCGCGGTGATCACCCCAGCTGGACGCTCTCGATCCAGGTCATGCCCTACGCGGACGCCAAGACATACCGGTTCAACCCGTTTGACCTGACCAAGATCTGGCCGCACTCGGACTACCCGCTGATCAAGGTCGGCACGATGACCTTGAACAAGAACCCGGACAACTTCTTCGCCCAGATCGAGCAGGCCGCCTTCGAGCCGTCCGCCATCGTCCCGGGCATCGGGTTCTCACCGGACAAGATGCTGCTGGGTCGGGTCTTCGCCTACGGCGACACGCACCGCTACCGCATCGGCCCGAACTACCTGCAATTGCCGGTCAACAGGTCACGCGTGGAGAACGCCAACTCGTACACGTTCGACGGCCCGATGGCCTACGAACACTCCGGGGACGCTCCGGTCTACGCGCCGAACAGCGGCGGGCGGCCCTACGCGGACATCACCGGACCGGTCGAGGACGGCTGGGACGCCGACGGCGAGATGATGCGGTCCGCATACATCCTGCACGCCGAGGATGACGATTTCGGGCAGGCAGGCACGCTCGTTCGCGAGGTCTGGGACGACGCCGCCCGGGAGCGGTTTGTGGACACGGTCGCCGGACACCTGCTCGGCGGAGTCACCGGCGACGTCCTTGAGCAGGCATTCCAGTATTGGAACAACGTCGACGCAGCAACGGGTGCCCGTATCGAAGCGAAAGTCCGGGCCGCCCACGTCCCGGACGACGGCGAATTGACCGAGGAGTTCCTGAGCGAGTCGAAGAGCGCCGCTCAGCACGAGTGATGCACCGTCGTCACGCGTCATTGCGACCGATGTCGTGTCCTTCTGCGCCGTGGACACGACATCGGTCGCGAAGGGCCGTGACCGAACCGCGGCCATTCGAGCGGCTCGGTTCGCGGTCACGGTCGGTTCTGCCCAGCGGTTGTCATGCGGCTCATCCCACTCGTCGCTGGTGTGCCTGAGGGCGTGGCATGCCCCAACGCACCGTGCCTATTCGACGATGCACCACGGCCGTCAGAACACGATGAGCGGTTCTGGACGCGGCGCTCGGTTATGGTCGCGAGATGAGCGTCGACAGTGCACTGCTGGGTGGGCGGTACCGGCTCGAAGAACTCATCGGTCGCGGGGGCATGGCCTCGGTGTGGCGTGCGACCGACACCGTCTTGGAGCGCACGGTTGCCGTCAAGCGGCTGCATGCGCGCCTGCATGACGACCCGGAGCTGGCCGAGCGGTTTCGCCGCGAGGGCCATGCCGTTGCGCGCCTGTCGCACCCTAACCTGGTGCGGCTGCTCGACCAGGGGCAGGAGGGTGATGAGCCGTTCCTGGTGTTCGAACTCGTGGAAGGGCGCGATCTCAAGACGATGATCCGCCGCGACGGGCGCCTTCCCGTCGGGGTGGCGACGTCGATTTGCGGCCAGGTGGCCCGTGCGCTCGCGGCAGCCCATGCGGGCGGCGTCGTCCATCGCGACATCAAGTCGCACAACGTGCTCGTGACACCCGAGGGAGTGGCGAAGCTCACCGACTTCGGCATCGCCAGGATCGTGGAGGCCGAAGGCGTCAACCTGACCAAGACCGGCATCGTCATGGGCTCCAGTGATTATCTTGCTCCCGAGCAAGCTGAGGGTCGCGAGGTCGATGCCCGCGGCGATGTGTACTCACTGGGCGTGGTGTTGTTTGAGGCACTCACCGGCAAGCTCCCGTTCAGCGGCGACAACCCGGTTGCGGTGGCGACCAAGCATGTCTACGAGGCCCCCCCTGACCCACGCAAGCTGGTGCCGCACGTCCCCAAGCAGGTCGCGGCAGCATGTCTTCAAGCGCTCGCCAAGCGCCCCGGGGACCGCTATGCGACCGCCGCCGCGTTTGCGGACGCGCTTGAGGGCCGTTCTGGCCCGACGGCGATCACCGCGCCCGAGGATCCGACGACCGGGCGCATGCGGCCAGTACGCCGCCGGAGTCGCGCTCCGCTGCTCATCGGTGCGGCGATCGTCGCGTTGGGTGGGGCGGGCTACGCCGCCTGGCAGGGCGGGGTGATCGACGGTTCGGGCAACGGGGCCCCTGCCGTTGCGGCGCTCCCAGTCAGGTTCACCGACTACGACCCGCTGCCGGGCGATGGGCACGAGCGCAATGACCTGGTTGCCAACGTCAACGACGGCAATGCGGAGACCGTGTGGATGACCGAAGGGTATGCCACCTCCAACTTCGGCGACATCAAACCCGGCGTCGGGTTGCTCGTCACGCTTGCCAGTCCGGCGACCGTCACGGGCGTGCGCATCACGTCCCCCACGCCGGGCGGCGCCGTCCAGCTCCTGGGCGAAGCGCCTGACCCGACGACCGCGCGCCCGGTCATCGGCCAGGGAGTCCTGCCGAGCGGCACCACGATTGTCGCGGTGACGAAACCCACGCGGCTTTCGGAGATCGTGATCTGGCTGACCGCGTTGCCGGATTCCGGTGTGGGGGATCGTCCGTTTCGTGCCTCCATCGGGGAGGTTGAGGTGCTGGGGGTGGCGAAGACGTAGCGGTGGATCCCTGGGCGTCGTCGCTACACGATTTGGAGGACCGACTCTCGCGCCAGGGAGGCCGTCGCCGCGAGCTTGCGCCACGTACGCGCGAGCAGTATCTGGGCGATTGCCGCAGGGTGGCGCGGTGGCTGGCGGCACAGGGTGTTGCGAGGCCCGAGCGCATCACGCCCTCGGCGCTCGAAGCCTGCTTCAGGGATCTGGACTGGGCGCCGTCGACGCGACGCAGGGCGGTTGTCGCGGTTCGGGAATGGCTCGCGCCGCTCTATCCCCCCAACCGCTCACCCGGTGACTTGGTCGACCTGCCCACGTTGGTCGAGCGGCCTGTGCCGCGCTTGTCGCAATCCGAGGCTGCCACGGTCGTCGACCGCGCGGCGGGTCGGATCGGTGCTGAGCCGGGAGCGGTCACGCGTGCGTTGGCACTGCGCAACCACGCCCTCGTCGAGGTGCTCTACGGCAGTGGGCTTCGTCGTCAGGAGGTCTGTGACCTGACGCTGGCGGGGCTCGATTTCGAGCACGAGATGCTGCGGATCGTCGGGAAGGGCGGCAAGCCTCGAACGGTCCCGCTCACCGAACCCGCGGTCGATGCGCTGCGATCGTGGCTCGCGGACGGGCGGCCACGCCTGACGCGCGGCCGTCTGGAGCCGGCGGGTCGTGCGCGCGTGTTCGTCTCGCGCTCCGGTGAGCCGCTGGACGGCAGCACGGTCTTCCGGGTGGTCGCGACGCAGCTGCGCCTGGCTGGACGGGCCGGGGGCCCGCATCTGTTGCGCCACGCGACCGCCACGCATCTGCTGGAGGGGCCGGGAGGGCAGGACGGCGCGCATCTGCGTGTCGTTCAAGAGGTTCTGGGTCACGGCAGCCTCGCGACGACGCAGCGCTACACGGGCGTCACGACCCGTGCGATGCAGCAAGCCCTCAAGCGGGGCCACCCACGCGGATGAACGTCCCTGGCGATGGATACTGGGCGCTGGTCGAGGGATTTCTCGCCACGCGTTCGAGCGTCAACACGCGGAGCGCCTACCGGCGGGACCTGACGGTGCTGGCCGGGTCGCTGGGGCTCGCGACGCCGCAACGGGCGGTGACGGCGTTCGGAGTCGAGGACGACCCGGTGGCGCGCGCTGCAGCCCAGGCGCTCACCGACATCCCCGGGACATGGTGGCAGGGTTGGCGTGACGGCTTGGAGGGCACGGCCGCGAGTCGCAGACGGCGCGTCGCCGGGGTTCGTGCGTTCTGCAAGTGGTGGGCACGTCTGTTCGCGCTCGAGAGCCCGGTCAGCGATCTGACGCCGCCGGGCGGCGTGGTCGACGCGCACCGGGCCTTGGGCCGCGAGATCGTGGCGCTCGACCAGTCGCAGGTGCGTGCGATGTGTGATGCGGCTGCGACGACGGGCGGCCCACTGGGCTCACGCACGCATGCGTTGATCGAGGTGCTCTACGGACTGGGGCTGCGGGCGAGTGAGGCAGCGTCGCTCAACCTGTCGGACTGTCATCTCGACGACCCTCAGGACCCGTATGTCCTCGTTCACGGCAAGGGCGCAAAGCAGCGTGCCGTCGCGATTCCCGGTGTCGCGTTGGCGGCGCTCCGCGCGTATCTCCGCGTTGGGCGGCCAGAGCTTCGGGCTGCGGATCGTGCGCCGCGAAGCGATCAGGCCAGGCACCGTGACGCCGATGCGGTCTTTCTGACCGTCAGAGGACGACGGATCGGACGCGGGGCGGTCTGGCAGAGCGTGCAGCAGGTTGCCGATGCCGCCGGCCTGCTGGCCGAGGGTCAGCGGGTCTTCCCACACGCATTGCGCCACTCATGCGGCACGCACCTGATTCAAGCGGGCGTCGACATCCGCTACGTGCAGGCGCACCTGGGCCACGCGAGCCCTGTGACGACCGAGGTGTACACCCACGTCACGGCGGCTCACCTGCGCGAGGATTTTGACCGCGCCCACCCGAGAAGCCGCCGCAGGGTCGCCTGACGAATCTTTGCCGCCTCGGCCACCGCTCGTGGTCGACCTGTTCGCGGAAATCGGCGGCAGGTTTCTTGATCTTGGTGTCAGTTGCGCGGGCGTTGCAAACGCCCACACCGCTGGGCGAAAAATGGAAGTTGCGCCGCGCGTTTCGCGCGGCGCCCTCGTCCATTCTTGTCTCAGACACGGATTTTCCCGAAACCCTTTGGGCGAGAAGGATTGTGGGGTTTCGGATGGGTCCGATCAACCTGAATGTGACACTTTCGACACACGTGCCGTTCAGCGTGCGAACGGGCCCAGGTATTCCTGGTAGGCCTTGCGCAGGATCGGCCAGCCGGCCTTGCGGCGCTCGTGCCACCGGACGGTGTCCCAGCCCTCCCACGTGAAGCCCTGCGTCCGCAACAGCGGCTCGCCCTCCACTGCGATCGCGATCCCGAGTTTGTCGATCCTGCGGGTCGTCACGACCTTCGCGTCATCCGGG